>CAXBID010000049.1:0-18914 GCA_963975495.1 uncultured Flavobacteriaceae bacterium | reverse complement strand
TTTTCATCAAAGGCTGAGGGTAATAATTTAGGAATAAATTTTACCCTCAGCCTTTGATGAAAACAGAATAGAAGATGAAAAATAAGTTTTTCTGTTTTTTTTCTAGTAGATTTACAACTAACCACCAACAAAACTTAAATGAAGTCATATACCATAAATGAAATTAATACTATTTTACAAGGCGAATTAATTGGGAACACAACACAAGTAATTGATGGTCCTGAGCAATTAAATAATGCAAAAAATAATCATATCACTTTTATAGGAAGTTTAAAATATGTTAAGCATTGGCCTGATTCTAAAGCTTGTGCTGCCATTATAAATGATAATTTAACAGTTGAACCAGGAGAAAATCGCGCATTAATAAAAGTAAAAAATGCAGATTTAGCCATGGCAAAAATTTTAGAACTTTTTAATCCGCCTGCTCCAGAATTTGAAACCGATGTGCATCCCACCGCAGTTATTCATAAAACAGCAAAAATAGGAAATGGTTGTAAAATTGGGGCAAACTGTTATGTTGGCAAAGATGTAGAATTAGGCAAAGGCGTTATGCTCTATCCCAATGTTTGTGTTTTTGATGACACCATAATTGGTAATAATACAATTGTTTGGTCCGGAACTGTTATAAGAGAACGTTGTATTATAGGTAGCCATTGTATTTTTCATATTAATGTGAGTATTGGTGCTGATGGATTTGGTTACCGACCAAGTGATGATGGCAGAGGCTTAACTAAAATACCACAAATAGGAAATGTTATTATTGGTCATTATGTTGAAATTGGCGCAAACTCTTGTGTAGATCGAGCAAAATTTAGCTCTACCATAATTGGTGATGGTTGTAAAATTGATAATCTGGTCCAAATAGCACATAATAGTGTTATGGGACGCTCTTGTATTATGGCTGGCCATAGTGGTTTAGCTGGTTCTGTAACGCTTGGTGATGGTGTTATTATTGGTGGAAGTGCGTCTATAAAAGATCATACCACCATAGCATCCGGTGCTACAGTTGGTGCAGGCTCTGGAGTTATGAATAACGTAAAAGCTGGAGAAACTGTTTTGGGTTATCCTGCGCAAAATGCTAGGGATATGCTTAAACAATGGGTGGCTATGCGTAGATTGGTTAAAAAGTAAGGTCTTGACTTTGTAAAAAATAGATTATTTTTTGTCTCTCTATCTTTTTAGTTATTATGCTAAAAAACAAAATAAATTATCTTTTCAGGATAACAGTAACAAAAAACTTACCATATCCTGACTTATTTACGGGATATGAGTAATAAAAGTTACTATATAACACGTTGGCAACAAGCTGAAAAAAAATCCGAAATTCAATTAAAAATCCATCCGAATAAGCCCACCGCACAAACAGCACATTTATTTTTTCCCACCACACAAGCCAAAGCTCAAAAAAATAAAAGAGCTGTTTCTTTCCACCGCAAAAAAAAATCACGGACTTGATACAAAAATCGCAAATAATTATTACATTTGCTAAAAATAGGTCAAATCCTTTTTTGATAAAATTGTAAATATGGCAAGTTTCGGACATTTCATTAAAACGGAAAGAGAAAAACGAGAATGGACACAAACTGAATTTGGAGCGAAAATCGGAATTAATTCAAGTGCAATTAGTAGAATTGAAAACGGTACTCAAAAATTTAGCAAATCTAAACTCAAATCACTCGCTACTTTATTCGAATTAGAATTACAAAGAATAACTGATTTATTCTTCGCAGATAAATTTGCAAGGGAAGCATTTAAATACAAATGTTCGGATTCAATTTTTTCAGTAGCTGAAGACACTGCAAACTATTTGAAGAATACAAATGTTAAACAAGCAGAATTAGATTTATGAAAACAAAATTAAAATATATAGATTTATTTTCTGGAGCTGGTGGCTTCTCTTTAGGTTTTGACAACATAGGTTTTCAAAATGTCTTTTCTGTTGATATTGAGCCAAGTTTTTGCGAAACATACAAACATAACTTTTCGAATCATCAACTTATCGAAAAAGACATTTGTGCATTATCTGATTCTGAAATAAAATATCTCAAAGAGTTTGACGAAATCGATGTTGTGATTGGCGGACCACCTTGTCAAGGGTTTAGTATTGCAGGAAATATTGGCAGAAAATTTGTTGACGACCCACGAAATAGATTATTTAAAGAATTTGTAAGAGTCGTAAAAGTTATAAAACCAAAATTCTTTGTAATGGAGAACGTCGCACGACTATACAATCACAGTAAAGGAGAAACAAGAAAGGAGATTATAAAGGATTTTGAAAAATTGGGCTACAAAGTAGATTGTAAGATTTTAAATTCAGCCGATTACGGTGTTCCCCAAGTTAGAAAAAGAGTAATTTTCATTGGCTCTTCAACAAATCAAAAAATTGAATTTCCCCCAAAAGAAATAGAAAAATATGTTTCCGTAAAAGAAGCATTATCGAAATATCCAAAATTAGAATCCGGAGAGGAATCTTCAATTCCCAACCATATTGCAATGTCGCATTCAGAACAAATGCTTATCAAAATGAGCTTTGTTTCTGATGGTGGAGATAGAAACGAAATTCCTGTGAAAATTAGACCAAAATCGGGTGATGTTAGAAAGTACATTAAATACGCAAGTGATAAACCTTCTGTTTGTGTAACAGGTGATATGCGTAAAATTTTTCATTACGAACAGAACAGAGCATTAACAGTTCGCGAACTTGCAAAATTGCAATCATTTCCTGACGACTTTATATTTAAAGGAAATAGAATATCACAACAACAGCAGGTAGGAAATTCTGTTCCACCAAAAATGGCCAGCGCCATTGCAAAAATAATTATCAAAATGAGCGGAAATGTTTAAATATCCTAAAGTCAATTATATTGGCAATAAAGAAAAAATCGCGAAATGGATTTGCGACCAATTTCCTAAAGATGCAGAAACGCTTTTTGATGCTTTTTCTGGAGGTTGTTCTTTAAGCTACGAAGCTAAATTTCGAGGTTTAGAAGTTTACACAAATGACATTTTAGAAATAAACTATCATATTGCCAATGCATTAATTAAAAACAACGAATCGCTACTTAACAAAGAAGATATTGATATAATATTTTCAGGCAAACCATTTAAGGGTTTTATGTTCGACAATTATTCGGAAGTTTATTTTTTTCCAGAAGAATGTAAGGAGCTTGATTTGTACAGAATGAATATTGAAAGGTTAGATTCAGAAGAAAAAAAATCATTGGCTTTTACGCTTGTAAGAAGAGCTATGATTAGAAAAATGCCGTATTCTCGCTTTAACCTTAATTGGGATAAGATAGTTCAATTAAGAGATGAAGAATACAGCTATGAAAAATACAAACGAAGAAGAGCTTATCACAACCAATCATTCAAATTTCATTTTCTTAAAAATTTAGATGAGTATAATAACGCTGTATTTAATAACAATAAGAAAAACAAAGCATACAATGACGATATTTTTAATTTATTAGATACAGTCAAAGCAGATATTATTTATTTAGACCCACCATATACTGGCACAATGAATAATTATTTTGGCTTTTATGGTTTAATAGACAATTTTATTACGTCCAAAAAAACAGAGCCATTCGAAAATAACTTCATAAATAAAAATAGTGCTGTAGAACTTTTTGACAAACTGTTCTCGAGATTATCGAATTTCAAATATTGGTATTTAAGTTATAATAACTCATCTTATCCTTCAAAAGGTGAACTTTTATATTTATTAAATAAGTATTCGGATAATGTTCAAGTCATTGAGAGAAAACACGTTTATAAAATTACAGGAAAGGAAAAGAAAGAAAAAAATAAAGAATATTTATTTATCGTAAAGAATGAATTACCTCAAAAAAATATTAAAAAAGCTTATGCCACAGCAGAATTATGAAGAGTATTGGAAATTAACCAATGCTTTTACCGATTACAACGGTAGAAAATTTTTAGATACTTTGGCTGTTTGCATCAAATTTATTGATGATTATCAAACCGAAGAATATTCAGAAGAAAAGTATTCAAGGCTTCAAGACGAGATTTATAAAGTAAATCCAATTAACCATATTTCGATTCGAAAATCTATTAATCAATTGGTTAAAATGGGTTTTGTTAACTCATTTTTAGTTTCGTATCACCCTCAAGCAAAAGAATATGTTGAAGCGAGAACCAATAAGAAAAGAGAAACTCTTTTATCTAAAATTGTTTATTCAAATTCAAGTTTCAATAGAGCTGTAAACAATGAATCTTCAATAAAACAGATAAATTTTCTGATTCAAACTTTAATTGAAAAGGGAAAGCTATCCAAAGAAGAAATCATTGCTTTGATGCTTGTTGATATTGAAGCTTATCCAAATACTTTCATAACTGAATTTGAACTTCAAGAATACGTAAAAGAAGCAAACGATATCGGGTTTATTAAAAGAAAGTATAATCAAATAGCTTATCTATATAACCTTTTGGGTAAATTAGATGATTTGGTCTTTGTTGGAGACGACCTGTATTTTAAAGAAGATGCAGAACAAATTTTTGGAGAAGATTTAAAAGCCATTGCAAAACGTAGAGACCCATATTTACATAGATTATACAAAAATCAATTGCAAGAGGAATGTGAGGAGATATATGGCACACCAATGTGTGTTTTAGAACATCTATCTTATCCTGTGCTAATTGCCAGTCATATTAAACCATTTATAGAACCTGACGACATTGAAGCTTATGACCCAAACAATGGCTTATTGTTAAGTCGCACAATTGATTCTCTATTTGACTTAAAATATATTTCGTTTACTGATGATGGAACTATGTTGTTTTCAAATAGAATTTCCGAAGATGTAAAAGACTTTTGGAAGGACTATAAACTTGAAAATACAATTTTGAACGAAAAAAGAAAAGTGTATTTAGCTCATCATAGAAATTTAATGTCAGCAATTGACGCCAGAGCTTAAAGCCATACACATTTGCAATTCACGTGGTTACAGGAGACAGTTTCCTGACCGTCGTTTCTTTAGTTTCGACAAACGACCTGAAAGTTGTAACGAAAAAAAACAATTGGCTTTTCGACTGGAAATTTGAACATAGGCAACCTGAAAGAGAAGTCTATAAATTGACAATTTCGGGCAATCCAACAGTAATACAAGGACTAATGTGCTTGGAAATCAAAACAGACCACGTTTATATGCACTTGGTTGAAAATGCGCCATTCAATAGAGGTAATGAAAAAATGTATGCAGGCGTACCCGGAAACCTTGTTGCTTTTGCTTGCAGATTGTCATTCCAACGAGGTCACGAAGGGAATATTTCATTTCTATCAAAGTCCCAACTGGCAGAACATTATGAAAAAACGCTTGGTGCAACACATTTCGGTGGACGTGTGATGATAATCGAAACTAAATCTGCAATAAAACTTATAGATAAATATTTTAAAAATCTGAAATTATGAAAAAGCCAATAAAAGAACCCGATTACATAGGAGGACAAGGCCCATTGACAAAAGAAGAAGAAACGGAGTTGAGAAAATATTTTGCCGAAAAGAAAATGAAATTATCAAACCGACCGACAAAAAAAGCAAACTCTAGGAAAAAGAAAAAACCATTGACTTCGGAATAAACACTACCGCCAACCCGCAAAGTATAAGGTTTGTGGATGCGCAGCATACACGTTAAAACCTGTCGGCTGCGCTCTATAAAGCTTATACATTGTTAGGTAGTAGTTACCATAAGGGTTGTCAGTTAATATCTAAATATACTAAAAGTTGGTCAGAACTTGACGACCCGAAAGGAATTACAAGAGATGTTTCTTCAACTGGACATTGGGGAAATGGAGATTACGAATTACAAATAAATTCGGACGAGGATTTAGAATATATTTTGAGTCTGATTAAACAGTCAATTAAGAAAAATAAAAAATAACGAAATGCCAACACCGTGTATAATTAATGGCTAGTTCTCGCCTACTTACGAATCCCGAAGCGTCGGGACTCGCGGATTTTCTATTCAGTTTTTATTTGCTAAATTAGGTGCTTAAACACGCCACTAATCATACACAAAACCGTTATACTCAATTAAAAAATAAAAAATGCACAACAAAAAACCAGGAAAATATTTCTATTTACTGATTGGAATATTAATATGCTTTTCATCCTGTCAAAAGGCAATCTTAAATACGGATCTGATAATAACCAATGCCAAAATCTGGACTGGAAATGAACAACAAGTGATTGCCGAATCTATGGCAATAATTGGTGATTCAATACTAGCTGTCGGATCAAATGAAGACATTCTAAAATTAAAAGGAAATGAAACGGAAATTATTGACCTAAAAGGTGGTTTCATTACTCCGGGATTTATTGACACTCATGTCCATATAATCGGTGGAGGAAATAGTCTTTTGAGTGTAGATCTAAAAGAAGCAACTACACAGGAAGAATTTATTAAGCGAATTGCTGAATATGCAAAAAGCATTGATTCAGGCACATGGATATTGGAAGGAAATTGGGACAATACCCTTTGGGGAGGTGAACTTCCTAATAAAGATTGGATTGACGAATATACCTCTGAAAATCCAGTTTTGATTTATCGTATAGATGGGCATGCGGTTCTTGCAAATTCCTTAGCAATGGAAATGGCAGGAATTACTAGAGACACAGATGATATCATTGGCGGAGAAATCATTCGAAATGAAGACGGAACTCTAACTGGTGTTTTCAAGGAAAATGCAATGAGTTTATTGTTTGATAAAATGCCTCCTTTTACAGATAAACAAAACATGTCTTCATTTAAAGCTGCGATGAACTATTTTTCATCTCACGGTGTCACTTCCGTTCACGATATGGACGGTTTGCATAAAATTTATGCGAGCTATGATACAGCCGAATTGTTAAAAGAATCTAATGATTTATCGATTCGCATTTACGCAGTAGCACCACTACCAGATTGGAATGACCTCGCCAACAGAGAATCGAAGAATAACAAATGGTTGAAAACTGGTGGATTAAAAGGTTTTATTGATGGTTCATTAGGTTCTCGTACCGCAGCATTGATTGAGCCTTATTCCGACAAAGCAAGTTATAGTGGTCTATTTGTAAATAGTGAAGAAGACCTCTATGAATGGATTTCGTCAGCCGACAAACAAAACCTACAAGTAATGGTTCATGCTATTGGCGATAGTGCAATTAAAACTTTACTTACCATTTATGAACGTATTATTAAAGAAAATGGAAAAAGAGATAGACGACTGAGAATAGAGCATGCGCAACATATTGCACCAGAAGATTTCGAAAGATTTACTGAATTAGGGGTCATTGCCAGTATGCAACCCTATCATGCCATTGATGATGGTAGATGGGTTGAAGAGAGAGTAGGTCCCAAAAGACTTAAAACAGCCTATGGCTGGAATTCATTATTTGAAGCTAATGCAATTGTAGCAATGGGTAGCGATTGGCCTGTTGCTCCAGCAGTACCTCTAAAGACAATTTATGCAGCAGTTACAAGAAGAACTTTGGATGGCAAAAACCCTGATGGCTGGGTTCCTGGACAAAAAATTACGGTAGAACAGGCATTAATGGCTCACACAAAAAACGCCGCCTATGCATCCTTTGACGAAAATATAAAAGGAACGCTGGAACCAGGGAAACTTGCGGATTTTGTAGTTTTATCAGAGGATTTATTTTCAATCAAACCAGTTTCTATTAAAGATGTTAAGGTTCTTCAAACATATGTTGGAGGGAAAAAAGTTTATGACGATAAAATAGAATAAAAAAGAGTATAACCCGCAAAGTATAAGGTTTGTGGATGCGCAGCATACACGTAAAAACCGTTGGCTGCGCTCTATAAACCTTATGCTATGTTAGGTAGTAGTTATCATAAGGGTTTTCCTTTAGATTATAAATATACTAAAACTTAGTCAGAGCGCAGCCTATACTTTGCGGGTTAGGTAGAATAAGCAAACAGTGGAAATTTTAAATTTTATGGCAAGGAATAAGTTTGTGCTGTTACTTGGTTTATGGTTATGCATTGCTATTAATTTATCTATTTCCCAAAAAATTTAATGTTTCGTTTGCGTGCCCTTGTGGTTATTCTACCTAACATGCGTATATAACAAATAAACATAAATTAATTTCCAGTATATTATTACTAAAAAATCCAAAAGACTAATCCAACCAGCCTTTAAAATCCTTAACACGTTCGCGGGCCACAATGACTTCGTTCTGGTTATAACTATTTAATTTTATTTGTAAGCGTGAGTTTGTGTAGCTAACCATATCTTTTATGGCATTAATATTTACAAAAAATTTACGGTTAATTCTGAAAAACGTTTGAGGTTCTAATTCGTTTTCTAAATGCTCAAGCGTGGTATCCAAAAGGTAATTCCTGCCTTCATTGGTGTATAAGTATGTGCCTTTATTTTCGCTATAAAAACACTCTATTTCATCAATATTAATAAGTTTTAAATGCTGGCCTACTTTTACCGAAAAACGTTTTTTATACTCACGGTCAATAGGATTGACCAATAGTTTTTTAATATCGTTAAAATCTAAAGTAACAGCTTGTTTTTGGGGTGCGCGCGCTTGGTATTTTTTTACTGCAATAGCTAAATCATCGTCATCAATAGGTTTTAATAAATAATCGATACTGTTTAATTTAAAGGCTTGAAGCGCATATTCATCATAAGCTGTTGTAAAAATTACGGCACTTTTAATTTCTAAAGCTTCAAAAATTTCAAAGGATAAACCATCGCTTAATTGAATATCAAGAAATATTAAATCGGGATGCGCATTGTTTTGAAACCACGCTATGGATTCTTCAACGGAATGTAACATGGTTTCTGCATTTATATCTAAATTATTCAGCATGCGCTGTAACCGTCGTGCTGATGGTTTTTCGTCTTCTATAATGATTACTTTCATGTCTAAACTCTACATTTTTAAAATATGTTACTGACTATTGATTGATTACTGCCTATTGCGGACTTACCCGCGTTAGGGATAGTAGTGGAAAGCCCGCAGGCACGAGGACTTGGAACGGATAGCCCGACCCGATAGGGTAACGCCCAATTATTTCCAACGCTTTTTATCTTTATCCATGTATTCTTTAATCTTCCTTTCTTCCCAAGCTTTGCCAAAAAATAAGTTTTTACCAAACACACCCAAAGCATGAAAACCTAAGCCAATACCCCAAAACAAGGGGGTAGAGAATGTGCCTAAGTTCCAAATATTGCCATCGGAATTTGAAACTATCGTGATAATTATAAAGGCGTTGACAACAACGTACCAGAAGGCATGCCAGTAAAACCCCTTAATTTCCTTAAGCTTTTTTTGAGCCCTTAAATAAGCGTCTTCTTTTTTATAATCGGTTGTGTTTTTATATTCTTTAAGTTCCATAATATGTATTTTTAATCCCAGCGTTTGTTTTCTTCTTTTCGCATTAATTCTTCAATTTTCCGTTCTTCCCATTTACTACCTAATATTCCGTTGTTTACAAAAACACGAAACGCATGAAAACCTAAACCTATACCCCAACCAATGGCTGTGAACCAAAACCATTTAATCTCCCAATAGGTTTTATAATTTATAAAAATGATAAACGGAATAAACAAACAATAGGCAAGAAGATGTCTGTAAAACTCTTTTAAGTCATCAACACGCTTTCGTGCTCTCAAATATTTTTTATCTGTTTCAAAATCGGGTAATCTTTCCATAATTTCTGTATTTTTTATCTCCAGCGGTTTTCGTCTTCTTCCCGCATGAATTCTTTTAATTTTCTTTCTTCCCATCCTCTACCAAAAGCACCATCATTAACAAATACCTTAAAAGCATGAATGGTTAAACCTATACCCCAACCTAACACGGGAAACCAGAACCATTGAAAACCCCATGATGTTTTATAATTTATAAATATTAAAAAAGGAATAACAACACAATAGGATATAAGGCTGTAATAAAAACCTTTAAGCTCATCCACATGGTTGCGTGCCCTCAGGTAACTATCATCTATATTTGGCCTTGATTCTGTTCTCATAATTGATATTTGTTTTGTAAGCATGGGTATTGATATTGCGAACCTATTTGCTTCTTTATTTATATATACTTTCTTGTCTGTCAATAAATCATAGCGTTGTTTAATATTGCTTAAACCCACACCACTACTCTTTTTTACTATCTGTTTTGGTTGCAAGTTGTTTTCTACCACCAAATTATCGGCATCTTCATAAATTTTAATATGAAGCGGTTTACTTGCTGTTACCATATTGTGCTTTACAGCATTTTCCAAAAGGAGCTGCAATGATAAAGGCACCACTTTGCTTTCTGGATTTGATGCTTTTTCTGGCATGTCAAAAATGATGCTATCTTCAAAACGCATTTTTAATAGGGACATGTAGGTTTTTGCAAACTGTAGCTCCTCATCAACCGTTACCAATTCCTTATTTTTTTGCTCTAAAACATAGCGATACACCTTTGATAAGGCGGTTGTAAACTTTTGCGCACTTTCCGTATTTTCTTCAATTAAACTGGTTAGTACATTTAAACTATTAAATAGAAAATGCGGATCCAGTTGATTTTTTAAGGCATCAAACTTTGCGCTTGCAGTTCCTGCTATTACTTTTTGTTCTTTTATTCTATTTTGCTGGTAACGGTTATAGAAATAAATAACATGAAAAGTAATAACAATGGTTAGCGTAACCCATACTCCAAATTGGTAGTATTTAAATTTTTCATTGGCTATAAAATCTGAAAAGGAAACTCCGCCATAAACCATTGATGTCAATGCCCGTAATACAAATAAACCGATTAAAGTAATTACGGTAGATCCTATAACACCAATAACAATCCGTTTAACTGTGTCTTTTTTTTTCCATTGGCGACGTTCCATATAACCAAAGAAATACATGTTAGAATAACCAAGAACAAAGCCGTATAACTGATAAAATGCAAAATCTATTAAAAAATCGTTTACACTATCGAACTCAAATCCATCAGAAATAAAGTTTGCCAACACAAATATGATGCATCCAATAATGAAAGTAATTATGATGTTTTTGATAGATTTTGACATAATCTTATTTTAAAATGTATTAATTACTTTTACAAGATTCTAATAGTTCCACTGCACGATCTTTTCCCCAGCTAGGATGAAAAGGTGTTTCTGGTTTAAAGTTAGCAAAAAGTTCAATGGCTCGTTCTAAATCTTTACAAAATGGCGTAGTATCTTGTCCAAAATATTTAGCACTACCCATATTCCACTCAGCCTTACAATATACTACTCTTGGATTTTCAGGAGCAATGGCTTCGGCTTTTGTGTAAAGTTCTACTACTTTTCCTGATAGCGTCATACCATAAGTTGCACCATCATAAGCTACCCAAGCCGTATGCAATAAAGCCTGAAGCACCATAATTTCTGGATTGTTTTTACTAATAGCTGTGGCGTCATTAATTAAATCTTGGGCTTTTTTAAGTTGTGCCGTGAGCTTTTCCTCGTTCCTTAATCCAAAACTATTAACAATGTTTATTTGTGCTGCGTAATACGCTGGCAACCAATTATCTGGTTCTGCATTTGCAATACGTTCAAACATATTTGATGCCTCGGTTGGGTTATTGTTTCCCCATAATTCGAATGCTTTTTGCATGCCTTTTTCGTAGTTTGTTTGTGCATGTGTTAATACAGAAACTAATAGTGTTGCGATGATGATTACCTGTTTCATTTTATTTATGATTTAAAGTTTAATATTTTGTGTAATGGATTCGTTTTTTATCTCAAATTTGGCGTCTTCCCATTTTGGTGGTCCCATAAATCCTGTGGCGTTATTGGAACAACCATAGTCTTCTTTAGGAATTCCTAGAAAATTAGTATCCATTTTATTATTGTCATTTTCATCATGATATAATGAAATAGCATAAATGCCACTTGGTATATTTTCAAAAGTTACACTACAAGAGTTATTTTCAATTTTAGTAACAAATGATTTAAATCCTTTATTTAAAAAGCGGTCTTCTGAATCATAAATAGCAATAAACACTTTTCCGTCATTACTATTTAAATTGGAAATATTTACAGTTACATTTTGTTTTTCACTTTCTTGAGCAAATGAAAACGAGATATTAATTAATAGTAGGCAAATGATTTTAGTTAGATTTTGCATGATACAGTGTTTTTTAATTACAGTACAAATATCAATCACAAAAACAGTTTTTAAAAAAGTGAATAACCCAATTGTGGTTTTTTTAGGATGAATTGTTAAACTTGAATACACAACTTTGAATTAGTAAAAATCTGCATAAACAAAAAGAGCAAAAAAAGACCAAAGGTTGTTTTAAAGCAACCTTTGGTCTTTTTTACTAAAATGTTAACTATTCAAAAATTATTGCTCTGCGTATTTAAAAAATATAGGCACTGCATAAGCTACTTTTACTGGCTTACCACGTTGTTTGCCAGGTTTCATTTGTGGTAGCTTCCCTATTATGCGTTCGGCTTCTGTTTCTAAAATTTTATCTGGGCCCCTGGAACGTATATTAGTTACATATCCTTTAGAATCAATTATAAAGACTACTGATACCCTACCTTGTATACCAAGCTCTAAGGCCATTTCCGGATAATTGAAATTCTTTATCACATGCGCCTGCATTTTTTCTTGAAAACACGTTTTAGTTCGTTCCTTACTTAATCCTTCACAACCCGGAAAAACAGGTACATCTTCAATAACAGCAAAAGCAACTTCTACATCTTCATCAAATTCCTCAACTTGTACGTCGCTAACTTGAACAACGCGTTCCTGAACCGCATCATCCTGACTAATCTCTGTACTTTCAATAATGGTTTCTTCAATTTCTTCAGTATCTTCAACAATTTCAACTGTTTCACTTACCACAGCTGGAGGCGGTGGCGGTGGAGGTGGCGTATTAATATTTATTACGGGTATCTCTTCTTCTATTTCTTGATCCATACTAAGAATATCCATAGCTATATCGCTCTTTTCGTATGTTTTATATTCTAATGCACGCCAAGACAAAAGCAGCATCAAGTTTATCCCAATGGCAAAATACAGACTGCTATTGCGACCTATTTCAATTTCTGGGTTCTTTTTAGCTTTCATGACCTTTAAATTTAGTGTTATAAAATTATTTTAATTCGCACTAAATAAGTATGATAATTATCATATTCTTAAAAAAATATTAAGTATTTGATTATACCGTAATAAAAAGCAATAAAAAAGCCATCAAATTAGTTTTTGATGGCTTTTATTTCTTCAGGGTTTTTAGTAGAATCAACTCTAAACTAATTCAAATAATTAAGAAATCTTAATCGTTCTTGCTGGTTTTTGTTTTGCTTCTTCTTTTTTGGGAAGACGCACATTTAAAATGCCTTCATAATAACTAGCGTTAATTTTACTATCGTTTACCGTTTTTATCGTTCCTCAAAATCCTCTGTCTTTTACTTGTTCCCTTTTCCTCGGTATGTTACATAGAACGGGTTATAATACTTCTTCGCATCACCAAGCTTAGTTATAACTTCTATTATGTATCTTGGCTTGGGATGGTTTTTGTGGCGGATTTTTTGTTTTTTGGCGTTGGCACAGCTCTTTGCCTTTTCATAGTTTCCTGTTTCTAATAATCGACCAGTTTCCCATAAAAAAGCAATATGCTGTATTTGCGTTGGCTACAAAAAATGTGACGTAAAAACCATAGAAGTCTGGCGAGCGGAACAAAACAGAACTGAACAGAAAAGGTATGGTGTACCTTTGTAGAGAAGTGCCAGTTATAGCGGTGGTAAAAGGGCTTTTGCCTTTTTCGGCAAAATACTGGGTTTTGTTCTGTGGAGATTTTTAATGCTCTAATCTAAAGGTTCTCTTTTTGTGTGTCGAACCCGTAATATCCTAATTTCATATTTTGTTATTTGATAAGCGATACGATAACTATAAACTTCAAAAGCTCTAATCGTGCCATCGTTATTTTTACGATACTTATCTAATGGATAAATCTCTGGATTATGTTTTAGGTTTTCTGCTTTATCGAAGATTTCTTCACGTACTTTTTTAGCAGACTGTAATGATTCTTTTTTAATGTAGTTGTATGCTTTATTTAATTGTTTTAAAGCTAATTTTCGCCAAACAACCTCTACCATTGACTTGCTATTTTTCGAGCTTCTTCTTGCGTATAAAAGTTACCATTATCAACATCTTCAATAGCTTCGTCAATTTCTTTATTGTATTGCTCTAAACTAATTCTTTTAGGTTCTTCCGTTTCTTTGTTTATAATAGTTTCTAACTTCTCAAAAAGAGTTTCATCCACATTAAATAGCTTTTGTATAAACTCATATTTTCTTGCTTCTAAATCCATAATTTCTACGCTTTTATTATAACAAAGATACAATTTCTATTCCATATTTTTATGCTATGATATTTATTTACTTCTTCTTGTAAATCCTCTAAATCGTTTATTAAATAGCCTTCAGTTGAACTAACACAGCGATTTCCTGCCATATATTGGGCTTCCCAAACATTGTAATTACGTAACCAGTTTGTTATTACAGACACTCTCATTTGTTTTGGGTTTTCGATTTCTTTATGCTTCTTTTTGAGTTTCTTCAACAGCTTTTGTATGGCATTTTGCAAATGATTTCCTGTTCCTTTACTAATAAAGAAACTTTCCGTTTCTTTATTGTTTTCGGCTAATAATTCCGCACGTATTTTTAAGGCATATTCCTAAAAAATATCAAGTATTTGATTATACCGTAATAAAAACCAATAAAAAAGCCATCAAATTAGTTTTGATGGCTTTTATTTCTTCAGGGTTTTTAGTAGAATCAACTCTAAACTAATTCAAATAATTAAGAAATCTTAATCGTTCTTGCTGGTTTTTGTTTTGCTTCTTCTTTTTTGGGAAGACGCACATTTAAAATACCTTCATTATAATTAGCGTTAATTTTACTATCGTTTACCGTTTCGGGCAACGTAAAGGTTCTTTTAAAAGAAGAATAGCCAAACTCTCTACGTGTGTAGCCTTCATCATTATCTTCACTTTGTTCATTAAGCTCCGCAGAAATGGATAAAATATTATTATCTAAATTAATATCGAAATCGGATTTTTTTAATCCTGGTACTGCCATTTCCACTATAAAGGCATCTGCTTCTTCCTTAATATTTACTTTAGGAAGTGAAATGCCGGTATTAAAGTTTGAAGAAAATAACGATGGGAAATCACTCAACGAAAAATCGTCAAACCAAGTGGATAATAGTGGGGAGCTTGAACCGGTATTACGTTTTGCTAAACTCCTGTTTTTTGGGAATGTTGCTAAATTGCTCATTGTTAAAAATTTTAAGTTAAACATTTATTTATCAACCCATTAAAAGCAAAATAAATACCAAACCATAGATACCGCAAAAATGTCTTTTTCTTTAATATTTTTTTAACAGATTTCTGACATTTTTTCATTTTTTAGAAATGGATAAATGTCAAATTTTCGGTAATCTATTTGTTTGGCTTTGTAAAAATTTTCTACTAACTTCGCTTACTTGTGCTGAACTTGTTTTAGTATTAAAACGCAACTATATCTTAACATTGCACACAAGGCTGAAAGTTCGTTAAAAGTTATCATTTTGGTAACTTTTATTGTATATTTGTACCAAATAACTTGGTGTGAAAATATTTTCAAGAGGAACGTTACGAGATTTTTGGGAAAAACATGGCGACTGCGAATTACAATTAAAAACGTGGTATCGCGAAACCGAAAAGTCAAATTGGCTATCGATAAACGACCTAAAATTGGAATATCCAAGCGCAAGTATTTTAAAAGATAATCGTATTGTGTTTAATATTAAAGGTAACGATTATCGACTGATTGTTAAATTTAATTTTGAGTACCAACTTGCGTGGATACGTTTTATCGGAACACACGCTGAACATGATAAAATTAACGCAAACGAAATTTAGTATGAAAATTAAACCGATTAGAAACGAGGCGGATTACCAAAAAGCACTTGAGCGTTTGGAGGTGATTTTTGATGCCAAAAGAGGAACTGATGAAGGGGATGAACTGGAAATTCTTGCTATTTTAATTGATAGTTATGAAAACGAGAACTTTCCGATTGGAATGCCAGACCCAATTTCAGCAATCAATTTTAGAATGGAACAATTGGGATTGAAACAAAAAGATTTGGTTGAAATGATTGGCTTTAAAAGTCGAGTAAGCGAGATAATGAACAAAAAGAGAAAGTTAACATTGGAAATGATTAGAAAACTGAACGCCAAATTGCACATTCCGACGGAAGTTTTAATACAAGATTATTAAGTAAAATACCATATGCACTATGGACAACGTATATAATTCATTGCTAGGTCACTGTGTACTTGGAAAATCCTAGCGGATTTTTTATTCCGTTTTTGTTTACTAGTTTTAACCTAACCGACGCAACGAAATCATATACGATAAGCAAACCTCCCTACAAATTATCCAACTGGTTGCTCTTTTTATCCTCACTAATCGTCCAAAAGAAACCAACAAAAAAGAACTGATCTACTGCAGGTTGTATTGCTCTTCGAGTAAAATTGCCATTCATATCGGGTGTATCAGCATATTGATAACCATTGATATTTTTAAATCCTAAAACATTATTTACAGATGCGTACAGTATTTTTTGCGGACTTATTAAATACGCCCAGTTTAAGCTTAAACTGTTAAAAGACTTTGTTTTTTCATTTAAAAAACCAGGTTCGTTAGGGTTTGTGTACGTTCTACCAGAAGCATAAGCATAACTAAACCCCACTTGGCTGCGCCATTTGTCAATCCAATATTTACCAACTAAAGATAAATTATGGGTGTTTGCAAAATTAGGTTGCGCTTGCGTTGGATAGTTTTTATAATCACGCTCGGTATCCAAAAACGAATAACTTGCCCAATAATCAAAATTCTTAATGCTCTTACTATCCCTCCAAAAGAAATCGATGCCTCTTGCAAAACCCGCCCCGTTGTTATTATAATTACTATCAAAATCCGGAAACTCAACATCGTACTTTACTAAATTGTCATACCTCTTATAATAAGCCTCTGCTCTAAAAATCTTTCCATCAGCATTATATTGATAGTTTAAAATATAATGCGACGTATTTTGTGCTCTTAATTCCTGATTAAACTTTAAAATATTACTTGCAGGGTTTTGGTAAAAGTTCCCGTATGCCAATGATAGCTGACTTTTAACAGCGGTTTTATAAGCCAAAGATAATCTTGGGGCCAATGTAAAATCTTTAAACAACTCGCTGTACTCGCCACGTAAACCCGTTTTAAAAGCCAATTGTTTTGATATAAAAATATCGGCCTCTGCAAATGCTGCTGCTATGTTGTTATTAAACCCATAATCATCAGTATCTATGGTTTCATCTTTATAATTCTCTTTAAAATCGGTCGCAAAATATTCTGCTCCAAAATAAAGTTTAAAACGGTTACTTATTCGGTTTTTAAATTTAAGCTTGGTGTGAATGGAGTTTTCAGTGTCTTTAATTTCGCTATCAATAATGTTTAAATCGTTTTTTGAATGTGTATAACTAAATCCGCCTTGCATGGTCCAAGTATCGTTTAAAACACCTTGATACGACCCATTAACATAAAAATTATTGTTATTAAGCTTAAAATAAGCACCGTCTTCAAGATTAATGTCTTCTTGGGTAAGTTCAAAATTGGTAGTATCAAAAGCACCGTAAAGTTTAAATAATCCAGCATCAGCTTTTTTTCTAAGCACCGCTTCACCAGAAGCTGACTGAAATGGTTTTATCCAATCGTTTCGGTTTTTAAATATAGCATTATATGGTGTTAAATCTATGTATGACGCATTAACACTAATGGAGCCTTTCTCCCATTTCTGAGTATTTCCAAGTGTAGCTCCCACCGTCATAATACCAATATCTGTTTTTTCTTGGTCGGGTTCATCTATCGTATTTAAAAGTAAAACACTGGATAAAGCTTGACCGTATTCAGCAGAATAACCACCAGTTGAAAATGTAATCCCATCAAATAAAAATGGTGAATAACGCCCACGTGTTGGCGCGTTGTTTGTTGTTGGAGAGTATGGGGTAAACACACGAATACCATCTATAAAAATTTGTGTTTCTTCAGCACCACCCCCACGTACAAACAAGCGTCCATCTTCCGCAACCGTCGATGTTCCGGGTAATGTTTGAAGTGCACCAACAAAATCTCCCAAAGCACTCGCCGTTGTAACCACATCCATAGGATTTAAAACATTCACTTTACTATTATCGCCTGCACTAAAAGCACCCGCTGACAAAACCACGGCATCCAACGTATTTACATCTTCGCGAAGTTTAATATTCAGGTCTTTCATAAATGAAATATCTCCAGTCATCCTAAAAGTTTCATAAGACAAATAGGAGACCACTAAAGTCACAGAGCCTGT
Organism: uncultured Flavobacteriaceae bacterium; assembly: GCA_963975495.1. GTDB lineage: Bacteria > Bacteroidota > Bacteroidia > Flavobacteriales > Flavobacteriaceae > CAXBID01. The sequence continues at coordinate 524 of CAXBID010000049.1, read as the reverse complement.
CTCCGAAGTTGAAAATGAAAAGGTACCATTTTTATCAGAAGTGGTTCCGTCATAAGTGCCATCCAAATAAATATTAGCGCCGTTTATAAATTCATTTTTTGAACTAAAAACGTTTCCGTTAATGGTTGTTTGAGCAGTTAATTGAATACTGATTAAAGTGATAAAAATGATGATTAGTTTTTGCATGATTTGAAATTATTGGTCTGTTCGTTTTTCTTGTGCTGAATTTATTTCAGCATCTCATAATTGATTGACATGACAAATTTGCGAAAGGAGAATGAGGGTGGAAATTCTAAATAACCGAACTGTACAATTTTAATGATGAATTGAAAAGATGAATTGAAAATAGGAGGTATAAAAAGTTAAAAGATAAAGTTGAAATAGTCTTTATCAAAGTGAAATTTGATTCGGAAAATCAGCCAAATTATCTTATTAAAAACGATAATGGTATTTTATAATATGATTAATTTGGGTGCACGACAAATTTCCCTTTTCAGAGAAAAATTTGTAATTTGCAAAGAAAC
>CAXBID010000048.1:0-18933 GCA_963975495.1 uncultured Flavobacteriaceae bacterium | reverse complement strand
AGGAAAACGGTTATTGAAAAATTTAAGGGATATTCTAAAAAGACCAGTCCCAGTTATTCTGAAACATTGGATTTTATGATTGCCTTTTTTGAGGATACAGGACTTTCTCCTTATGACACCATGAACAATCCTATTTTATCCTGTACAATTTCATTGAATAAAAGAACGGATGCTGTAGCAGCTATTTTAAGAAATATTGAGAAAACACAATTGGTCCCTGCCCGTGAAATGTTGGAATCCTTGTTTGAAGAAAAAGTGAAAGAAGAGAAGCCTCGGTTAGTGGAAAAGAAATTTATGGATAATTCAAAAGATAAAAAAATAATCAATGAAGCGACTGTACCCAAAATTAGATATGAACGCTTGGGAGACAAAATGAATTCGGTTATGAATGATTTTGAATATGTGCTGGATAAGGTGAAGGTTGTGAAAAGTAGTTTCGGTAAAGATTATTTAAGGTTGGAACTTACCAAGGAGGAACTTGTGAAATATAGAAGAGCGCTTAAAAAAACATAAATCAAATACATTTTTTTTCAATATAAAGTAATACTAAAATTCGGAGAATGGATAGTTATATGGTTTCCATGAGGAAAAATCAGATAAATTTATATGAAATAATGTTATATAATTACATTTTGTACCACATTTGTACCATCTTCAATTTAAAGTATTGTCGTTATTGATATAGAACATTTGTATATAATATGTAACTTAAATTATTCAATTCTTTAATTGGATATTAAACATGTACCATAAATTCTACCTTGTAGTATTGCTGGCGGAATTGGAATATAGTGTATCAAGTGATTCCATATTATATTTGCAAGGTGTTTATCCATTTTTATAAGTTTAAAAAAATCTTGAGGTTTGGGGAGACTCTAATTCTTTTCATTAATTTTTAACTTACCTTTCACCTTGTCCCAATATCTTTAAAAATTCTTATGTTGTAAGCAAATAAATAATTATATTAGTTAAACTATCCATAATTTTAAACATGTTGAAAATTAATTTTCGTATTTTCTCAAAATTAATTGTTTTGATAATTTTTGTATTTATTTTCGGTTGCAATACGCAAGATAAATCTAAGAAATATGTTGTTGGGTTTTCTCAAACTGGTATTAGCGATGACTGGAGAAAATCTATGAATCAAGCTATGGAAATTCAGGCTGAGTTTCATCCTGAAATAGAACTTAAAATTCTTGATAGTGAAGATGAGATAGACAATCAAATAAAAGACATTGAGCAACTAATAGCAGAAAAGGTTGACATCTTAATTGTTTCTCCTATAAAGTCAAAACCCATTACACCAATTGTTGAAAAAGCATATAAAAGTGGTATTCCTGTTTTAATTGTTGATAGAAAAACAGAAGGGGATAATTATACTGCTTATTTGGGTGGTGATAATTACGAAGTAGGTACCAATGCAGCCAATTATTTAGCCGCTTTATCTACTAAAAATAAAAAAATAATTGAAATCAAAGGATTAAAAGGTTCTTCACCTGCTTTAGAGCGTAGTTTAGGTTTTAATGATGTTATTAATTCTGTCTCAAATATGGAAGTTATTAGATCCATTGAAGGCAATTGGGAAAGTTATTCTATTAAAGACAGTTTAAGAGACGCATTTGATAAAATAAAGAACATTGATTATATATTCGTGCATAACGACAGAATGGCTTTAGGAGCTTGGGAAATTGTAAAAGAAAGAAATCTACAAAAGCATATAAAAATAATTGGTGTAGATGGGTTAAATGGTCCAAATGGAGGGATTCAATTTGTTAAAGAAGAAAAATTACTTGCAACTATTCTATACCCAACTGGTGGTGATGAAGCTATTCGGCTAGCTTTAAAAATATTAAATGGGGAACGTATTGCAAAAAATAATATTTTAAGTACTACTGTTATAGATTCTCGTAATGCAGATATTATGAGTAAACAATTTGATAAAATATATCAACAACAACAAGATATAGATTATCAACATATAAAAATTAATAAACAGGAAGAGAGATATACTACACAAAAAAACGCTTTACTATTACTTGTAGTATTATTAATTATTAGTGTACTATTAGGAGCATATAGTATTTACTCCAGTTCTAAACTTAAAAAGAAAAAACGAGAGCTTGAACTTCAAAATCAAAAAATCACCATACAGCGTAATCAAATTAAAAAAATAGCAGAAGAAGTTAAGGTTAGCAACGAAGCTAAAGTTAATTTTTTCACTGGTTTGTCGCACGAGTTTAAAACACCAATTACACTAATTCTGTCTTCAACAGAATCTTTAAGCGAGAACAAGCTAATACGAGACAATAAATTATTAAATGAAGTTGGTTTAATTTTTAATAACGCCAAACGGTTACTTCGTTTAATTAATCAATTACTTGATTTTAGAAAAATAGAAGACCGCAAGTTTATTTTAAAAGCTTCAAAAACTAATTTATTTCAATTTTCTAATTTAATTTTTAATGATTTTGAGCGTGAGGCGCAGAAGCGGAACATTAATTTTACAATCAGTACTAACAATGAAGGTTTGTCGGTTTATTTAGATAGAAATTTAATGGATAAGGTATATTTTAATTTGTTATCTAATGCTTTTAAATTTACTCCAAATAATGGTGTTATTACAATGGATATTGTAGACGAATTAGATAGTAATTTTGTAAAAATTTATTTTAAAGATTCTGGCATAGGCATCCCAAAAAAAGAAATGAATAATGTATTTCAAGCATTTTTTCAAGGGTCAAATAATAATAAAGCAAGTTCAGGCATCGGGTTGCATCTGTCTAAAGAATTTATAGAAATGCATAAAGGTACAATCGAAGCGAACTCAAAACATGGTTCGGAATTTATTATTACGCTTTACAAGGATAATGTTCATTTAAATTCTGATGAAATAGTTTATGAACCAGATATTGTTGATAGTACGATTATAAATTCCAATTTTGAGTATGAAGACGATGCTTTTGGCGAACAACTAGTTCAAAATGATGATGAACATTATTCAGTTTTAATAATTGAAGACAATCTCGATTTAGTAAAATATTTGAAGGGTAAATTATCTTCTGAGTATAGCGTGCATGTATCAGATGGTACCGATGGTATTGAAAAGGCACTAGAGATTATTCCTGATATAATTTTGTGTGACATTAGTTTGCCAGATAAAAGTGGCTTTGAGATATGTGAAATATTAAAGAAAGATTTAAGAACCTCTCATATACCAACAATAATTCTAACTGCTCTAAATAGCAAAGAATCTTATATAAAAGGATTAGAATCTGGAGCAGATTTATTTTTAACGAAACCGTTTAGTTTCTCGATTTTATCACAATCCATAAAAACACTTATTTATAATAGAGAAAAACTTCGCTATTATTTCGTGAACAATGTTCATAAAATAGAATCTAGCAACACTTTTGGTTCGTTAGAGCAAGAATTTATTTCAAGCGTGAATAAAATAATAGATGAAAATATTGATAATTCTAAATTCTCTGTTGAAAATTTAGCGAGTAATCTTAATATTTCCCGAGTTCAACTTTATAGAAAAATGAAGGCGATTATAGGTGAGAATGTAAGCGATTATATTCAGAATATTAGGCTTGAAAAAGCTAAGAATCTTTTGTTAGAGTCTCAATTGACTATTTCTGCAATAGCTTACGCTACTGGTTTTTCATCTCCAAATTATTTTTCTACTAGTTTTAAAAGTAAATTTAAAAAAACGCCAAAAGCATTCCGAGAAGATTAAATTTGATCCGAAAATACATCTAATTTATTGTCAATTTGGCAAAATTCATCTATGTTTTTTACATAGTTATTTTTCTTTTACTAAATATTTATTCAATTAGTTAATTATATAGTCTTCTTTTTACGAATTCACTAAACGATATTACTTCTAGCGTGTAACAATTTCGAATAAACAATGTAACAATTTTGAAACACAACTATTATTATAAAATAAATTATTTTTTTAAATTATTTAAAATCAAATAGTTAACCTCATATTAACACAGCCTTAACAATTTTGTAATCATTTTGTACAATTCTAAAATATAACATTAGCCTTTAAAAGTACATTGCACTAGGCTTTTTTATAATAAGCCACCAACTAAACACCACCACATGAATAAGAAGATACTAATTTGGTCTATTACAGCAGCATTGGCTGGTTTTCTATTTGGATTTGATACTGTAGTTATTTCGGGAGCAGAAAAGAAGTTGCAATTATTATGGGGGTCTTCAGATATGTTCCATGGGGTTGTAGTTATTGGTATGGCGCTCTGGGGTACCGTAATTGGTGCATTTTTTGGTGGAATTCCCACCAATAAATTAGGACGTAAAAAAACTTTGGTTTGGATAGGTGTATTATATACGATATCGGCTATAGGTTCAGCTCTTGCAAACGATCCGATTACTTTTGCTGTTTTTAGATTTATAGGAGGCTTGGGAGTTGGAGCATCAACTATTGCCGCCCCTGCTTATATTTCTGAAATTGCACCAGCTAAAGACCGAGGGAAACTGGTTGGTTTGTATCAATTTAATATCGTTTTTGGTATTCTAGTTGCTTTTTTATCAAATTATTTGCTAAATAACATAGGAGAAAATGCTTGGAGATGGATGGTTGGTGTTGAAGCAATTCCAGCGGCCATTTATACACTATTTGTTTTAACAGTTCCAAAAAGTCCAAGATGGTTATTAACTAAGTTTAGAAACAGCGAAGCAGTAAGTGTTCTCAAAATTATTAATCCAGATCAAAATCCAGAAAAACTGATGATGGAAATTAAAGATGAAATGGAGAATACTGTCCCCAAAGAAAACATCTTTTTAAAGAAGTATAGGTTTCCATTAACTCTAGCATTTTTAATAGCATTTTTTAATCAATTATCAGGAATCAACGCGTTGCTTTATTATGCTCCTAGAATTTTAGCTGAAGCAGGCCTTGAAGAAAGTTCTGCTCTTTTAAGTAGTATTGGTGTGGGTGTTACAAATTTGATTTTTACACTTTTAGGTATTTATTTAATTGATAGATTAGGAAGGAAGCAACTGATGTACATATGTTCATTTGGTTATATAATTTCATTGAGTTTAGTCTCTGCCGCCTTCTTTTTGAGTTGGGAAGTTAGCGCAATGCCCATATTTTTGTTCATGTTTATAGCAGCACATGCTATTGGACAAGGCACAGTAATATGGGTATTTATTTCTGAAATATTCCCTAATCATTTAAGGGGCTCTGGACAATCATTTGGTAGTTCAGTACATTGGATATTGGCAGCCATTGTACCTTCTTTAGTCCCTGTATTGTTTTCTACAATAGGTGCAGGTATGGTTTTTCTATTCTTTGCAATTATGATGGGATTCCAGTTATTATTTGTAATTTTTATGATGCCAGAAACCAAAGGTGTAACCTTAGAGGAATTGAGTAAAAAACTAATTAAATAAGATAAACACAATGAAAAACAAAATAAGTCTAATTACTATCATTTTTGTGATTTTCCTTTTTGTTGCTTGTAAACAGAAAGCTGAAAACAGTAAAGAAAGTAGCGAATTAATTAGCGAAGTTTCTTATTCAGAAGAAGAACTATATCGTCCTAATTTTCATTTTACGCCTAAAACCAATTGGATGAATGATCCAAATGGTATGTTTTATTACAATGGGTATTACCATTTATACTTTCAGTATCATCCAGAAAGTAACGTTTGGGGGCCTATGCATTGGGGACACGCCATAAGTACAGATATGATTTCCTGGGTTGAACAACCTATAGCTATTTATCCAGACGAATTGGGAACTATTTTTTCGGGGAGTGCTGTAGTCGATATTGGTAATACTTCTGGTTTTGGGGAAGTAAGTAATGTGGCACCTGTGGTTGCTATGTACACCAATCATTTAGACAAAGGTGATGATAATGTAAATCAAACTCAAAGTATTGCTTACAGTAATGATGAGGGTAAGACGTTTACTAAATATGACAATAACCCAGTACTTGATGCTAATTTAAAAGATTTTAGAGACCCTAAAGTAACATGGGATGTTGATAGAAATAAATGGGTAATGGTACTTGCTGCAAGTGATAGAATCATGTTCTATGAATCTAAAGATTTAAAAAAATGGAATTTGCTTTCAGATTTCGTAAAAGAGAAAGAATCACAAGATGGAGTTTGGGAATGCCCAGATTTATTTAAACTACCTGTATTTGGAACAGATGAATCCAAATGGGTACTTTTTGTAAGTATTGGCAAAGGTGGTCCAAATGTAGGTAGTGCAACCCAATACTTTATTGGGGATTTTGATGGAACTACATTTACCATGGACAAAGAATTTGAAACTTCTCGAAATAAAGAACATAATTATTGGATAGATTTTGGTAGAGATAATTATGCAGGCGTATCATGGTCTAATGCAAGAAGAAAAGACGGTAGCAAACTCATCCTAGGTTGGATGTCTAATTGGGATTATGCTCAAAAAGTACCAACTGAAACTTGGAGAAGTGCTATGACTATTGCCAGAGAAGTACAGCTTCAAAAAGGCGATAACGGGTATAAGTTGTTCTTTAATCCTGTAAAAGAACTTGCCAGCTACAGAAGCACAAAATATAAAAATAAAAATATTGCCGTTAAAGGTGATACCAAAATCATAGATTCTGATGCTATTAATTTAGCTAGCGCAGAAATTAAATTTAATATTTCGAATTTAATTAATGAAGGATTCACCTTCAAACTCACCAATAAACAAGGCGACACATTAGCTTTTGGATATAATAACAGTGATAAAAACTTTTTTGTAGATAGAAGAAAGTCTGGTAAAATAGATTTTTCCAATAAATTTGCAGATCATATTTCTGTTGCTAAAAGAACATCACTTAATACCAACTTATCTGGTACTATTATTCTCGACAAAACATCTATAGAACTATTTTTTGATAATGGTGAAACTGTAATGACGGAAATATTTTTCCCAAACAAGCCTTATGACAAATTAAGTATTGAACCTAAAGACCAAGAATTTATTCTTGGCAGTATTGAAATTAATAAACTAAATTTTAACTAATTCTAATTAATTATGAAATTAAAACAACTATTTTTTTTACCTGTATTTGCTTTAATGAGCTTATGGGTACAAGCGCAGGTCACAGGAACTGTTACCTCGCTTGAGGACGGTATGCCTTTACCGGGCGTATCTATCATCGTAAGCGGCACAACACAAGGTGCTGCTACAGATTTTGATGGGAATTACATATTGGATAATGTTGATTCAAATGCGACCTTGGTTTTTAGTTACGTAGGCTATAAAACCCAAGAAATACAAATTAATGGACGTTCTGTAGTAGACGTAGTAATGGTCATAGACGCAGCTTCGCTTGACGAAATTATTGTTACTGGGTATTCTAGAGAAAGAAAGGTAGACGTAACAGGGGCAATTACAGTTGTTGATCTAGCTCCAATTGAAGGTGCTAGTATGAGTTCTGGTAGTGCTATTCAAGGATTGCAAGGTAGAGTTCCTGGAGTATTTATTGAAAAATCTGGAGATCCTACAGGCGCTAGTAGTAATATTTTAATTCGTGGTGCAACAACATTAGGAGATAATAGCCCTTTGTTTGTTATCGATGGTGTTCCAACAGTAAGACCGGATGTTTTTGCTAGTATCAACCCTAGTACGATTGAGTCAGTGCAAGTGCTTAAAGATGCATCAGCATCTTCACTTTATGGTGCTCGTGCGGGTAATGGGGTAATTATTGTTACCACCAAAAATAGTGCAAAAGCTGCTGGCGGTGAAAAATTTAAAGTAAGTATAAATTCAAACGTATCTGTACTTTCTGAGAAGAAACAACGTTATGACATGCTTAATGCGCAACAAAGAGGAGAAGCATTATGGCAAGCTTCAGTAAATGATAATTCAGATCCTAATGGTGGATATGGTCAAATATATAACTTTGACTGGAATGGAGATTTTAACAACCCAGTTTTAAATAGTGTTACGGTGCAACCATTTGTAGGAGGTGATTCTACAGTTCCTGCCGGTGATACTGATTGGCAAGATGAAACCTATGAAAAAGGATATGTATATAATAATGATATATCTGTTTCTGGAGGTACTGATAACTCTTTCCATTTATTCAATGTTGGACATTTAAGAAATACAGGAATTTTAAAAAACACAGGTTACGAGAGAATTTCTGCAAAATTAAATTCTAACTTTAATTTATTTAATAACAGATTAAGAATTGGGGTTAATACGCAAATGTTCACATCTGATGAAACATTGGCTTCTCCAGATGTTGGTAGTGCACCTACACCTAGTTTAGCTATTACTTTAGCACCAACCTTACCAGTTTATGATGCTAATGGTGATTTTGCTGGCCCTTTAGGTGCAGGGTATTCTGATAGAAACAACCCTGTTTTAATGCAGTATATAAACCGTTGGGATAACACAGATAGAACAACCATATTTGGAAATATATGGGGCGAATTTGATATTATTGAAAATTTAACTTTTAGAACAAGTTTAGGTTTAGATTATAGCGACTTTCATAGGAGAGATATTGATACTAAAGTTAATAATGGATTTGTTACAAGAGGTAACAATAGACTGATACATGGCACTAGTAAGTTCACCAGTTTAGTTTTTACAAATACCTTAAGCTATCAGCTAGAACTTAATGAAAAGCATAAAATCGCGGTTTTACTGGGAACAGAATCTATAACAGATGATTTTCAAAGTGTTACTGCACAAGCAGATGGTTTTGCGGTTGAAACAGAATCCTTCTTTCAACTCGATGCTGCAACTGGAGCTAGAACGAATACAGGGGCTTCAACTGGAAGCCGTTTGTTATCTCAATTTGGTAAAATTAATTATGGTTTTGACGACAGATACTTAGCTTCTTTTACACTACGTCGTGATGGGTCTTCAAGATTTGGTCCAGATAACAGATATGGTGTTTTTCCAGCTGCAACTGTAGGTTGGAGAATAAGTAATGAAGAATTTTGGAAAGACAATGATGTAGTAAATTCATTAAAATTTAGAGCAGGTTATGGAGAAGTAGGTAATCAAACTATTGGAGATGTGGCGCGTTTTGGTTTGTTTGAATCTAGATATGGTCCTAATCAGTTACAGGCAACTGGAGATACATTCTTCTTTAATACCTTTTATAATGTTGGTACTGCTTACGATATAAATGGAAACAATACAGGTAATTTACCTTCTGGTTTTGTATCTATTCAAGCTGCCAATTCTGGATTAAAATGGGAGACTACAAAAGAAATTAACCTTGGTATAGATTTTACATTATTTAATAATAACGTAGTTGGGTCTTTTGACTATTTTACAAGAGAAACTTCAGACATCTTAACAATACCCCCAATTGCATCCGTAATAGGTGAAGGTCAATTACGAACATTAAATGGAGCAACTACCGAAGTAAAAGGTTGGGAATTATCTTTAGGCTATTCTAAAACATTTGATAGCGGTTTATCATTTACAGTAGCAACCAACTTTGGTGCTTTTAAAGATGAGATTACTGAGTTACCTGCTGAAGTTGTTTCTGCATTCCCTGGAACTGTTGACAATTCTATTATTGGTCATTCTCAGTTTTCAATTTTTGGTTATAAATCAGATGGTTTATTTCAAAGTCAAGCAGAAGTAGATTCTAGTCCAACACAAATCCCAGCAGGAAGACCTGGTGGAATTAAATTTAAAGATTTAGATGGTAATGGAAGTGTAGGTGTAGAAGATAGAGATTTCCTTGGAACAACGTTACCAGACCTTGAGTATGGTATTAGAATTGATGTGGCATACAAAAACTTTGACTTATCATTGTTTGGCTCTGGTGTAGCAGGAAGAATAGGACAAGACCCATATGTTTTCTGGAATAATTTTGCATCAGGAAGAGAGAATGGAGGTTTAGGTGTTTTAGATGCTTGGACACCAAACAACACGGGTTCTTCAATTCCTTCTTTATCATTAGCAAATAATGATACAAGAATTTCTGATTATTTATTCAGAAATAACTCTTATTTCAAATTAAGAAACCTTCAATTTGGATATTCGCTTCCAGAAGAACTTGTAAATAAATTAGCTGGAATGACTAGCTGTAGAGTTTATTTCCAAGGAGAAAATCTGTTTTGGTTTACCCCTAATGATTATATAGGAGCAGATCCAGAAAGAACAGATGTGAATAGAATTCCAGTACCTACAACACTTTCATTAGGACTTAACATTAACTTTTAAAAATGGTAAACATGAAAAAATATATAAAAACAATATTAACAGGAATTATGGCAGCAATGGTATTGTTTGCTTGTTCCGATGACTTTTTGGATTATGTACCAGAAGGTGTATTATCTAACGAAAACGTAGCCACTGCAGAAAATGCAGAAGCCTTAGTGATATCAGCTTATGCTGGAATTGCTAATGATGATATGGTTGGGCCTTTAACCAGTATGTGGGTTTATGGAAGTGTACGTTCAGATGACGCTTACAAAGGTGGCGGTGGTCGTGGTGATGTTGATGTAGTAGATAGATACGAGCAATACAACTTAACCATTGCTGATGATCCATTAGATTGGATGGCACCAAGAACCTGGACAAACTATTACGCAGCTATTTCAAGAGCAAATTTTGCTTTAGATGTAATTAATCAGATTCCAGATGCAGATTATGCAGATAAAACAACAAGACAAGCTGAGCTTAGATTTTTAAGAGCGCATTCTCATTTTGTTTTAAAAACATTATTTAAAAAGATTCCTTATATCACTGAAGGTTTAACACAGGAAGAAATTTTAGAAATTTCAAATGTTATAGATAACGATGTGTTATGGAACACGATAGCAGACGATTTCTTATTTGCATATAATAATTTACCACAGGCTCAAGATCAAGTTGGTAGAGCCGATAAAAATGCAGCAGCAGCATATTTAGCTAAATTACGTTTGTATCAAGCTTATGAACAAAGCGATACACATCAAGTAACTAATATTAACATGTCTCGTTTACAGGAAGTAGTTGATTTTGCAGATGATGTAACAGGTGGATTAGAATCAGATTACGGAAACAATTATCTTGATGGTTTTGATAATGGGCCAGAATCTATTTGGGCTGCACAATTTTCTATTGATGACGGAACAACCGTTGGTAGAGTTAGTTTTGTAACAGGATTAAATTCGCCACATGGTACTGGTTTATACGGATGTTGTGGTTTCCACTTAGCAAGCCACAATATGGTAAATGCATTTAAAACGGATGCAGCAGGATTACCTTTATTAGATACATTTAATGACAGCAATATATTTGATGTGGTTGATGGCAACGGAGAAACAGCCTTAGCTCCTGGTATTACTTTAGATCCAAGAATTGATCATACGGTTGGAATACCTGGCCGTCCATTTAAATACCGTAACACTCTGAATACAACAGGTGATATGATTTATAACTTTAGTTGGGCTAGAGATCCAGGCGTTTATGGCTATTTTGGAAATATGAAAGAGCAACAAGCACCAGATTGTTCATGTTATGTAAAAGAAGGACCGTTTGTTGGGACATCTAAAAACATAGAATTTATTAGATATGCCGATGTACTTTTATTTAAAGCAGAAGCATTAATTCAAATGGGGCAAGTTGATCCTGGAGTAACTATCATTAATCAAATTAGAACTCGTGCCGCTGCAAGTACACAAAGACAGATAGACGCAGGTGCGTCAGATTTATATAATGTGGGGATGTATCCTATGGGGATGTCTCAACCAGATGCACTTAAAGCTTTAATGTTTGAAAGACGTTTAGAGTTTGGTATGGAAGGTCCTAGATTTTTTGACTTAGTACGTTGGGGAATTGCAGAACCTGTTCTTAATGCCTATTTAGCTGTTGAGAAAACTAGAAAAGATTTTCTTGCAAATGCGCAATTTACTGCTGGTAGAGACGAATATTATCCTATACCACAAAGAGAAATAGATTTTACCGGAGGGTTGTATGACCAAAACCCAGGATATTAATGGAATTGTTTAGTTTTTTGAGTTAGTTTTTTAATTCCAGAAGTCTTTTTGTTTTTAAGGGCTTCTGGAATAATGTTTAAAATATAAAATAATGTCTAAAGTTGTTTGTTTTGGTGAAGTGTTATGGGATGTATTCCCTACACAAAAAAAAATAGGAGGAGCGCCTCTAAATGTCGCTAGTAGGTTGAGCTCATTTAATCATAGTGTAACCATGTTAAGCGCTATTGGACAAGATGAATATGGGAATAAACTAATAGACTATCTAAAAGAAAATAATATAAATACAGACTGTATTCAGGTATTACATGAGTACAAAACAGGAAAAGTAAAAGTGATGTTGAATGACAAAGGGTCGGCATCTTACGATATTAAATATCCTCGGGCATGGGATAAAATAAGTCTTACTGAAGGTTCAAAGCTTGCGGTAAAAAATTCTGATGCTTTTGTTTTTGGAAGTTTGGTGGCAAGGGATGATGCTTCTAGGAAAACTTTGTACGCACTTTTAGATATTGCTAAATACAAAATTTTTGATCTTAATTTAAGACCTCCTTATTACACACAAGATGTTTTAACGTATTTAATGCAGAAAGCTGATTTTATTAAGTTTAATGACGATGAACTTTATGAAGTAAGTAAGAAGATGGGGTCTAAATACAATTCTTTAGAGCAAAACTTAATGTTTATTGCAGAAAAGACAAAGACAAAACATATATGTGTAACTAAAGGCCCACATGGAGCCGTTTTATTGTACAACGGTAAATTATTTTATAATAGTGGTTTTCTCATTAAAGTAGTTGATACAGTAGGAGCGGGAGATTCTTTTTTAGGAACTCTTATTTCTCAGTTGTTAAATAATATTAATCCTCAAAAAGCAATAGATTTTGCATGTGCTGTTGGAGCATTGGTGGCGCAAAGTGAAGGCGCAAATCCGAAAATAACAGAATCTGAAATAGAAACTTTTATAAATCCATATTAATTTTTTAGTAATGATGAATTGTACTTTTTTGAATTAGTTTTTGTTTACAATATAAATTTTAAAGAATTTGTTTAGTTTGAGTTGAGTTTTTAAAAAAAGAGTTGGAGTTACATACTAAGTTCCAACTCTTTTTAATTAAATATTTTATTCAATCAACATCTTGACTAAAGATTAGAAACACAGAAGTATCATTGACACACATGATTGATAGAAAAGAATAAATATAATCAGATGAAAATAAAAAAACCAAGCTTATCATTTTGGCAAATTTTTAATATGAATGTAGGATTCTTAGGAATTCAATTCAGTTTTGGTTTGCAACAAACAGCCGTTAATCCTATATTTTCATTTTTAGGAGCGCATCATGAAGATTTACCTTTATTGAACCTTGCGGGCCCTGTTACGGGTTTAATTATTCAACCCATAATCGGTGCTATTTCAGATAAAACATGGTCGCCACGTTGGGGAAGACGTAAACCTTTCTTTCTTGTAGGGGCTATAATTGGTAGTTTATGTTTGTTTGCATTTCCATTTAGTCCAGCACTTTGGTTTGCAGTTGGGCTGTTATGGATTCTAGATGTTGGTAATAATATGGCCATGGAGCCTTACCGTGCTTTTGTTGGTGATAAATTACCAAACAAGCAGTTAAGTTTTGGCTACCAAATGCAAAGTTTGTTTGTAGGTGCTGGTATTGTTTTAGCAAATGCATCCATTTTTTTGTTCCAAGATTGGTTCGGTGCTGCAGAGGCAGTTGAAGCTTCGAGCGGAATACCTAAGTGGTTATATTATTCTTTTTTCATTGGGGCTTTATTATCAGTTTCTACTATTTTGTGGTCCGTTTTAAAAACTCCTGAAATTCCGCCCTCAGATGAGGAATTCGAGGAAATTAAAAGGCATAACGCTTTACCGCTTTCAGACCGAATTAAAACACCCTTTAAAGAAATTGTTTCAGCCATAAAAGATATGCCAAATTTTATGTGGAAGTTATCTGGAGTGTATCTATTCCAATGGTATGCCTTATTTGTGTATTGGCAGTTTATTGCACCTATGTTTAAAGAAAGTATGGGTTTTGATAGCTCTCAGGCATTGAGTCAAGCAGCTAAAATGAATACCACATACAATGTTTCTACCATCGTTTTTGCATTAGCACTAGTACCATTAGCCTTAAAGTTTGGTGGGAAAAAAGTATATGTAGTTAGTCTGTTTTTAACAGGAATGTCAATGCTTTCCATTCCATATATCCATGATTCGCTTTTGGTTGTTTTACCTATGATTTTGTTTGGTATAGGTTGGGCAGCTATGATGGGTATTCCATATTCTATGGTATCTAAAATTGTGCCTCAAGAACGTCGTGGTGTTTATATGGGAATCTTAAATATGATGATTGTAATTCCTATGGGAATTCAAACGGTGACTTTTGGACCGGTCGTTAAAAACTTATTAAACAACAGTGCAGTTAACGCCATATTATTTGGAGGTGTCTTTTTTATAATAGCAGGTATTCTGGCATTGCGCCTCAAACAGCCGAAGGACAATGAAGGGGATGATGAGGTAATTCTCGCGGGTGGCGGCGGACATTAAGTTTTAAGAATTCTAAACCTTGTTTTTAAATAAGGTTAATTAAGAAATAAATTACTTTGGAGAATAATATTAAAAAAATAGATATTTTATGTGTTGGTGAGGTTCTTGTTGATTTTATTGGGCATCAATCGGGTGTTCAAATTAACAACACAAGAGATTATCATAGATATTTAGGAGGTTCACCTGCTAATGTGGCTATTAACTCTGCTAGATTAGGATTAAAATCTGTTTTAGTGGCAACGGTTGGGAATGATGGTTTTGGGGAATATATTTTTGAAAGACTTGAAGAAGTGGGTGTTATTACTAATAATATTAAGAAAATTGACAATAAACCTACTAGCGTTATTTTTGTGTCTAGAACAGAAAGCACTCCAGATTTTATTCCGTTTCGTGAAGCCGATTATTGTATTACAGAAGATCAAATTTCTAAAGATTTACTTTCAAAAACCAATATATTTCACACCACTTGTTTTGCTTTAAGTAAGAATCCTGCCCGATCAACTATTTTAACCAAGGCAGAAGAAGCATTTAATTTGGGTTGCAAATTAAGCATTGATGTTAATTATGCCTACCAATTATGGGAAAGTCAAGAAGAGGCCATTAAAGTAATTAAAACGTATTGCAAGTTTAATCCGCTAGTAAAAGTTAGTGAAGATGATATGTCTAGACTTTTTGAACAACAATTACCACATGAAAAAATATTTGAGTTTTTTCATTCTGAAGGTGTTGATTCTATTTGCTTAACCCTAGGGAGTAAGGGTGTTAAACTGTCTCAGAAGGGAAAACAAATAATTCAATTGCCCGCAATAAAAATTGATGTAGTAATGGATGCTACAGGTGCAGGAGATGCCTTTTGGTCAGGGTTTTTGTTTGCTTACATAAAAGAAAAACCTATTGAAAAATGTTTAGAAGTAGCATTGCAACTAGCGGCATTAAAACTTCAAAATGTGGGTAGATTGCCAGATAATATTAATATTCTATCAGAGCTTCTGTAAATCCTAAAAGAGATGTTAAAAGTGAATAATATTAGCAATGGGGTTATGTTCAATGCCTACCCGGACAGTATAGGTAATAATTTGCATGATATTGTTAAGATGCTTGAAATGCCTGAATTCAAAGACGTTTTTTCATTCTTTTATGTGTTGCCTACTTTTTTTAATAGCGATTTAGATAGAGGTTTTTCAGTTATAGATTATAACCTGAATATAGAATTAGTATCAGAAGCCGATCTAAAAGCATTTGAGGCGCTCAATATTAAGTTAAAATTTGATATTGTTTTAAACCATTTATCAGTAGCGTCTCCTCAATTTAAACATTTATTAGAACACGGAAATCAATCTAAATACAAAGACTTCTTTATTGATTGGAATAGCTTTTGGGAAGGAAATGGAATTATGGGAGATGATGGTGTTATAATTCCTAAAGAAGAATTTCTCAATAAACTATTTATGAGAAAATCCGGGTTACCAATTTTAAAAGTGCCTTTTCCTGACGGAATTGAAAAACCGTATTGGAATACCTTTTATCAGAAAGTGAATGAGGATAAAAGTTTTTTAGGACAAATGGATGTAAATGCAAAGTCTGAACTGGTTTGGGATTTTTATGAAGAAACTTTGAAAAAAGTTAGTGGTTTTGGAGGAAAAATATTGAGGTTAGACGCTTTTGCTTATTTACATAAAGAAATTGGACATTCCAATTTTTTCAACAAACCAGGAACTTGGGATTATTTAGAGAGGATTAAACAAATAGCTCAAAAAAATGATTTAACCTTATTGCCAGAAATTCATGCAGAATACGGGTTGCATTTGCATGATGAAGTAGCCAATGAGGGCTATTACATATATGATTTTTTTCTTCCTGGTTTAACAATACATACGATTGAAACGGGTAACTGTAAAGCATTAATAACATGGACGAAGGAAATAGTTAGTAAAGGCTACAAAACTGTTAATATGCTTGGTTGCCATGACGGTATTCCTGTCTTGGATTTAAAAGGTAAAGAAGTTGATGGTGTTTATAACAAAGGCTTGCTTTTAGATGAAGAAATAGAAAACATCATGAATAAAATCATGGAACGTGGTGGGCGAGTAAAAAATCTTTATGGACCATCTGGTAAAAAGATTTCTTACTACCAAGTTAATGCAACATTTTTTAGCGCCTTAGGTGAAGACGAACAAAAGTTGTTGTTAGCCAGAGCCATTCAAATGTTTATGCCAGGGATTCTTCAAGTTTGGTATTTAGATTTATTTGCAGGCAAAAATGATTATGTAGCTGCTGATAAAGGCGGAGATGCTGGTCATAAAGAAATAAATAGAACCACGTTAACGATACAAGATATTGAGGCAGGGCTTAAAAGAAAGATTGTACGAAATCAGATTAAACTATTAAGATTAAGAAATACATCTAAAGCATTTTCAGGCACTATACGGATTAACGAAACTTCAGATAAAGAAATTGATATTAAGTGGATTAATAAAAATGAGGTAGCACATCTTTTTGTAAATCTTAAAAATCATACGTTTGCCATAGATTATACAGAAGAAGGGGATATTAAAACAATGACTTTCTGATACTATATGTACTCTCTAAAACTTATTTTAACAAATACTAAATATTTCTCCGTTGCATGGGTATTTGCTTCACTTAATATTATTATCGGAACCTGGGTTCTATATGTGCCTTATGTAAAAGAAAAATTAGAGCTAAACAATTCTCAATTAGGTTTCGCTTTGTTTTGTACAGCTTTAGGTATTTTACTATTTCTTCCTTTTGTACCCTATATTACAAAAAAAATGGGTCTTGGACGTTATACTATAACAGGGGTTGTAATTTTCTCTTTAACTTTTGTCTTACCATTATTCGCTCAAAATTATATAATGTTATGTATAAGCCTTTTTCTTGTTGGAATTTTTTTTGGCACTACAAATGTTTCTATGAATGCCTTAGTCTCAGAAATGGAAAAGCAAGATAAAGTTAAATTTATGTCTGCAGTACATGGTTTCTTTAGTTTAGGAGGTGCTATTGGCGCTGGTTTAGGTAGTCTCTTTTTAAATGTATTTGAAGAGCCTTGGATTCACATGTTTTTTATGGGGTTACTTATTTTATTAATAAATCTTTTTTTGTCAGTAAGATATTATCACATTATTGAAGAAGATACCAAGGTAAAAAAAAGTAGTTTCAAGTTTAAGACTATAAAACCTCTCTTGCTTATCGCCTTAATTGCTTTTATTGTTTTAATGAGTGAAGGATCAATAGAGCAGTGGAGTTCATTATATTTAATAGAAGAGGTAAAAGTGTCTTCCAATAGTTTTATAGGCTTAGGGTTTATTGTTTTTTCCATTGCAATGACTATAGGACGTTTTTTTGGAGATGGAGTAAGTAAAAAAATAGGCTCGTTAAAAATTATTGCTTTAGGATGTCTTTGTGCATCTTTGGGGTATTTGTGTATACTCACAAATGGTTTTACTATAACTATATTTGGGTTTGGAATTCTAGGCATTGGACTTTCTACAATTATACCAGAGTTGTTTCGAATTGCTGGAAACACGCACGGAGTAAAAGCGTCGGAAGGCATTTCTTTGGTGTCAGGAATTGGTTTTATAGGGTTTTTAGCTGGTCCTCTTATTTTAGGATTGATTTCGGATAGGTTTAATATTGAAATGAGTTTTGTATTCCTTTTGGTTTTAACTCTAGTAGCTTTAATTATAATTTTGATAAATTATAAACTGTCTTTTTATAAAATTAATAACTCAAATCCCAAATAATCTATGTAAACGATTGTTTGTTGTTCAGAAGATTAGTACTATATAATAATGTTAGTTTTTTTGGTTTGATTAATTTCTATAATTATTCGATTAAAAGGTTCAACATTTATTCTTTTTGCTCTACTAAACTTGACTCAAGTACATTTTGTATTTGAGTTCTTTTATCTTTAATTGGGCTAAATATGGGCTAATGTTAAAAAACAAAAAACCTTAACTAATAGATTAACAATTGTCTTTTGTTTATTAATTCTAACCATTTTTTGTTGTCAATTTGTTGTCCAAATTGTGTAAACCCCAGTAAAATATATAAACTTTAAATATTGTATCGGAAAGTAACCACTCCTCATAAAAGATTAACTAGCCCTTAACCAATCAGTAAATCATCTATAAATCAGTAGTTTAATAATTAAAATTATTATGCCTTCTAAAATAACATGAAAATACAGGGAATTATTTTTAAAGCTTTCAACTTATTTTTAATTGTGTAATTTGAGTTTTTTAGTACCTTATTAGTACCTCAATATCTCTTATCCTATTTAAATGCTATAATAATACTTTTTGTGTCAAAAGTAATAGAGTAAGTAGGGCTTGCTGATTTTCTAAAAAAATAGACATAACTAATTATCAATCAATATA
>CAXBID010000047.1:0-19250 GCA_963975495.1 uncultured Flavobacteriaceae bacterium | reverse complement strand
AAATAGAAAAATTTGAATGATGAATTTTAAACCATTTTTAGTAATACTCTTTTGCCTAGCACTTATACCCCTGCATGGTGTTACTGGAAACATTATAGATACCACTGATTACTCGTATTGGAGAAAACTGGCAAAGATTTCAAAAATGTTTGAAACTATGAAAACTAGCGCCATTTCTATAGTAAACCAAGGCGATGGTGAAACCAGGGATGTTACGGGAGCCAATGCGCTTGCCTATATTCTCGACCCAGCAAATAAGAGCAAATATATAAGCGCTATTAAAAATAAATTCGAGACGAGAATACAGACTATGAAGATTGGTAATGGTGCAGCGACTTCTTCTGTGCCTTCCCATGAGTTGTTTTATGCGCTCCTGGCACTCGATGTGATACGGTACGACTTGGATCCTTTTGTACTTTCAAAATATGAAGGTTGGCTGGAAGAAAAAATCATGGCATTAGTCATCGGAAAGTGGGATCCCCACGGGTGGGCGATGAGAATGCTATATTACAAATACATTGGAGATGATGCTAAATTTGAAAATGCAAAAAAAGAGTTTGATATAGGCTTAGCAGAGCACTATATGGCTAATGATGGTGTTTCACCGGCTGGTAATGGGTACTGTGTACAAAGGTGGAATTCCATTGAACGTTCAGCCAAAAACTCCACGTTAGACATCATGGAATATATGGGATACAATGAATATTATAGTAACCCGGGAATCATTGGACTAAAAGAGTTCATGTATGGATATGCCACAGCGCCTTTCGGAAGAATTTTATTGTATGGCGACTCACGCAATGCTGAAGGTCAAACGCCTTGGAATATTGAGGATGGTAACATTATTTTGTCCCCCCATATTGTTTCGGCTGCTCGGTTTTCTCCAGAAGCCTACAAATATGCCATGTGGACATTACGTGAAGGTGCTGGTGTTTCTAAAGGCGCAGTGAAAGGGTATTTATCCAATTACATAATTATGGCTGGATCTGCGGCAAAAAATAATCCTATAGAATTTAATACGGATGATGCCGTATTGGCTCCTAGCCGTTTATTTGAAAATTATGGGGCTTTAAAATCCAAAGAACAGTCTACCAATGCGCTTTATGTGAGTATGTATAATCTAAAAGGAAATACAGAGTATCATACCCATTATGAAGTAAACGCTCTAGCCATGGCCGGATATGGAGAAATTTTAATGCGTAATGCAGGCTATGATGGACCAAACGCAGATGTGACTATAGACGGGGTGACAGCTACTTTTAATTTCATGCATTCAAATTCAGAATCTGCAAACACCTTGATGATAGGTGGAAAAAGACATACATCAAAAGAGGGTGAAGGTATTATTGAAGGAATTCTAGGTGAAAATATTGAATACTTCAGAGGCTCCAGTTCTAAGGCTATTGAAGGTACTCACCTCAGAGATGTTATTTTTCTGCAACCATCAAATGGAGTTAACGGTTATTATGTGATAATGGATCATGTAACCACCGATAATGCCGAGGATAATGTTAATGTAGTATGGCATCCCAATGCAGCTACTTTGAATACAATTAAGAACGCAACAGAATACTTTTCTGAAATAAAAATAGAAAAAGGACATACGGGCCCTCACATATATTCTAAAAATGAAGCAACATTAACAACCTTTTTAGGAACCCCTCCAGCTTCCGTAGAAATAAAAAGAACCGCGAATCAGGCTAGGTCAGGATATGGTTATGCTGCCGATTATATGTACACCAATTATAACACAACCAATCAGCGAGCTAGTATTCTTACCGTTTTGTTTCCAGGAGATAACATCCATAAAACAGGAGATTTGAGCAGAATTGAATCAGGTGATTATACAGGCAGTAAAATTACTCAAAGACAGATTGTGGATGTAGCCGTTACCTCTGATGGAAATTCCATTGGAGCATACGGTTCAGAGACTTTTCAGGGGGAAAACATTCTGTATAGAAAGGCCTCTGGAGAATTCATTTCATATTTTGTAAAGGGTAAATCGTTTAAATCAGGGCAGGACATTCAAACCGGTTTTAAATCAGATGCGTCAGTTGCACTTTATATGAATACTGCGACCGATAGTGAAGGTGTTAATGGTAAGATTGTTTCTCCCGGAACCGACGTAACCTTTTATGCTCCCGATATTTCATCAGTAAGATTAGAAGGGAATAAACTTCCCATTGTTGACACAGGATCAAATTGGCTTCGTGTTAACATTCCAAAGGGGACTTATAATCTTGAACTAATGAACAATTGAAAAGGGGAATTAAAAATAAGTAATATCTAAGGATGTTTTAGATAAAAGAATTTAAGAATGGGGTGTTAATGATTTAATATCAAAGTGAGTAAGATAAGAAGGTGTTTTTACAAGGATTTAATAAGAAAACGATAATTAATATGAGTGAATTACAAGAATTTCAGAAGTTGGTAATAGCCAATGCTATTAACGTAAAAGGTTTGAAAGTTGGCGACAAAGCACCTGATTTTGTTTTACTCAATGCACTTGAAAAGTCAATTTCCCTATCTGAGTGTTTAAAATCTGGCCCTGTTATTTTGAAATTTTACAGAGGAGAATGGTGTCCTATTTGCAATCTAGACCTAAAAGAAATTCAACAATATTTAAACCAATTTGAAAAATTCAATGCCAAGGTAGTCGCAATAAGCCCTCAGAAACCAAATGATTCACTTACCATTATTCAAAAAAACGAGCTTGGATTTGAAGTACTAAGTGATAAGGGTCAGAAAGTAATTTGTAGTTATAACCTCCAATTTGATCCAGGTGAAGATTATCATAAAAGAAGAGATCTTTCGGTTTTAAATGGAAATGGTTCTATAACACTTCCTGTACCTGCAACGTTTATTATAGATACTGATTTTACCATAATTGGCGCACATATTGATTCAAATTATACAGAGCGAATGGATCCAAAAGAAATTTTAAAAATTTTAGAAAGTCACACTTAAACGAAATTATAAATACAAATTGTGAAAATAGAATTCAATAATTACTTAGTAATGATAAAAAAAATATTAATAGTACTTAGCGTTGTCCTTTTTTATCAATGTAAAGGGACTAAAAACATTGCCAAAGATCAATCCAATCCAATGGAAATATATTTATTGATTGGGCAGTCAAATATGGCTGGAAGAGCAGCTATTGAACTACAAGATAAGGATAGTATTAGCAATGTATTCCTATTTACGGGTAATTTAGAAAAGCCATGGGAAAAGGCGGCAAACCCTTTAAATAAATACTCAACAGTTCGAAAAAAAATGTCCATGCAAAAACTAGGGCCTGGATTTGGTTTTTCAAAAGAAATGGCTAAGGCACGACAAGGAAAAAAGATAGGTTTGGTTGTTAACGCAAAGGGAGGAACATCTATTGAAGAATGGAAACCTAACGATACCCTCTATAACGAAGCAATAAGTCAAACCAAAAAAGCCCTAAAATATGGAGTTTTAAAAGGAATTATATGGCATCAAGGAGAAGCTAACTCTTCAAAATATAATAAGTATATGCCAAAAATAACAATCTTGATAGAGTCGTTGCGAAAAGATTTTAATCTTCCAAATTTACCATTTGTTGCAGGTCAATTATCTCCCGATAAACCACAAAGAAATAATTTTAACCAAATGATATTAGAATTGCCCAATAAAGTAAAACATACGGCAGTTGTCAGTTCAGAAAACACAACAACAATTGATAGTACACATTTTGATAGTGTAAGTCAACGATTATTTGGAAAAAAATATGCAGAAGCATTGTTAAGGCTTATGGAAGACTAATTATAAAACAACTAATAAAATGAAATATTCACTTACCTGTTTTTTATTCTTATTGTTCATGATAAGCTCTGCGCAAACTACTTATTTTGTTGATAATTTAATAGGAGAGGATCTCAATAATGGTGAAGACCAAGCAACCCCATTTAAAACGTTAAACCGTGTTAACCAGTTGCATCTTAAACCCGGTGATTCTGTACTTTTTAAAAGAGGCGGAAACTGGCAAGGTCATTTAATACCTCAAGGTTCAGGAAAAAAAGGACAGCGTATTGTAATTGGTGCTTACGGAAAAGGTGATGCGCCTAAAATTGATGCCGAGGGGGGAAAACAGGAACCTGATTATATGTCGGCAACCATTTTATTATTTAATCAAGAATTCTGGGAAATTCGTGATATTGAAGTGCAAAACTTTGAAAAAGGAAATCCTGATAGGCCAGTTAAGAAAGCTGGTATCTTGGTTTTAGCTAAGGATATTGGGACATTAAGCGACTTTAAATTTGAAAACTTGAAGATAAGTAACGTAAACGGTTCCTTAAAAACAAGGGAGAACGGAGGTCTATTTTTAAAAATTATAGCAGATAGTATATCAGAAAAAAGAGTTCCAACAAATTTTGAGGGCATCTATGTAAATAACTGTTATTTCCTTAACGTTGACAGAGGTGGTTTTTTAAATCAATCGTTCTGGAAAAAACGTGATCTAAATTCAAAATTTGGAGAAATGTGTAACGACGGAAAAATAAACAGCTGGTTTCCAAGTAGAAATTTACTGATTGAAAATAGTAAGTTTGAAGATATAGGAGGAAACGGATTAGTTACACGTGTTTGTGAATCACCTATTGTTCAAAATAACCTGTTTATAAAGTGTAGTTCTAGAACTACCGGAAACGCTTCGTACCCTTATAATTGCAACAATGCCCTTTGGCAATATAATGAAGCTTGTTATACCATTTATAACGAAGGTGATATAGATGCTAGCGGTTTCGATAGTGATTATTTATGTAAAAACACTATTATTCAGTATAACTATAGCCATCATAATGATTGGGGTGGATTGTTGGTCTGTTCTTGGGGAAAACTTAAAAATGCATTTAATGATGGTACTATCATTAGAAACAATATTTTTCAAGATGAAAAACACCACATGATTCGGTTTTCAGGAAATATTACAAATACAGAAATTTCAAATAACTTATTTGTTTCAACGGCTGAAATTACTGATAAGATACTTTGGTACAAGCATTGGGGAGATATTTGGCCTGATAAAACAGTTTTAAAAAACAACATTTTTTATAATTCAGGTGCTCAGCAATTTATAAATTTAGGCGAAACCACTTCCAATTCAATTTCAGATAACA
Organism: uncultured Flavobacteriaceae bacterium; assembly: GCA_963975495.1. GTDB lineage: Bacteria > Bacteroidota > Bacteroidia > Flavobacteriales > Flavobacteriaceae > CAXBID01. Next base: position 14,109 of record CAXBID010000047.1, on the reverse strand, counting down.
TATTAGAAGGGAGTTCTTTTTCTGATTTTTCAAACTTTAATATCATTGAAAACAAGAAAGTATTAAAGAAAAAAATAAAGAGCATAAGAAAAGTAGGAGCTCGAAAAGATTTTAATGTTTCAAAAGCGAAACAGGTTACTGAAATCATGTTGGGTTTTTAAGTGTTGGAAAGAGATAGAGAAAATAAAAAAATCAATAAATACTAAATAACAAATGAAACTTAATAGTTTAAAAATTTATGCGTTAATATTAACGTTTTGCGCGCAATATACTTATGCACAAACGACAACAAAAAAACAAGATAGACCTAATGTGTTATTGATAATATCCGATCAACATGCGGGAAAAATCATGACGCAAACAGGGTATGAATATGTAAAAACACCGGGTATTGATAAGCTAGCTGCGGAAGGTGTTACATTTACTCGCAGTTATGTTACATATCCTGTATGTGTGGCTTCGCGAGCGTCTATGATGACAGGTATGATGCCCAGTAAAAGCAATTCCAATTTAATGGATTATGCATCTATTGGAAAAACCATGAAAAACGCGGGTTATTCAACGGCCTATTATGGGAAATGGCATGTTTCTAATACAAAAATTAAAGATGTTCCAGATTGGCATGGTTTCGAAAAATATAAAAGAGAATACACCGATACTAAAACGGCCGATCTTTCTATTGATTTTATAAACGAAAAGCATGACAAACCATTCTTTTTAGTGACTTCATTGTTAAATCCACATGATTGTTGCGAGTTGGCACGAAATATATCTGGATTGGGTGACGATTATCACGACGGTGCAGTTGCTGAAGACATGGATATTGATTTATGTCCACCATTGCCTAGTAATTTTAATATCCCTGAAAATGAGGCCGAAGGGTTTTATACTAGAAGAACACCAGATTCTACAGACAAGGTTAATTTCGGTAAACATCCTGTAAAGTATTGGAAAGAAAAAGAATGGCGTCAATATTTATACGGGTATGACCGATTGGTAGAAAAGATGGATAACCATATATTGAATGTGGTTAACGCTTTGGAGCAAAAAGGGCTGTTGGAAAACACCATTATTTTTTATACTTCCGATCATGGCGATGGCCATGCAGCACACGAGTGGAACCAAAAAATGACTTTTTATGAAGAATCTGTCAATGTACCTTTTGTAGTGTCTTGGAAGGGCCATACAAAATCGGGCGTTATTGATAGAGAAACCTTAATTTCAAATGGATTGGATTTGTACCCAACGATTTGCAACATAGCTGGAATACCAATAAATGAGTCGTTGTTATCAGGAGAAAATTTAAGTCCTTATGTTTTGAAAAATGAAAACAAAATTAATAAGAAAGAGACTATGTTGTTTCAGAACTCAATCAAAAAGAAAAAAATAAACCTAAAGGAAAAGTTTTTGTAGGAAGGATGGTTGTTACTAACCAGTATAAGTATTTTCTTTTCGATGGTGGCGAAAACCCAGAACAGTTTTTCGATTTAAAGAATGACCCTGGGGAACTCAACCCTTTAATTCATTCAAAAAAACATCAAAAACAAATTGCAGAACATAGACAAATGCTTAGAGATTGGATTGCTAAAACAGGTGATGATTTTGCAATAAATAAAATACCTCAATAAATTATAATGAGAAATAGAATTGTTTACATTTTTGTTTTAATGAGTGTATTGTTGCAAGCGCAAACAACTTATTACGTTGATGATCTTATTGGGAACGATTCTAACAATGGTACTAATAAAGCAGCTCCATTTAAAAGCATTGAAAAAATCAATCAATTACATCTAAAACCTAGTGATTCTATACTTTTTAGAAGAGGTGGAGCGTGGACAGACAACTTCATTCCAAAAGGAAGTGGTGCTAAAAATAAGCGTATTGTATTTGGAGCTTACGGTTCTGGGCCAGTGCCTGTTTTAGATGCTGCGGGTCGTATTGCAAATGGAGAAACCGCATCCTATACCATTCGCTTCTTCAATCAAGAATACATTGAACTACGTGATTTAAAAATCAAAAATCAAGCAATTTTAGAAACACCGAGGGAGTTTCCTTTAAAGGATAATGTTACTTTCGTGAATGCTCCAAAAACGGGCATTTATATTGAAGGAAAGGATTGTGGAACACTTCACGATATTCAACTAATCAATTTAGAAATTTGTGATATTAACGGTGATATGAGTACCAAGCACAATGGTGGTGTTTTTGCTGAAATAACATGGAACGAAGATGCTTCAAAACGAATAAAATCAAATTTTGAAGGTTTATATACCGAAGGTTGCTATATCCATGATGTTGACAGAACAGGTTGGTCAAACACTTCAGTTTGGTGGAATAGGTCATTAACCAGTAAATGGGGGGACGTTTTGGCTAATGGTAAAACGCACAATTGGTATCCAAGTAAAAATATAATTCATCGAAACAATAAGTTTGAAAGAGCAGGCGCCAATGCCCTGATTGTTCGAGTTGCAAAATCGCCTTTGGTTGAGCATTGTTCGTTTACCAAAAATGGCATAAAAGGTAGCGGTAATGCATCATTCCCCTTTAATTGTGATGATGCACTTTTTCAATATAATGAAGCATCTTATACGTTTTATAATACTTCAGCAAATAGCTGGAATCATAAACCAGATGTAGATGCCGGTGGGTTTGACAGCGACTGGAATTGCAAAAATACTATTATACAATATAATTACAGCCATCACAATGGTCATGGGGGTATTCTAATTTGTTGTGATGGAGGTAGTAAAACAAGCTTCAATGATGGTACAATAATTAGATATAACATTTTTGAAAGTAACAATCATCATATCGTTAGAAATTCAGGTTCAACAACAAATACAAAAATTTACAATAATATATTTTTTGCAGGTGTTGAACAGGACTCTGTACTACTCGTTTATCACAAAAGCTGGGGTGGTTATTCCAATACCACATCTTATATGAATAATATTTTCTATTCTTTAGGAGAAGGAAATTGGTTTGATTTAGGAAAAAGCACAAATAACACATTTAGAGCCAACACATTTTATGGAACGATTAAAAACGAACCTGAAGATTTAGAAAAGAGTAAAGAGAATCCGCTTTTTGTAAATGCCAATGCCTCCCAAGCGAGTTGGAAATCTTATTTACGATTTATGCTTCAAAATGAATCTCCAGAAATTGATAAAGGAACTGATATAAAAGGGCATCCCATGGAAGATTTTTTAGGAAACCCTATCATTGGAAAACCTGATAGAGGTGTTTTTGAAAAGAACAATCATTAAATAGAACCGTTAAAAACAAATAAATTATGAAATACATAAAACAAATATACCTCTCGCTTTTTCTAATCAGTTTTGTTGCATGTGCTCAGCAAGAATCACATATATCAAATCCAATTATAAGATTGAATTTTGATAATGATAAAGATACTGAAGCAGTCAAATCTATTTTGGGAGTTAAAAATATAGAAATAGCTCCAGGAGCAGGTGTTAATGGTTCTGATGGTATTAAGGCCAATTATGTAGGTTATGAAAAAGGTAGTGAGCGCATGGTTAAGAATATACGACTTCCTAAGGCATTTAAAGAAGCGACATTAAACTATGCTGTTAAATTTGATGAAGATTTTCAGTTTCCAATCACAGGGAAGCTGCATGGTTTGGGACCTGTAAATAAAGTAACCGGAGGTAACCCCATGCACCCAGATGGTTGGAGTGCACGTATTACCTTTTCTCACGATGGCTTAAAACCTTATGTGTATCACCAACATCTCAAAGGCCAATATGGAGAGGGACAACCTGCTCCAGAATTCCATTTTAAGAAAGGAGTTTATTATGATTTGGCAATTCACGTTAAAGTAAATACTCCAGCTACTGCGAGCAATGGAGAGGTTGATATTTATGCCAACGGCGAAAAGATTGTGTCCTATGGTTCACTGCAATTAAGGGCGGTAGAAAGTACAGAGACCGAAATCAATAATTTTTTATTTTCAACATTTCATGGAGGCAACACACCCAAATATGCACCTAAAGATAGCCAAGGAAATTATACAACTGTGGTCGCTTGGTTTGATGACTTTGAGGTTTATGAAGGACTTTATGTAAAAACTGCTAAAAAATGAAATTATTTTAAATCAATAAAACCAATAAGCCATGAAACCATTTAAACTTCTATTTTTTGTGTGTTGGATATCTACAGCTATGTGGAATTGCAAGTCAAATGATTCTAAAAACCAAGATACAGAAAACGATTCTATAATACCTTATGAAAACATTGGGAAGATTATACCAAAAAACTCATCCGAAATAACCGCATCCCCATTTGGAATTCAAGCAGGAACATTAGAAGATAGTCTAGTAGCAAAAGCAGCTAAAATTGGTGTAAAGTGGACGCGTTTGGGGGCATCATGGCCTTCAATAGAAAAGGAAAAAGGCATGTATTCCTGGGAAGAAACCGATAAAGCTTTTGAGGTTGCATTAAAAAATGGAATAACGCCATTTATCACTATTGGTGGGGGAAATAAATTGTATTCTAAGTTAACAACCTATGATGATCCAAAATTGGCTGAGATTTACGGTTATCGACCTGAACCACCTATTAAAGATGACGTTGCAATGAGCGCCTTTTTGGCATTTACAAAGGCTACTGTTGAAAGGTACAAAGACAAGATAGACTATTGGGAAGTTTGGAACGAACCAAACCATCGTAACTATTGGGGAGCAACTCCAGATGGAAAAGAATATGGAAGATTGTTGTTGCAAACCGCTGGAATAATCAAAGAAATTGACGCTGGAAGTAAGATAATTGGGGGCTCTATGGCAGGAATTAATGCGGGTTTTACTGATGATTTTTTGAGTGTTGGCAGTGATAAAATTATTGATATTATTTCATACCACAATTATGGAGCTGTTCCAGAAGAGCGGGTTTATGCAGCCATTGATTTATGGGAAGTGATAAACAAATACAATCCAAAAATTCAATTGTGGCAAGGCGAATGTGGATATCCATCGCATAGCAGTAGTCGGGATTATCGGGGCAGGGCACCATGGGGTTTAAATATCCAGGCCAAATGGTTATTGCGGCAAAGTTTTGTCGATACTTATTTCTGTAAAGCGACTATGAGTAATTATTTTAAACTGGTTCATAATCGAGGAAGAGGAGATGTTCAGAAGCGGTCAAATTTAAGGCCTATAGATAGTATTTTTGGCTACCCAGAAAGAGGTGGTTCCAGAGTCCGAACAAAAGGCGTGAATGAAAAATGTTTGTTGACAAATCCTGATTTTGAAGAGAAACCAGCATTCTACGCCTACCAAAATTTATGTGCGGTTTGGAAACCGGAATATAAACCGAACGAAGTTTCATATATAACTGAAGTGGTCAATCAAGGTATTTTTTATGGCATAGGGGAAGAAGATGATGCATTTCCATCAGTACCATTAGTAGCCACATTTTCTGATCAAGAAGGAAATAATCTAGTGGCATGGTGGCTACCTTGGAATGCACAGGAATATTTACCAGAACTTGCAAAAATAAATATCTCTTTAAGCGGTATCAATTTTATGGATCCTGTTATGCTTGACCCATTAACAGGAGAAATATATGAAATTAGCACTTCGAATAACGAAATTGGATGTACCATTAAGGATGCAGTACTAGCAGACTATCCCTTTATAGTTGTTGAACGAGAAACAATAAATTTCAACTAATTTGAAAATAATATCAATTAAATCTGATAATTTAAAATGAATAAACCATTCAATGTTTTATTTGTAGTCTTACTGTCAGTAATGACTATGTCATCACAGTCGAAACAGGTAAATACGATTAATAACAACTGGAAATTCCACAAAGGGGATTTTGAAGTCGATAAAAATGACGCTATTAAAGGTCTGATGTTATCTAACGATACAAATTGGGAAACTATAAACATACCACACACTTGGAATAATATTGATACTACAGATGACATTCCTGGATATTTTAGAGGAGTTGGTTGGTACAAAAAAAACATTCTGATTGATGCCGCAAATGAATATAGCGGTAGAACCTTGATTTATTTTGAAGGAGCCAATCAGGTTACTAATGTTTATGTCAATGGTAAGTGGGTAGGGGAACACAAAGGTGGATACACGAGATTTCATTTTGATATTACTCCATTTTTAAATTATGGCGAAAAGAACGTATTGGCTATAAAAGTAGATAATAGTTATAATGAAAACATTCCACCATTAACTGCAGATTTTACATTTTTTGGCGGTATTTATCGCGATGTGTTTCTTATTACACTCAATGATGTTCACTTTTCAATGGATGATTATAGTTCTTCTGGCATCTATATTAATACGCCTGAGGTTTCAAAAAAGCAAGCTAAAGTTAAAATAAAGAGCTTATTGAAAAATGAAACTAATGAAAGCAAAACGGTTAACCTAGTCAATAAAATTATAGACAAACAAGGTAAAACTATTACAACAACTACTAAAAAATTTAAATTTAATAAAAACGAAAAAAGCAAAACAGTTTTAGAAGAAATTTCAATTGAAAATCCACAATTATGGTCTCCTGATAAGCCTTATTTATATCAGGTAATCACCCAAATAAAAGATGCTAAAACAGGACACCTGCTAGATGAATCGGTTCAACCTTTGGGACTTCGGTGGTTGAAATTTGATTCTCAAAACGGTTTTTTTCTTAATGGTGAACATCTGAAACTTATAGGAACAAACAGACATCAAGACTTTTTAAATAAAGGGAATGCTTTAACAGATGAAATGCATGTTAGAGATGTGCGTTTACTTAAAGAAATGGGTGGTAATTTTTTGCGAATATCACATTATCCGCAAGACCCAACAGTCCTTGAAATGTGTGATAGAATAGGGATTCTGACTTCGGTAGAAATCCCTATCGTGAATGCGATAACTGAATCAAAAGAGTTTTCTGAAAACTGTCTTTTTATGGCTGAAGAAATGGTAAAACAGAACTTTAACCATCCTTCGTTAATTATTTGGGCTTATATGAATGAGGTGCTCTTACGTCCTCCTTTTAATACAAAAACTGAAAACAAACGTTATACAGAATATGCCAAAAATGTAACAAAACTCGCTTCAGAAATTGAAGAGCGAATTAGAATATTAGATTCAAATAGATATACTATGATACCAAATCATGGGGCGATTGATAGATATAAGGATGCTGGCCTGACAGATATTCCAATGATTCTGGGATGGAATCTATATCAAGGTTGGTATGGTGGTGTGTTTTCAGGTTTTGATAAAAACCTTGACCATCTTCATAATCTTTTTCCAAATCAAGCACTTATTATAACGGAGTATGGTGCTGATGTACATCATCGATTACATTCGTTTGAGCCAGAAAGGTTTGACTACACTGTGGAATATGGTAATAAATATCATGAACATTATCTACAAGCTATTATGGCTCGCTCCTATATTGTTGGGGCTAATATTTGGAATTTGAACGATTTCTATTCAGAAACAAGAGGATATGCTCAACCTCGCACCAATTTAAAAGGCATTACGACTCTAAATAGAGAAAAAAAAGATACTTGGTGGTTGTATAAAGCAGTACTTTCTGATGAACCTGTTATCAAGTTTGGGCAGAATGAATGGAAAATTAGAGGAGGAGTTGCTGAAGCAGGAAAGGACTATTGTACTCAACCTGTAACCGTCTATAGTAATGGAAAGAGAATACAGCTAATACATAATGATGTGATTTATAATGCTGAGGTTGTTGATAATATAGCACGTTTCTCCGTGCCTTTTTTTAACGGACAAAATAGGCTTGAAGCCATAAGCAATATCCAATCTAAAACGTGCAAGGATGTTCTGGATATTGATTTTAGATTAACTCCCAATAAGTTTTCAGAGTTTAAAGATGAATTCTATCAATTAAATGTGCTTCTTGGTTCTAAAAGAATGTATGAAGATCGTGAAAAAAGCCAAATATGGATTCCAGAACAAGAATATGTGTCTGGAAGTTGGGGCTTTATTGGAGGTGAACCTTATAGGGCTAAAACAAGATTTGGAAGTTTACCAAGTTCAGAATTGGATATCATAGATTCAGAAGACGACCCGGTTTATCAGACGCAGCGTGTAGATATTAAAAAGTTCAAACTTGACGTACCAAATGGAAAATATGTTATTTCTTTACATTGGGCAGAGCTTGAATCGAATATTGAACATGAAAAACTTGTCTATAATTTAGGCGATGATAAGGTGTCAGAAAGTGTTTCAGATCGGGTATTTAATGTCCTTGTTAATGGTAGTTATATTGAAAAAAACTTTAATCTTACAGAACAATATGGAGCAGAACGAGCTATTTCTAAAAAATATGAAATTGTAGTATCTAATGGAAAAGGGATTATCATAGATTTTGAATCCGTAAAGGGTGCGCCTATATTAAATGCCATTCAAATAAGAAAAATACAATAAGGATAAACATGAATTACATGAACCATAAGCAACTTTCATATTCTTGGATATTTTTATTCCTGTTTCAAATAATACCGCAAATTATTTCAGGGCAGGTTTATTTTACTAATGGATTTAAAATTCAGGAAGTAACAGATTCTAGTGCTGTAATTTGGACACGATTGTGCAAGTTACCCAATGCCGTTCCAATTTATCATAAACAAAAAGCAGCACCTTTTAAAGCACCTATTGATTTTGATAATACTATGCCCGTAAATAAAATGGACGGTGCTGTTGAAGGCATGTTTGGCGAGGTTAAAATAAAAATATTCAATAAAAAGGATAGTATTATAATGGATTGGAAACATGTATCGCCTTATAAAGATTATACCACTATGGAAGTGATACATGGTTTAAACCCCAGTACTAAGTATCAAGTTTTGTTGAAAGGTAGAAAAGATAAAGATAGCCCTATTACAGAAATATCTGGTTCATTTAAAACGGCTCCTTCATCAGAAACCGTTGTATCAGTAGGTTTTACATCATCTACATGCCAATATTTTTGGGATTACGATGACCCCGTTAGGGGGTTTAAAGCTTATGATAGTATGTTGGAATTAAGTCCGGCATTTCATTGCCAAACAGGGGATTATGTGTATTATGACAAGCCTGGGCCCATGTCGTATAACGTAGAATTGGCGAGACATAAATGGCATGCTATAAACTCATGGCCATCTATGATTGATTTTTACGCAAACGTGCCGTCTTTTTTACAAAAAGATGATCATGATATTTTAAAAGATGATGCCTCCTCTTATTCTGAGCCATTTGGAGAATTAACGTTTGATGATGCTTTACAAATTTGGCATGAACAAGTGCCCTTAAATGATAAGCCTTTCAGAAGTATCAGATGGGGAAAAGATTTAGAAGTTTGGTTAGTAGAAGCCCGAGAATTCAGGAGTGATAATAGAGATATTGATGGTGATGAAAAATCAATTTTTGGTAAGGAACAAAAAGCATGGTTAAAATCTTCTATAGAATCTTCAAATGCCACGTTTAAAATTTTGATGTCTCCCACTCCAGTAGTTGGTCCAGACCGAGATAAAGGAAAAAATGACAACCATTCTAATAATGCTTATAAAACAGAAGGTAATTGGCTTCGTGAATTTCTTGCTTCTCAAAAAAACACCTTTGTTGTTAATGGCGATAGACATTGGCAATACGTTTCAAAAGATTTAGCAACGGGACTTTTAGAGTTTAGCCAAGGACCGACCAGCGATGTTCATGCACAAGGTTGGGACCCTAATGATTATAGACCAGAACATCAATTTTTAAGAGTTAAAGGCGGGTTTCTATACGTATCGGTTTTTCGAAAAGATACTATTCCAACCATTAATTTTAGTCATTATGATGTGGATGGGAATGCTGTCAACAAAGAAATTATTAGGGCAAATAAATAACATATACATGATATATATTTTTTTATGCTTGTCTAAATGAGAATAAAATCAGCTAAGACTATAAGGTGAAAGTTATTAGATAAACTATTATTTCTTTTTCCCTTATGATTAGCGCCTTAAAAAATTACTAATTAAAATTAAATAGAATAATGAAATCAAAAAAGAATAAAATGAGATGTGTAACAATAATTAATATTGTTTTTCTAATATTCTGTATTCAAACTTACAGTCAGAATTGGGAAAGCTTATTTAATGGTAAAGACCTTAAAGGCTGGAAAGTCACCGGAGGCACTGCACCCTACACGGTTGCAGATGGCATCATAACGGGTGCCTCCAAAAACGAAAAACTGAATACATTTTTATGCACAGAAAAAATCTATTCAGATTTTATATTAGAATTGGAAATATTTCTACCAAACTATTTAAACTCTGGTGTTCAGTTTAGGAGTAATACAAGGCAAGAAGAAAATGGAACAAGAGTATTTGGATACCAATGTGAAGTAGATCCAACACCTCGAAAATGGACGGGTGGTATCTATGATGAAGGTAGACGAAAGTGGATGTATCCCCTGTCAAGAAATCCAAAAGCACAAGATGCGTTTCAAATGGCCACATGGAACACCATAAGAATTGAAGCACATGGAAATGAGATCAATACTTTTATAAATGGACAACATGCTGGTAGAATCATAGATGATATGACAGCTTCAGGGTTTATAGGTTTGCAAGTACATCGCGTAAAAGAAGAAGAAGTTGGAAGAAAAGTAATGTGGAAAAACATACGAATCATAACGGATAACGTTCAAGAATATCTTACAGCAGAAGATCCTGAGGTGCCTCAAGTTAGTTATCTTAAAAATGAGTTGACCCAATGGGAAAAAGACCATGGGTTCAGATTACTTTGGGATGGAAAAACTAGCAATGGTTGGAGAGGAGCAAAATTAGACGGTTTTCCTGAAAGTGGTTGGACTATTGCCGATGGAGAGTTAACTATTGAAGCCACAGATGGTGGTGAATCAACTGGACATGGAGATATAGTAACAACCAAAATGTATAGTGATTTTGAACTAGAATTGGAATTTAAAATTACAAAAGGAGCCAACAGTGGCGTTAAATATTTTGTAGATCCATCACTAAACAAAGGAGCGGGTTCTGCGATTGGATGTGAGTTTCAAATTTTAGATGACAAAAACCATCCTGATGCAAAATTAGGAACCATGGGAAACAGAACTATAGGATCTCTCTACGATTTAATGACGGCAGGTAACCTAAGTACCAAAGGACGTTCAAAACAATTTAAAGGGATTGGCGAATGGAACAAAGCACTAATTGTTTCAAAGAATGGAAAAGTAGAACATTGGCTTAATAATGAAAAGACTATTGAGTACGACCGCTTTTCACAAATGTTTGAAGCGTTGGTAAATTATAGCAAATACCAACAATGGTCAAATTTTGGTAGATGGCCTGAAGGAGCTATTTTACTCCAAGACCATGGTAATGAAGTTAGTTTTAGAAGTATAAAAATAAAAGAACTATAAAATGGCATCAAGAAGAGATTTTATAAAAAAAACATCTATGGCAGGAGCTGCCATAACTATAGGAGGTTCAACAATGGCTATGTCTGCTAAAAGTTATAGTAACATTGTAGGGTCTAACGAGCGAGTTAACGTTGCCATAGCTGGTTTAGGAAGACGGTTAAACGCTTTTAAAGAACCAATAGCTTTAAAAGAAAGTAATGCCAAATTACTTTATTTGTGCGATGTTATGGAAAGTCAACGTTTAAAAGGTTTAAAAGCGTTTAGAGAGCATATAGATTACAACCCTACATTAGAGAATGATATCAGAAAAGTATTAGACGATAAAAATGTAGATGTGTTGATTAATGCTACACCAGACCATTGGCATACTCCAGGTTCAATAATGGCAATGAAAGCAGGTAAACATGTGTATGTTGAGAAGCCATGTAGCCATAATATGTATGAAAATGAACAATTGGTTAAAGCATCAAAACATTTTAACAAAGTGGTTCAAATTGGTAACCAACAACGTTCATCTGGTCATACTATTGAAATTATAAATGAAATTCATAATGGCATTATAGGTAAACCATACAAAGCAGTAGCCTTCTATAATAACGGACGAGGTGAGGTTCCTTTGCAAAAAAGTGCATCAATTCCAGAAGGATTAGATTGGGATTTATGGCAAGGACCAGCACCAAGACGAGATTATACATCTGAAACCTGGGATTACAATTGGCATTGGTATGGTTGGGACTATGGAACAGCCGAAGCGGGTAATAATGGAACTCACGAGTTAGATGTGGCACGTTGGGCGTTACAAGTGGATTTTCCACAATATGTGTATGTTGAGGCAGAAAAACGTCACTTTTTAGATGATGGTTGGGAAATGTATGATGATATGGAGGCAACGTTTAAATTTTCAGATAATAAAGTCATTAAGTGGGATGGTAAATCTAGAAATAGTTACAACACTTATGGAACTGGCCGCGGTACTGTAATATATGGGACAGAAGGATCTGTGTATGTAGATAGAGGTAAATATATGTTATATGACCGTAGAGGGAAATTAGTTAAAGAATATAACTCGGCATCAAAAGAAGCAGGAACTGCTTTAGGTGGTGGTGGAGACACCTCAACAAAACATGTTCAAAATCTTTTTGACACCATTAGAGGTAAAACAAAATTAACAGCACCAATTGATGATGCTAGTAAAAGTATGGCCATGGTGCATTATGCCAATATTGCATATAGAATTAATGATGGTTTTGATATAGACGATAAAACAGGTATGATGTACAATAGAGATGCTATGAAACTTTGGTCTAGAACTTATGAACCAGGTTGGGACCCTAAACTATAAATTTTGAAAAGACGCTTATTTATTAAAAAAACAGCTACAGTTACTGCTGGGATAGCTAGTTCTTCTTATTTATATGGCAATGTAATGTCTAATATAAGTGCTAATAATACTATAAATATTGGTGTTATTGGTACTGGAGATCGTGGTGGAGGCCTTACATCCATTATTAATTCTATAGATAGTGTAAATGTTATTGCAGCTTGTGATGTTTTGCCATTTAGATTAAAAGAAGGTATTTCAAAGGCTAATTCCAATCCTACTGGCTATTCTGATTACCGACAGCTTTTAGATAATAACGATATTGATGCTGTTATTATCGCAACAACGTTTAATACACATTCAAAAATTGCAATTGATGCGCTTGATGCTGATAAGCATGTATATTGTGAAAAAACCTTAGCTAAAGGTTATGTAGGAATTGGAGAATTAGTAAATAGAGCAAATCAATCCAAACAGATATTTCAAACGGGTCATCAGTACCATAGTTCAAGGCTTTATACCCATGTTGTTGATTTAATTCAACAAGGAAAAGTTGGTAATATTACAGCATTTGAATGTCAGTGGAATAGATATGGAAACTGGAGAAGACCAGTTCCTAATCCTAAGTTTGAAAAGGCTATAAATTGGAGAATGTACCGGGAATTTTCTGGAGGACTTACTGCTGAGTTGTGTTCACATCAAATTGATTTTGTTAATTGGGTACTTAATGAAACTCCTAACCAAGTTATGGGTGTTGGTGGCATTGATTATTGGAAAGATGGTCGGGAAACATATGATAATGTACATTTAATTTACAGCTACCCAAATGGAGTACAAGCAAAGTTTACATGTTTAACAAGCAATGCTAAAGATGGGTATCAAATAAAGGTTATTGGAGATAAAGGAACCATAATTATTGATACAAAAAATGCATGGTTTTATCCAGAAGGGAAAAATAACGATAAAGTCATAACAGACGTAGATGGTGTTAGTGGTGCAACAGCGCAATGGGATAAACAGAAGGGTTATAAAATAGATCTAGAGCATTTAGACCCAAGTAAACAAGCACTAATAGATTTCAAGTCATCAATACTAAGTAATAAAACACCAGAATCTAGTATTTTTACTGGAGCTAAAGCTGCAATTTGTGTTCAGATGGCATTGGATGCCATGTACAAAAATGACATTATGAAATGGAATAGTAGCTTTTTAGAATAAGAATTTAGTCGAAAAATAAATAATACTTTTTGTTTTTAAAACTTTAAATGAGTTAAAGAGTTCTTTGGGTTAGTTTCAGGGCAAACGCTTTTAAAAATTAGACAAATACCCATAGAAACAGTATATTTGCACAGCCAATGGTAGAAGGTCTGCCATTAAAAAAA
>CAXBID010000046.1:0-19277 GCA_963975495.1 uncultured Flavobacteriaceae bacterium | reverse complement strand
GCAACTCTCCTGTTTTGGCAAAATTGCCGCTTGAAAACTTAACGAAGTATTGATTGTTTTAAATTATTGTTTTTGTATGGAAGTGAGGACTATTTCTTTATAGTCTTGGGTAACTAAAAGAATTTTAGGAATACATAAACTCTTTAGTTTTCCTGTAAATTTTACTTCAATAGAATCATTTACGTTTTGTTGTTTTAAATAATCATATTCTTTACCTAACAGGTTTTCGTTGCATACAATAAAGTTACGTTGGCAACTAAGGCAAGGTTGTTTTTCTTGAACAATCCAAAAGCGATTATTATATTGTTCCTCATCATAAAACCCATCTACTTTTTCAGAGGTTTTATAAAATAATAAACCGCTTTTTTGTTCTTCTAAAGGAACTTCTAGTATTTCTTTATTGGGTATGGTAGATAGTGTTGCCGAATCACAACCGCAATTTGGCGGCGAGTCATCATTTTTACAACTATAAATAGATAGTGTGATAACAAAGTAGCTCATACCTATAAATACTGCTCGCATTAAGTTCGATAAATTTTTCATTTTTCTTTAGTTTTATTCATTAGCATCATTTTTTAATGTTATCGATCAGTTTATTAAAATGTTTTCAACAATAATTGATATGAAATTATTTTACATTTAAACCTGGCCATAAACAAAGTTAAGATTTTATTATCAGAAAAAAAATACGCACTTGTACGTATTTTAAAAAAAAGCTAGTGCTCGTTTGTAACGAGTGCATGCCTCGATTAAATTTAATTTTCAAAAATTCTATTAAATCTGATTATGAGTTTATGAAGCGGTAAATGCTAACAAATAATAATTTATTGACACTTGTTGCAAACGAGCGATAGCAGAGGATATGCTAAAACAAGTTTATGAGCTTAAATGCTTTAAAGTAAATATGCTAGATAGTTTTTTAGAAGTAGGCGAGAACAAGCAATTACTTATAGCCATTGTAGTGCGTTTTATAATTCAATTACTGCTAAAAATTGAAGTGATGAAACTTCTGTCAATTCAAGTGTTACATTATTATATTCAACTCCATTAGGTATAAAGTAGGATATATTACACGGAATTCTTGTTAATTCAGCGGTAAAATCAATATCAACAGAATCAGTATCATCTAAATTAACGGTATAACGAAATGTTGATTCATTAGGAATATACAGAAGAAGTGTGTTATCAAATTCTCTAATTTCTGCATCTGGATTGGCAAATTCATTAGCGGGAATAAATCGAAAGTCTGCATTTGAAAAATTGCCTTCGATAGTTATATTATCAGGGTCAATTGTTCCATTATCAATTAAATTTGTACCAGTTTCATCAACTAACCGTATATATAATTCGGGAAATGCCGGGTCAAAAAGCGAACAGTCAATGCCGTCATCATCATTGTTTGAACAACTTAATAATAGTCCGATAAGAATTAGAGTATATTTTTTTTTCATAATTCAATTTTCTATAAGATGTCGAAATTGTTAATTGGTTGCGTCAAATGCCTACAATATTCTTTACGGATATAAATTATATTAACATTATTTACATTCATCGTCAAACGAAGATCGATAATTTTTCTGTTAAAGTCAAGTTTTTTGCTACAGACTCGGTTGTTAACAACTCCCATTTAAATAACTAAAAAACAATTCTGAAATAACTATTTAAATTTTGTAAATTTGCCTGCGTTTATAAGCGCAACATGACAAACACAGCAAAATATATATTTGTAACCGGTGGGGTTACGTCTTCACTAGGAAAGGGCATCATAGCCGCCTCTTTAGCAAAACTACTGCAAGCCCAAGGTTATAGAGTTACCATTCAAAAATTAGACCCTTATATTAATGTAGACCCGGGAACATTAAACCCTTATGAACATGGGGAATGTTACGTTACCGAAGATGGTGCAGAAACCGATTTGGATTTAGGCCATTACGAGCGCTTTTTAAACACACCAACAAGTCAAGCCAATAACGTAACTACGGGCAGAATTTACCAAAGTGTTATTGATAAAGAACGTCGTGGTGAGTTTCTGGGAAAAACAGTACAAGTGGTTCCACATATTACGGATGAAATAAAGGAACGCGTTCAGATTTTAGGAAATTCTGGTGACTACGATATTATTATAACAGAAATAGGTGGCACTGTTGGTGATATAGAATCCTTACCATACATTGAAGCTGTACGTCAATTACGTTGGGATTTAGGCGAAAACAATGGTATTGTTATTCATTTAACTTTAGTGCCTTATTTATCTGCCGCAGGCGAATTGAAAACAAAACCAACACAGCATAGTGTAAAAACACTCATGGAAAGTGGTATTCAAGCGGATATTTTAGTTTGTAGAACAGAGCACCATTTACCAGACGATTTAAAAAGAAAACTGGCATTATTCTGTAACGTGAAAAAGGAAGCTGTTATTGAATCTATTGATGCATCAACCATTTACGATGTACCCAACCTCATGTTGAAAGAAGGTTTGGATAAAGTCGTACTGAATAAGTTGAACCTTAAAAGTTCAAAACCAGATATAGAGCGATGGAATCAATTTTTAAAACGTCATAAAAACCCCAAAACCGAAATTACTATAGGTTTAATAGGAAAATATGTAGAGTTGCAAGATTCTTACAAATCTATATTGGAGGCCTTTATTCATGCTGGTGCAGAAAATGAGGTAAAAGTAAATGTGGAGTCTGTACACTCCGAGTATATAAACAGTGATAATGTAGAAGTTAAGTTAGGACATTTAGATGGCGTTTTAGTAGCTCCAGGTTTTGGAGAGCGCGGTATTGAAGGAAAAATTGACGCTGTTAAATATGTGCGCGAAAACAATGTACCATTTTTTGGAATTTGTTTAGGTATGCAAATGGCAGTTATAGAATTTGCTAGAAATGTTTTAGGAATTGCCGATGCAGATTCCACAGAGATGAATCCAGATACCAAAAATCCTGTAATAGATTTGATGGAAGAGCAAAAAAACATTACCGATAAGGGCGGTACGATGCGTTTGGGTGCTTGGGCGTGCGATTTGAAAAGGGAAAGCAAGGTTTGGGAAATTTATAAAGCCGATAGTATTAAAGAACGCCACAGACATCGTTATGAATTTAATGGTGATTATAAAGCACAAATGGAAGACGCAGGTATGTTGGCAACAGGCTTAAATCCAGACACAGGCTTGGTTGAGATTGTTGAAATTCCATCACATCCTTGGTTTGTAGGTGTTCAGTATCACCCAGAATATAAGAGTACCGTTGCAAACCCGCATCCGTTGTTTGTGGCTTTTGTAAAGGCTGCTTTAAATCAGAATAAAAAAAACAGGGGTGTCAGTATGGCACAAAATTAATATTGGATAGCTTATTGTTTTAAGCAAACGATACAAAAAAGACCTGACAGGATTTTAGAATCTGTCAGGTCTAAAACTAAAATATGGAAGAAAAGAAATTAGATATTAATACGATTATAGGTTTTGTTCTTATTTTCGCAATTTTAGCATACATGTTATGGCAAAATCAACCAACGCCAGAAGAACTTGAAGCCCAAGAAAAAGCGAAGCAAGAACAGGTTGAAGCAGAAAACAAAGCGAAACAACAAGAACAAACCAAAGTAACAACTGCTGAAGATTTTACGGCAGCTCCTATTTCAGACTCACTTAAACATATACAATTACAAAATAAACTTGGCGCATTTGCTTTTTCAGGTACAAATGCATCTGATGAAGAAACCCTTGTTGAAAGCGATTTATTAGCTTTAAAATTCAGTAACAAAGGGGGCTATTTATCCGAAGTTAAGTTAAAACAATTTGTTGATTACGATTCGCTTCCTATTTATATCATTAAAGATAATAATGCGGTATTAAATATCAATTTCGGTACAACTGATAGCCGTATTTTAAACACCAAAGATTTATTTTTTGAACCTAACATTACTAAAAATGGTGATGTGACGGTGATTTCAATGAAATTAAAAGTTTCTGAAAGTAAATTTTTAGAGTATCGTTACGAGTTGAAGGAAGGCGATTATATGATGGATTTTACTATCCGTTCCCAAGGATTAAGTGATGTGATAAACAGTTCCCAACCTATTAATTTGGATTGGAATTTGAAAGGATTCAGACACGCAAAAAGTATTTCTTATGAAAACAGATATACTGATATTCATTACGATTATGAAGACGGAAAATCGGATTATATCAGAGATGGCGATGATGATATAGAGGATGTAGCTTGGATAGGGTACAAGCAGCATTTCTTTTCTTCAGTACTGTTAACAGATACGCGTTTTAAGAATGTAAGAGTAAGCACTGAAAATTTAGTTGAAGACGAAACTATTGATACCGTTTATACCAAAAGTTTTGCGGCAACTATTCCCCTAGAATTAGAAAGTGGTGAGTTTAATAATACCATGGATTTGTATTATGGCCCAAGTGATTTTAAAGTTTTAAATGCTTATGATAGGAATTTAGATGAATTGGTACCGTTTGGCTGGGGCCTTTTTGGTTGGATAAACCGCTATGTGTTTATGCCATTATTTAGCTTTTTGGGAGGCTTTTTACCCTATGGTATTGCCATTATAGTAATGACAATTTTAATAAAGTTACTATTGTCTTTTGTACAATACAAGCAATTCTTATCACAGGCTAAATTAAAAATCCTGAAACCTGAATTAGATGCTATTCGTGAGAAGCATAAAGACAATAAAATGAAATCGCAACAGGAAACCATGGCGTTGCAAACTAAAGCAGGAGCAAGCCCTATGGCGGGCTGCTTACCAGCTTTAATACAGCTGCCCGTGTTTTATGCGTTGTTTCAATTTTTCCCATCGGCCTTTGATTTAAGACAAAAATCCTTCCTTTGGGCAAACGATTTATCATCGTATGATGTGATAGCAGATCTGCCTTTTAATATTCCTTTTTATGGAAACCATGTAAGTTTGTTCCCCATATTAGCATCTGTTGCTATATTCTTTTATATGCGTTTAACAACAGGTCAGAATATGGCATCACAACCCACACAAGAAGGTATGCCGGATATGGCAAAAATGATGAAATATATGATGTATTTCTCACCTGTAATGATGCTGTTTTTCTTTAATAACTACGCTTCTGGATTGAGTTTGTATTATTTTATATCGAACTTAATTAGTATTGGAATTATATTGGTAATCAAGAATTTTATTCTAGATGAAGATAAAATTCATGCGCAGATTCAAGAAAAGAAGAAGCAGCCGAAGAAACAAGGTCGTTTTCAGAAAAAAATGGCTGAAATGATGGAGCAGGCTGAAAAACAAAAGCAGATTCAACAAAAAAAGAAAAAGTGATTTTTATAAATTATTGTTGTCTGATTAAAAATAATTCATTTAAAGAAAACCTTTGTGAACACAGGTTTTTTTAAGTTTATAAAAAAAAGGGCTTGCTTATTACCTCCCAGAAGAAAAATTTTATTTTTTAGAATATTTTGAATTTAAAGTACACTGTTTATCAATTAGTTACAATCAGGTCTATGTTCTTCCCCGAAATTTCGGGGCTAATAGCGAAGCGGTATTGATTCTTTAATCGGACACTAATGTTTATAAATATTTAAAAGAAAGCTGCCGATAAAATTATTTGGCAGCTTTTTTGTTTTATACAATTTGCAATTATTTTTAACGTTTCCTTTTTGTCAATCATAAAGGTTTAAACCAGTTCACTGAGCGCAGTCGAAGTAAAGGCAGGAATCCACTCTAACTTAATAACATGAAATTTTTAAATCTAATATTGTTTTTACTTACTGTATCCATAGCTTTAGCTCAAACTATGAATCAATTTGATACTGATGGGAAACGTCATGGTCATTGGGCTAAAACATTCAATAATACCAAAGTGTTAAGATATGAAGGCGAGTTTTTTCATGGAAAGGAAATAGGTAAATTTAAGTTTTACAAAAATGTAAATAATAAAGCTGTTTTATCTGCCACTAGGCTTTTTAATAAAGAGAACGATATCACAGATGTAAAGTTTTTCACTTCAAAAGGAAAACTCATAAGTGAAGGTAAAATGGATGGTAAAACATATATAGGAACTTGGAAATATTATCAAAAAAATTCTGATAGCTTATTAATACTGGAAAGGTATAACAATTCAGGAAGGTTAGTTGGTGAACGCTTTGTGTATTATGAAAACGGACAAATTGCTGAAAAACAAAATTATAAGGATGGTAAGTTAGATGGTGTTTCTAAATGGTATTCAGAAAAAAACAGTGTTCTAAAAGAATTTATTTATGTTAATGGCCAGTTGCACGGCCTTTCTAAATATTACAACCCTAAAGGTGAGTTATTAGTTGAAGGGCAATACAAAAGAGGAAAAAAGGATGGGATATGGAAGTACTATGAAAATGGGAAATTAAAAGAAGAAAAAGACTTTACTTACAAACCCAAATACATTAAAAAAAGTAATTGAAATGGTTTAAACTTTTTTGATTAAAGCGAAAAATAGTTAATTTTTATTCATTTTGAAGGTTTTTTTGTGCTTCATAGCAGCGTTACGGAGTAAAAAAAAGACAAAAAAGGGATGAAAAGGAGCATTTTGCAGCCAATTGAAAAAAGTTTAAACCATTTCATTAAACAAAAAAATCCCTTAATTGCTTAAGGGACCTCTTTTTCATAGACAATTTTAATCAGGGATTAATGATTGTCTACAATCAACAAACCAAACTAATTTCTTAACTAGACGGTAATAATACTTTGTCAATTACATGTATAACACCATTAGTGGCGTGTACATTTAATAAGTCAGGAATTAAACCCGCTGCTGGCTGAGTACTATCTGAACCTTGAACTGTTAAAGCACTTACATTTATTGTAGCATTTTGACCATTTAACATTGGTACAGGTCCATCCACTAAATCAGTTGAAAAAACGTATGCACTAGGTTCTACTACATGATGGGTTAACACCGCATAAAGAAGGGCAGGGTCAGCTGCATTTATTGAAGCAACATCTGGGAATCCTGCATCTATGAAGGCCTGATCTGTCGGAGCAAATACTGTGAAAGCACCATCGGCGGATAAAGCAGCTGCTAAATCAACAGTACCATTGGCAGTTCCTAAGGCCGCGGCTAAAAATGTAAATTCAGCTGGATCGGCAGCAACAAAATCACTTACTATTTCGCCTATAGATTTAGTCGGTGGAACTAATGTTCTATCAATTACATGTACAACACCATTTGAACCTGGAATATCTGTAGCAACAACTTCTGTTTTGCCGTTAATGAAAACACCAGAACCAGCATTTGTTATATATATGTTTCCGCCTAAAGTTGCAACTTCTGCAGCAGCAATTCCAGAATCTGGTAAATCTGAAGCCATTACTGTTCCATCAACAACGTGATATAACAAAATTGCGTCTGCTGATGTTACATTTGTAATTCCTGCGTCTGCGAAAGCAGCGTTTGTAGGCGCAAATAATGTTAAACCATTTCCAGTACCATTACCAAGAAGAGCACCTAGTATATCTGTATCAGCAGCTAAAACTGCCTCTATAAGTAATGAAAAATCTTTATTAAAGTAGGCAGGTGCTACTATAGTTCCTACAATAGGTAATACAGATACTGGCGGTATCATTACACTATCTACAATATGGACAACGCCATTAGTCGCTATAGCATTGACTGCCACAACAGAAGCATTAGCAACAGTTACACCATTGGCATCAGCAACTATATCTGCATCTTCACCATTTGCCATTGTTATCGTACCTGTCACTACTGCATTTGCTTCTAATGCAGCTGTTGCATACACATGATATTGTAACACATTTTTCAATACATCTTCTGGAACATCATCTATCGAAGTTTGACCAATAGCTCCTAATAATGCTGTGAATGCATCATCGTTAGGTGCAAAAACGGTAAAAGTACCATCACTGCTTAAAAGATTTACTAAATCTGGGTATTTAGTCAATGCAGTTACTAAGCTAGATAATTGTGGTGTAGCTTGTGCTATCTCAACAATATTGTTTGTTGGAACAAAAGGGGCAGGACTGTCGTCGTCACTACATGCCGTTACTAAAATCAATCCTAAGAAAAGGAAAGATAGATTTCTTAAATTTTTCAATGTTTTCATCTTTTAAATTTTTATTAGTTATACTTTGTTCAACAAATATAAATAAATATGAAACAAAATAACAAATTTTGTTTCATAAATTTTGTTAAAAATTAAACAAAAGTGTATTTCATCGATTATTTGTAATTTATTTTCCACCTAAAAATCTGCTAATAATATGTATCTTTGTACCCTAATTTTTTAAGGTGAAAAGAGTTATAATAGGACTTTCAGGTGGTGTAGATTCTAGCGTTGCAGCGTATTTATTAAAGCAGCAGGGGTATGAGGTTATTGGCTTATTTATGAAAAACTGGCATGATGATTCAGTTACTATTTCTGATGAATGTCCATGGTTAGACGATAGTAATGATGCGATGCTTGTTGCAGAAAAATTAGGAATCCCTTTTCAAACTGTAGATTTAAGTGAACAATATAAAGAGCGGATAGTTGATTACATGTTCAACGAATATGAAAATGGAAGAACACCAAATCCAGATGTGCTTTGTAATAGAGAAATAAAGTTTGATGTGTTCATGAAAATTGCCCTGGAACTTGGAGCCGATTATGTTGCTACCGGACATTATTGTAGAAAAGGAACTATTGAAAAGGACGAAAAAGAAATCTACCGGTTATTAACTGGTGTTGATAATAATAAGGACCAGTCTTATTTTTTATGTCAATTATCGCAACAGCAGTTATCAAAATCGTTATTTCCAATAGGCGAATTAACAAAACCTGAGGTTCGTACTATTGCAACAGCGCTCGATTTGGTTACTGCGGAGAAAAAAGATTCCCAAGGGCTTTGTTTTATTGGTAAAGTGAAATTACCAGATTTCCTCCAGCAGCAATTAAAACCCAAAGAAGGTGTTATTGTAGAAATTCCGAGCGAACAAAATATTTTTAATCTAGAAGAACCAAAATTTAATTCTGAAGAAGAAAAACTAAAATATTTATCTCGTAAAATTGATTATAAAGTCGATTATGGTAAAGTAGTTGGCAAGCATCAAGGGGCGCATTATTTTACAAAAGGCCAAAGAAAAGGACTTGCGGTTGGAGGAACAGTAGAGCCTTTATTCGTTATTGATACCGATGTTACTGAAAATGTGATTTATACCGGACAAGGAAAAGAGCACCCCGGTTTGTTTAAAAAAGCCTTATTTGTTAATGATGAAGAATTGCATTGGATCCGTGAAGATTTAGCATTGCAAGCAGATGAAAAGATGTATGTAAAAGCTAGAATTAGATATAGACAAGAACTACAAGATGCCACACTACATAAAGTTGATGGTGGTTTATATGTTGAATTTAATGATTTTCAATCAGCAATTACAGAAGGTCAATTTGTCGCTTGGTATATAAACGATGAATTATTAGGTTCAGGGGTTATAGCTTAACTAATTTTTTATGGAGAATAGAATAACCAAACTTTTTAATATAAAACACCCCATTATTCAAGCCGGTATGATTTGGAATAGTGGTTGGCGGTTAGCATCAGCCTCTAGTAATTCTGGTATTTTAGGGTTGATTGGTGCTGGTTCCATGTATCCGGAAGTGTTAAGGGAGCATATTCAAAAATGTAAAAAAGCAACTAATAAACCCTTTGGTGTAAATGTGCCGATGCTGTATCCAAACATTGAAGAAATAATAGATATTATAGTTGAAGAGGGTGTTAAGATTGTTTTTACATCAGCAGGAAATCCTAAAACTTGGACCAAATGCTTGCAAGAAAGAGGCATTTTAGTAGTGCATGTAGTAAGTAGTTTGAAGTTTGCCTTAAAAGCTGAAGACGCTGGTGTGGATGCTATAGTAGCTGAAGGTTTTGAAGCAGGTGGGCATAACGGCAGGGACGAAACCACAACATTGGCTTTAATACCAATAGTGAAAGAGCATATAAAAATTCCATTAATTGCAGCGGGTGGAATTGCAACAGGAAAAGCGATGTTAGCATGTATGGTTTTAGGTGCTGACGGTGTACAAATTGGTAGTCGCTTTGTCGCTAGTAAAGAGAGTTCATCACACGATGCTTTTAAACAAGCAGTTATTGATGCTAAAGAAGGCGATACACAATTAACTTTAAAAGAATTAGCACCTGTACGTTTAATTAAAAATAAGTTTTTTTACGACATACAAGAACTCTATAAAACAGCACCAACACCTGAACAACTTAAAGAATTGCTTGGAAGAGCACGAGCAAAAAAAGGCATGTTTGAAGGCGATTTGGAAAACGGCGAACTTGAAATTGGGCAAATTTCTGGTTTAATTCATGATATTAAACCTGTCTCACAAATTGTTGATGATATTATGCAAGAATTTGATGCAGCTAAGAAATTAGCATCTCAATTTTAAAAATATAAAAAAGAGGAAATATATTTCTTCCTTTTAAATTCCGAAACTTAAGCTATAATATTTTTAATCCCTATAAAATAATGCTTAAATGGTTTCTTTTAGTGCTATAATTACTTAGTGAAAATATTTTAAGAGTGGCAAATGTATTAAAACAGGGTTTTAAATTTTATAAAAATCACCTAAGTACATGACAAAAATTAATTTTTAGAAATAAACTACTTGTAATTTTCAGGATAACCAAGACCTCACAGGTTTTTAAAACCTGTGAGGTCTGCGTAACGAACAAGCCGTAATATACTAAATGTGTGTGGTTTATATTTCTATTCTAAATTTTTACCATGTACTAAAAAAAATCACATTAAGTTACTAAGTACATGACAAAAACTGAAACATATATTTTAAGTTGGTAATTATCAATAGCTTTATGTTTTTGGATGTTTCAGACCTGTCAGGTTTTCAAAACCTGACAGGTCTCAATTTTAGTAACATTACTATCATTTAATGAAAGCCAAACTAATTTTTGTCATGTACTGAAATTGAGTTATTAACATTTGTTAATCCATAATCTTTTAAAAGAAATAGGCTAAAATTGGTAAAACAAAAGCTTAAAGTTACTTTTGCCCAATGCAATTAGCAAACTACACCAAAGAGTTTAAATACAACTGGCAACTAGCGGCTCCTGTTATGCTAGGTATGCTCGGGCATACTTTTGTAAGTTTTATTGATAACATTATGGTGGGCCAATTAGGAACTGCAGAACTAGCAGCAGTGTCTTTGGGTAATAGCTTTATGTTTATTGCCATGTCTTTGGGTATTGGTTTTTCAACTGCAATAACGCCATTGGTAGCGGAGGCAGATTCAGCAAAAGATTTTAGTAGAGGAAAATCCTCGTTTAAACATGGTTTGTTTTTATGTACCCTTTTAGGAATTCTCCTGTTTTTAATGGTGTTTTTTGCTAAACCCCTTATGTATTTAATGAAGCAACCTATAGAAGTTGTTGAATTAGCAATTCCGTATTTGGACTTGGTGGCGTTTTCACTCATCCCATTAATTATATTTCAAGGATTTAAACAGTTTAGCGATGGCTTGTCTATGACCCGTCCTCCCATGTATGCCACCCTTTTGGCAAATATTATAAACGTTATTTTAAACTATCTTTTAATTTTCGGAAAATTCGGATTTCCAGAGCTGGGTATTGTCGGTGCCGCCTATGGTACTTTAGTTTCCAGAATTATAATGGTTTGGTATTTATGGTTTTTATTAAAAGGAAAGGAAAAGTCGAAAGCTTATGTAATCAACATTAAATTTTTTGTATTGAATAAATTAATGCTGAGAAAAATTATAAATCTTGGAGCGCCCAGTGCGATGCAAATGTTTTTTGAGGTTGCCATTTTTACAGCCGCTATTTGGTTAAGTGGGTTGTTAGGTAAAAATCCGCAAGCAGCAAACCAAATTGCTTTAAATTTATCGTCTATGGCATTTATGGTCGCTATGGGTTTAAGTGTGGCATCTATGATTAGAGTAGGCAATCAAAAAGGATTAAAGAATTATTTTGAGTTACGTAGAATCGCTTTTTCAATATTCCTTTTAGGTGTTATATTGGCGACTTGTTTTGCTATTTTGTTCTTTGTTTTCCATGATTTTTTACCCAAGTTGTATGTAGATTTTGACGATGCTAAAAACTTAATGGATAACACCGAGGTTGTCAGTATTGCTTCAAACTTATTAATTGCCGCTGCTATTTTTCAAATAAGCGATAGTTTACAGGTGTTGGTTTTGGGTGCTTTACGTGGTTTACAAGACGTTAAAATACCTACTATTATTACATTTATATCCTATTGGCTCATTGGTTTTCCAGTAAGCTGGTATTTTGGAAAAGCCGATGCTTATGGAAGTTTTGGTATATGGATGGGCTTATTGGCAGGTTTAACAACCGCAGCCATTTTATTGTATATTCGATTTAATTATTTGACTAAAAAGTTGATTCAAGAAAGTTAAAAGTGAGCTAAAGTGCCTAAAGTATTTAAAGTATTTAAAGTTTAGAAAATGACTAATAAAGAGTTTGCTCAAGTTTTAGAAAAAAGAACAATTGAATTTGCTATAGAAATTCTTAAACTTTCAGGAAGTCTTCTAAATACGCCAGAATCTTTAGTTTTACGAAATCAAATATCAAAATCTGGTACAAGTGTAGGCGCTAACTATCGAGAAGCGAACAGATCTAGAAGTCCAAAAGATTTCAAGAATAAAATTAAAATCAGTTTAGCTGAAGCAAGTGAAACAGACTATTGGTTAGAAATAATTGAAGAATTAAAAATTACCAATGATTCCAGAATGAATGATTTAAGAAAAGAGGCTAAAGAACTTTTAGCAATATTTACTTCAATAGCCAATAAATTATAACTTTGATTAAAATAACTAAGTACATGACAAAAATTGGTATTATGCTGGATTGTCAGTCTGAGCGCAGTCGAAGACATTGAAAATATCGTTTTCATAAGCATTTCGACTGCGCTCAATCTGACATTTTTATTTTTGTCATGTACTAAATTAAAATAATTTAAATACACTTAAGAAAACTTTCAAACTTTAAGTATTTTAGGCACTTAATAACTTATCAATTAAAATGAGTCTTCCAAAATTTATTCTCGGTGATAATTCCGAATACCCAAATGCGATTTATGTAATTCATACTGAATTCCCAAGGTTTATAATTAATCTTGAAGATGATGAAGTGGAGTGGTTTGAAGATTTTGATGCTGAAGATCAAAATGAACTAGATGCTGAAACTGAAAACGCCATAAAAGAAGCTACTGAATTTTACGATGCTGAAATAGCAAAGTATGATGAATAAAAATTATGATTGAACAACTTTTAGAATACGACACCGAGCTATTTTTGTTCTTAAATAACCTAGGTTCTGAAACTTGGGATGGTTTATGGTTGATTATAACCAATAAGCTCGCTTCAATTCCATTGTATGCCATCTTATTATTTTTGTTGTATAAGCATTATGGATTAAAAGCGATGTTAGTTTTTGTAGTTACGGTAGCGTTAATGATAACGTTTACCGACCAAATTACAAACGTTTTTAAACGCAGTTTCCAGCGTCCGCGACCTTGTGGGGAAGCCGATTTAATTGATCAAATGCGTTTTATTGCAGTGCGTTGTGGTAAATATGGTTTCTTTTCAGGGCATTCATCAAACTCAATGGCAGTGGCTGTTTTTGCAGGTTTAATGTTAAAGCCTTATTATAAAAATCTTATATTTATTTTATTGTTTTGGAGTGCTATAGTGGCGTATAGCAGAATTTATGTTGGCGTTCATTACCCAATGGATATATTGTGTGGAATGACTTTTGGAGCTGTTTCCGGGTTTTTATTTTACAGATTAAGTAAATACCTTTTGAAACGTTTTGAAATAGCTTAGGATTTCAGCTTCAACAAATAATCTGCAGCAGCAAAGGGTGTGGTTTTGTTGGTTTCAATACGTTGTAGCTGATTTGCTAATTCTTTTTTTATTTTAGGTTTGTTAAAAAAATCAGATTTTAATTGGTCTTCAATAGTTTGAAGTAACCAAAACTTGTTTTGTTCGTTTCGTTTTTTATCAAAATATTTGTTTTGGGATGTTACTTTAATGTACTCTAAAATGACAGTCCAAATGTCATCAATCCCATCATTGTTTAAAGTGCTACATAAAGAGACTTTTGGTTGCCAATTTGAAGATTTTTCAGGGTAGAGGTAAAGTGCTCTATTAAACTCAACCTTAGCGAGTTTTGCGTTTTTTAAATTATCACCATCGGCTTTATTTATCGCAATAGCATCTGCCATTTCAATAATACCGCGCTTAATACCTTGAAGTTCATCACCAGCTCCTGCCAATTTTAAAAGCAAAAAGAAATCGACCATGCTATGTACCGTAGTTTCACTTTGTCCAACACCAACGGTTTCTATTAATATAACATCAAATCCTGCGGCTTCGCATAAAATGATAGTTTCACGGGTTTTTCTGGCAACACCGCCTAAAGAATTTCCAGAAGCAGACGGACGAATAAAGGCATTTTCGTTTTTAACCAAATCTTCCATTCGGGTTTTGTAGGGCTAAAATACTGCCTTTAGTAATTGAACTTGTTGGGTCTATGGCTAAAACAGCAACTCGCTTGCCCAGTGATGTTAAATATGTTCCAAAAGTTTCAATAAAAGTGCTTTTTCCAACTCCTGGAACCCCTGTAATACCAATACGAATGGATTTATTGGCATGTGGTAAACATCCTTTTATAATGGTATTGGCTTGTTCTAAATGTTTTGGGTTTTTACTTTCAATTAAGGTAATTGCTCTACTTAGTGCGGGAATATGTCCTTTTAAAATCGAAGAAATTAAAGTATCGGTGTTAACTTCAGTTTGTCGCCTTTTTTTAATGTTTTTTATTGAAGATGTATTGGTTATTTCTGATTGCGAAACTCCTTTTTTTTCTGTTAAAGCTGATTTTTTTTCTTTTGCCATTGCCACCAATTCACTAATCTTTGTCTAAAATACAATTATGTTTTTATTATACTGAAAACTGCGACTGAAAACTGCGACTGAACACTGCGACTGAACACTGAAAACTCACTTCAGCGGCACAGAAACTTTAGTATCATCCCAAGCCATAGTTAAAAACAAGTTATCTGTAGAATTATCAAACGCTATGGTAAATTGCTCTACGGTGGAATTTATTTTTTCAACGGGAACATCAATTTTTAAGGCATCGTAATTGGGATCCCACATGGGCTTCATTTCAGAATCTACACCCCAAGCATATTGTTTGGAGTTGAATATAACCGTCCAAACGGAATCTTTTGGTACCGTCCATAAGGTATATTTTCCTTCTGGAAGAGGCATACCGCCAACTTCTAACGATTTGTTGGTTTCGAAGGTAGTGGCTTCATTTGCCCCTGTTCGCCAGACTTCGTTATAAGGTACCAATGCTCCGAAAATTTCCCGGTCTTTTTTAAAGGGCCTGTTATAAAACACTTTAAGTTCTAAGTCGTTTAACTCAAACTTTACGGTGTCTTTTGGACTTAATCGGGAAGCAAAAATATTTTCGACAAAAATACAATATAAAAATAGCCCTAAAGCTACAATTGATAACAGTACTAAAATGCGTTTTAAAAAGGTGTTCATAAAGAGAAATTAATTTTGGTATAAAGATACTTCAAAAGTCATAATTACTAAAAAGCAAACGCAGTTTTCTTTAGCTTTGTTGTGATGAAGACGGAAGAAAGGTGACAGAAGACGGAAGATGGAAGTTCATCAAGTTTGTGGATAAGAATATGACTGAAAACTGAAGACTGCCTACTGATGACTGGGACTGCGTTAGGGATAGTAATGGAAAGCCCGCAGGCACGAGGACTTGTAATGGATAGCCCGACCCTTTTGGGTAACGCCCAAATTTTTAATAAAAAAGTTGGTTCTACCCTTATTTTAATGGATAGATTCATTCTCCGTGTCCTTTGTGCCTTGCCTTTGAGTTCTTTGTGGTTAAATGAACATCGCCGAACTAACCACAAAGGGCACCAAGTTTTGCACAAAGTTCACAGCGTTTTTAAAAAGTGTACTAAGCAATCGAAGTTTCAGTAAACCATCCATTTCCACTAAATTCGTGGTAGAACCAAAAAGTTTAAACCACTTCATTATTAAAAAATATTTATTTTTTGCAACACTCCACTTTTTTTGTCGTCTTTTAAATGAACTAACCCAATACCAATTAAGTTTTATTACTTTAATGGTATTTAAAACCAAAAGTTGAATTCGCATGTTTCAAGTTGACATTATTGAAAAATGTAAACAAAACAACCGTAAAGCGCAAATGCAGTTGTACAACCAGTACTGCGATGGTATGTATATTGTTGCCAAACGTTTTTTGAAAGATGCTGCTGATGCTGAAGATGTGGTGCAAGAGGCTTTTATAAAGGCTTTTACAAAACTTCACCAATACAAAGCAGAGGTTACTTTTGGTGCTTGGTTAAAACGTATTGTAGTTAATAAAAGTATTGATTTATTGAAATCTAAAAAGCAACAACTTGTTGATTTGGAAGAGGTGCACCTAAAGGTTATTGATACTACAAATGACGACAAATGGTTGGTAGATGATGCTATTACGGTTGATGATGTAAAAGCGGCAATTAGTAAATTACCGGAAAAGTATGAATATGTGGTAATGCTTTATTTGATTGAAGGTTACGATCATCAAGAAATTTCGGAGATTTTGAATATTTCAGAAGTGGCATCACGAACACAATTATCAAGAGGAAAAGTAAAATTGCAAGAACTGTTAACATTTAAAAGACATGGCACGAGATATTAGAGCGTTATTTAAGGATGATAAGATATGGCATGAAAAAATGCCAGAAAATCATCAAAACCGATTTTTAAATAAGTTAGATAAATCTTTACCTGAACAATCGGTAAAAAGCAAGTTTAATTGGTTTAGAATAGCAGCAAGTGTGGTAGTACTTTTAGGTTTAAGTTTGGGCGCGTACAATTATTTTCAACCCAAGGTAGATGTAAAACCTACTGTAGCAACTGTAAATACTGTTGAAACAAAAACTTTAGGTGATGTGTCCCCGGGATTAAAAAAGGTTGAAGATTATTATTTGGCGAGCATTAATTTAGAGTTATCCAAAATGAAGCCAACTGCTGAAAACAAGGATCTTTTTGATAACTATTTGGTGCAGCTTGATGAGTTGGATAAGGAATACAAACATTTATCAGTTGAATTAACCGAATCTGGACCAACAGAACTAACAGTAAATGCGCTTATTGATAATTTAAAATTTCGTTTAAACTTATTGTATCGTTTACGAGCACAATTAAAACAATTAAATACTTCTGAAAATAATACCGAAGAAGTAAAACAATCCATCTAAAAAAATCAAAAAATGAACAAATCAATTATAAAAATCAAATTATTCATGTTAAGTTTTCTGTTGGCAGGTACTATGTTTGCTCAAGAAAAGTTAACTAAAGTATCACAATCCATAAAAGTAGATAAAGATGTTACAATAGATTTAAATACCAGTTACACCAATATTATTTTTGATACTTGGAATAAAAATACTATTGAAATCGAAGCTTATATTGAAGGTGAGGATTTAGGCAAGGAAGAACTACAAAACGCTTTAAAATCTTGGACTGTAGATATTGATGCTTCATCTGATGAGGTATCAATTTCTACAAAGTCAAATGCGCCACATGTTTGGGCTTACAATTATGGGCAAGGTGATAATGATGCAGTAAAGGCTGTATTGAAGGAATTGAAATTTGAACTTGCAGATATTCCAGATGTTAACTTTGATTTCCATTTTGAAATGCCAGAATTACCGGAGTTACCAGAACTCCCAGAAATGCCTGAGCTTCCAGAATTGCCAGAAGGTGTAAATAACATTCATTTTGATTATGAAGCGTATCAAAAAGATGGCGAAAAATATTTAGAGGAATACACCAAAAAATTTGAATCTATGTTTGGTGAGGACTATGCGAAAAAGATGGAAGCTTGGGGCGAAAAGTATGGTAAACAAATGGAAGAATGGGGTGAGCGCTATGCTAAACAAATGGAACAACAAGCTAAAAATAAAGAGTTGCACGCCAAACGTATGGAAGAACAACATAAACTTATAGAAAAGCAACATAAAGCTAATGCTGAAATGCATGAAAAGATAGCAGAACAGCACGAAAAACAGGCTAAAGAGCGCGAGAAATTGGTAAAAAAACGAAAAGTTTTAATTGAAAAACTCGTAAATAAAGAGTCTCATTCTAAAGTAAGGAAAACGATTAAAATTAAAATGCCTAAAGGCGCAAAACTAAAAGTTAATGTACGTCATGGCGAATTGGAGTTTGCTTCTAATATTGATAATTTAAAAGCAGATTTATCACACACTAAATTCACAGCATATAGCATTAATGGGAGTTCTACTTCCATTAATGCTTCTTATTCTCCCGTTTATGTTACTAATTGGAATCTAGGCGAGTTAAATTTAAAATACGTGGAAGATGCAGATTTGGTTAATGTGAAAAACATGGTTTTAACGTCTAATTCTTCAAATGTGACTATTGATAATTTGTTTGGCAATGCTATAATTGATGGCAGTATAGGCGATTTAAAAATTTTAAAAATTGATGATGCTTTTACTAATTTGAATATCATCATTCAAAATAGCAATGCGGTTATTGTGCTTCCAAAAACGAATCATAATTTGCAGTATAAAGGTACACGTTCCCGGTTTACCCATCCAGAAAAACCTTCAGAAGAAAATATCAGTTCGTTCACTTCAAATAATTCAAATACAGGTAAAACTATTGTTGTAAACGCTAAATATAGCCATGTGATTATGAAATAGTTTTACGCTTAGTTTCTTTTTCTTCCTTTATTTTATTCCATAAAAAAACGCCTTATTAAGGCGCTTTCGTTTTTTGAGTTATTTATCCTAATGTGAGTTCGATATATGGTTAACTACATTTATTTGTATGCGATTTATTATCTCCTTGAGGATTAGCGAGAAACAAAATATATTTTGTTTCTCGCTAATCCTCAAGGAGGGAATGCACTCCAAATATGTCCTAATAAATTAGAACTGATAACGAATACTTAAAGCGATATCAAAATCCAAATCATCTCTAAAGTCTCCAAAACCAAATTCTGGTCTTGCATCAATGGCCAATTGTAAAGGAATATCAAAATTATATTCAATACCAATATCTCCAGCAGCAAAAATGAAGGTTTCACTATCATCTCCATTAGGGAATGGGTTATCAAAACTATAAGATCCAATACCACCACCAACTCCAGCAAACCAGTTGAAGTTACCATCT
Source organism: uncultured Flavobacteriaceae bacterium (assembly GCA_963975495.1). Taxonomy (GTDB): domain Bacteria; phylum Bacteroidota; class Bacteroidia; order Flavobacteriales; family Flavobacteriaceae; genus CAXBID01. The sequence continues at coordinate 12 of CAXBID010000046.1, read as the reverse complement.
AGAAGCCATACC
>CAXBID010000045.1:0-19281 GCA_963975495.1 uncultured Flavobacteriaceae bacterium | reverse complement strand
TGAAGGCTCATAATACTTTGTGTCCTTAGCAAACGGACTCCATTGGGTTGAGCAATCATTTCCATCCTTATCTTTCCACCAAAAGGTACAGCCATAGTCATCAGTATTAAAGCCTAAATGCTTTTTGTACCAATCTTTAGTTGCTTTTGGGTCTTTGGTTTTAAAAAACAATCCGCCTATTCCTGTTACTCGTTTTTTCATTCCTCTCCTTAACCCTCTCCAAAAGCGAGGGAATTTTATTAATTAAACTTTACTTTTTAATTGCTGTTTCATAAATACCTATCCACTCTTCTGATGTCATTTTTCTAGTTAATTCACCAACAAGATCAAAAGGAATATCGTCTAAATACTTGAAACGAATACAGCTTTTACCCATATTTAATTTTGTTTTACAATGTTTTGGATATTCAGACACAAACCAATCATGCAGTTCTTTTTTTGAGTAAATACCGCTATGATAAAGATTTACAGAATTTTTCTGAGATGCAAAACCCATAAAAGGCAAAGGTTCTTTTGGATTACAATGGTAGCCATCAGGATATACTGAATGTGGCACATAATATCCTATCATTCCATATTGTATGCCTTCTTCAAAACCTTTAGGTAAGTTACTATTAATTGTTTTTCTCAATTTTTTTAATGCGTTATGTCGTTCTTCCGGAACCTGACTAATATAGTCTTCTGCCGATGTTGCTTTATATTGCATAATTAAATTATTTACGTTGAAGTATTAATCCTGAAATTGCAGCTATAATAAATCCAATAATTAGAACCGTTGCCGACATAACTAATGAGCTAATTATTGGATTTGAAAACAACTCTTTCTCCGCCTCCATGTCTTGAAGCTTAATTTGAAATTCGGCATCAGATAATGATGATTTTGCTTTTTCAACCATATAATCATAATACTCTGTCATAAACCCTGGGTTGATAATTTCTACATAAACATAATTAATAATCCCAAAAGTTAATCCCGCAAGTAAGCTAACTAAAACACCTATTAATAATGCCTTACCGAAAGATACTGAGCCATTATTTACAGAGTCTCGATAATGTTTGATAGCAAAATAAACAAAGAGTAATGCTAATACTATACTAACATAACCGAAAACTTCACTTGAAGAATAACTAAGGTTGCTTTCAAATGAAAATTGAATTGCAAATAGAACAATAAGGGTTAAGCTACTTAATAGTCCGAATTTTAAAACTGATTTTTTCATACGAGGTAAATTAATTATTAAGCCCTAAAATTAATAAGGTAACAAAAAAATGTTGTCATACTAAAGTACCAAATTAGTGCTAATCAAGAATACGGTTTAAATAATCTGGAAATCTTTTGCTATTTGAAGGGCTTGAGTTCTGCGTTTCGCATTTAATTTCATCAGTAAATTAGAAACATGGGTTTTTATAGTGCTTTCAGAAAGAAATAATTTATCTGCTATTTCTTTGTTTGACAAACCATCCGAAATAGCCTGAAGCACTTCATATTCACGAGATGTAATTTCTAAATCTTTTATTTTTTGATGATTTATTTCTTCTGAAGCATTTATAGGTTTGTGAAGACTTTTTTTATTGATATAAACACCAATAATAAAAAACACAATGGCAATAATAGCTATTGCAAATTCAATTTTCAAATTTCCAGAATTTATGGAATAAGTGCTAATTTGAAAAAGAAGCAACAAAGCCAATATTAAGCTGGCGAAAACAAAAATGGTTTTCTTCATGTCCCATCTAAATCTTCCCAAAGGGAAGACTTTTGTGTTTTTTATAATTTAACATCTTTTAAAAACAACAAATTTTGTTATTTTTTGGCGATTAGCCGCAACCTTTTACTACTTTCTGCATCTAAAGAATACATAAAATGTATAACCATGAAATTCGCAAACACGTTTCCCTTTATAATTTTTATATGTGTAATTACTTTTCAATCTTGCAGTACAGAAGAAGATACATCGTTAAAAGCTTTTGATACTATTGCCAAAGGGCAAGAAATTGTTACGTCAAACAATGATTTTGCATTTTCTTTATTTAAGGAAATTGCCCTAAACGAAACCGAAAATAATTTCATGATTTCTCCCGTAAGTGCTTCATTAGCTTTGGGTATGGTTTACAATGGTGCTGCTGGAGCAACCCAACAGGCCTTTGCCAATGTATTTAACTATGGTGACACAACGCTTGAAGAAACCAACACAGTAAACCAAAATATTATAAACAACCTAACACACACGTCTTCTGGAACAATTTTCGAGATTGCTAATTCGCTTTGGGTAAAAAACACCTTTCCTGTAAAAGAAACGTTTTTGGAAGCCAATAAAACATACTATTCTGCAGAAGTACAAAATAAAGATTTTAGCGATCCAAAAACCTTGGAAACCATAAACAATTGGGTGTCCAATAAAACCAATGGAAAGATTCCGAAAATTTTAAATGAAATTTCCTCAAATGCTGTACTTTATGCTATTAATGCCCTTTATTTTAAAAGTGATTGGAAATATCGTTTTAAACCAGAAGACACTAAAAAACTACCTTTTCAACTCGATAATGGTACTGTAAAGCAAGTGGATATGATGACTATGGAACAAGATTTGAAATACTTTTCCAATACCGTGTTTTCTTCAGTAGCCCTTCCTTATAAAAATGACAAATACACCATGACGATTATGCTACCAAATACCGATAAACAGGTGAATGATATTGTAGCAATAATGAACATTGAAAATTGGACCAATTGGCAGAACAACTATTTCGATAAAAACATAAAAATTACTCTGCCCAAGTTTACTTTTTCATACGAGAAAACATTTAATACTGCGCTTACCAACTTAGGTTTAGGTATAGCGTTCACCGAAAATGCCGATTTTAGTGGTTTAAGTGATATCCCTACACAAATTTCGTTTGTATTGCAAAAAACCTTTATAGATGTTAATGAAAAAGGTACGGAGGCTGCTGCTGTAACAGTTGTAGGTATAGAGACTACATCTATTGATGTTCCAAAACAATTTTTATTGGATAGACCTTTTCTTTTTGCCATAACCGAGAAAGAAACAGGTTCTATTTGTTTTATTGGTAAAGTAGGCATGCCAGATTATGATAAATAAAAGCACCCTTATATAATTACTCAGACCTGAATTAAAATTAACAAAATTTCAATTTAATTTTATCCACTATAGTTTGCGCTAATTTTTCTTTGCTCTCAATGGTCCAACCCGCAATATGCGGCGTTAGCAATACATTTTCCGCCTCTATTAAATATCGAAATGCCTGAGGCATTTCTTCATCACTTCTACTTAATTCAACTGTACTCGATGTAACATTACTTTTAAATAGGTTTTCAAATGATGCTTTTTCATATTCCAAAACATCCAATCCTGCTCCTAATATTTTTCCTGTTTTTAATGCTGATACTAAATCTAAGGTTACCACACTTTTGCCTCGTGCAGTATTAAAAAACCAAAATGATTTTGTGAATTGATTAATGAATTCTGTGTTAATCATATTTAAAGTTAATGGTGTTTGTGGTGTATGCAAACTCACAACATCAACGTTTTCTTGAAATGCTGCAAGCGTTACTTGTTTTGCATTTTTATCGCTTACATTATCTTTAATGTCGTAACACAGCACCTCAACGTCAAATCCTCGTAGTTTTTTTGCAAAGGCTTTCCCCATATTTCCGTAACCAATAAGACCCACCGTTTTGCCGTCGAGTTCTATGCCTCTATTGGCTTCACGCAACCATTTTCCTTTTCTAACCTCATCATCTGCTTTATTGAGTTTATTGAATAAAGACAATAACATGCCTAACGTATGTTCGCCAACAGCATTTCGGTTGCCTTCGGGTGCTGCAATAAGAGTGATGCCTTTTTTTTCTGCATAATCGCAATCGATATTTTCTAAACCCGCACCAACACGACCGATAAATTTTAGGTTTTTAGCAGCATCCAAAAATTGCTTATCGATAGTGAAACGGCTTCTTAAAATAACACCGTCATAATCTTTAATTCTGGTTTCAATTTGTTCTTTTGTAGATGTGTAATCTTCATGATTTGTAAAACCTAAATCGTTTAATTGATTGATTAATAATTCGTGATTGGTATCGAGGTGAAGGATTTTCATTGGCCCATCTAAATCTTCCCAAAGGGAAGGCTTTTTTTAGTTTTAATTAGTTATTGACGTAACAAAATTACGAAATTTTAAGGGTTTAATCTTTCCGTCTTCGATCCCGATAAATCGGGATAAAATTCATCCCGAAGTAAATTCGGTACAAGCGCTTCCTTAAAAAGGAAGGCGTTTTGTAAGCGTTTCAATTTATAGTTTTTTACAAATTAGAATATTTTAAACTATGTATGTTAATTGAAAAGAACTCTCCGCCTTTTAAAGGATGAGTGGATTTAATTTCGATACCTCGAAATAGAAGACGAGGTGGTTTTTATGAATTTTGAATTACAATTATTTTTTGAAGTTTGAAACTGGTTAGGGATTGCAGTGGTTTAACCAAGTAAATATTCCCGGCTACCGCTAAGCTCTGCTTAGTGGCGGCAACAGTGAGACTAAAACAATAAATTAAATTTACAAATTTGAATCCAGCACTAAACCCGCAATAGCGATTGCAGCGGCATCCTTTTTTGTGAAGATTGGTATTATGAATTTTGATTGGATAAAAAAATATAAATAAAATAATGAGATCCCGAAACAAGTTCGGTACTGCTTCGCAGAAAAGATATAGCGGAAAGCGCGGTGCTTCAGCAATTGCCCAAATAATTTACAAGAAGTATTTTTAAACAAAAACCCCCAGCTACCGCTAAGCTCCGCTTAGTGGCGGTATGAGTAAGATTAAAGTGAATTGAACTCTATAATTTGTGGCTAGTACTACACCTGCGTTAGGGATTGCAGTGGAAATCCTTTTTTGTGCTTATCTATATGTTTGAATTTAACCTATTGTAGAATATATATTAATTATTTGATGAGATACTAAAACAAGTTCAGCACAAGAAAGATTGTAATGAAACATTCATGTTCATGAATTCAAAAATTTAAATTATAAACGCATGAATAAAAGCCCGACCCGATAGGGTAACGCCCAAATATTTTAACCTATACCGAAACTTTAAACGTCTATACTTTTATACTTATAAACTTTACATTACTTTTGCTTCTTTAAAATCAATCTAAATAAGCTTGCAATATACTTTAGCACATTTAAAACGTGGGGAAACAGCGATAATTACTGATGTTTCCTCAGTTCATATTCCTTTAAAACTTCTGGAAATGGGTTGTTTGCCTGGTAATTCCGTAACACTTGTGCAAGTGGCTCCTTTTGCAGACCCCATGTATTTAAATATTAATGGATCGCATTTAGCCATAAGAAAAGAAACTGCTTCTCATATTTTAATTGAAAAAATAACGGATGAGTAAGCAAATTAATGTCGCTTTAATAGGAAACCCCAACACAGGAAAAACCTCGGTTTTTAATGCCTTAACGGGTTTAAATCAGAAGGTTGGGAATTATCCTGGTATTACCGTTGAAAAAAAAGAAGGCATCTGCAAATTACCCCGTGGCGTTAAAGCACATATTATTGATTTACCCGGAACTTACAGTTTAAATGCATCGTCGCTTGATGAAAATATAGTTATAGAACTTCTTTTAAATAAAAATGACAAAGATTTTCCAGATATAGCCGTTGTGATAAGTGATGTTGAAAACCTAAAACGAAACCTACTTCTTTTTACACAAATTAAAGATTTAGAAATTCCTACGATTTTGGTTATTAATATGGCCGATAGAATGCGCTACAAAGGCATTTCATTGGATATTGAATACCTTGAAGCACAACTTCAAACAAAAATTGCTTTAATAAGCACACGTAAAAAAGATGGTATTGATTACTTAAAAACACTCATTGCTAACTTTAAGGATATTTCAGTTACGCCCTGTTTGAATGCTTCGGAAATTGATACTGAATATTTTAACAATCTGCGTAAAGCGTTTCCAAATCAACTTTTATACAAACTTTGGTTGGTAATAACCCAAGATGTAAACTTTGGAAAAACAAACCGAAACGAAATAGATGCTGTTGCCAATTTTAAGACAAAGAGCAAAGGCGATTTAAAACGATTACAACAAAAGGAAACCATAAAACGCTATCAGTTTATCAATAATGTGCTTAAAAAAGGACAAACTATTGATGTGTCTCAAGCAAAGGATTTACGAATCAAGTTAGATCGTATTTTAACTCATAAGGTTTGGGGTTATCTTATTTTTGCTGTTATTTTACTTACCATATTTCAAGCTATTTACGATTGGTCAAGCGTTCCCATGGATTTTATTGACGGTATTTTTGCCTCTTTAAGTGAATGGACAAAACATGTGCTTCCTAAAGGTGCGTTCACCAATTTATTGGCAGAAGGTATTATTCCAGGGCTAGGAGGCATTGTTATTTTTATTCCACAAATTGCGTTTTTATTCCTATTTATAGCCATCCTTGAAGAAAGCGGTTATATGAGTCGTGTTGTGTTTTTAATGGATAGGGTTATGCGCCGTTTTGGGCTTAGCGGAAAAAGTGTTGTGCCGCTTATTTCGGGTACTGCTTGTGCTATTCCGGCCATTATGGCTACCCGTAATATTGAAAGCTTGAAAGAACGCTTAATTAGCATATTAGTCACACCGTTTATAACATGTTCTGCAAGATTGCCTGTTTACTTAATTATTATAGCTTTAGTAATCCCAGAAGGTAGAATTTTTGGATTGGGTTATCAAGCACTAACGCTTATGCTGTTATACTTAATTGGTTTCGGAACTGCAATATTTTCAGCTTACCTATTGAATAAAATACTCAAAATAAAAAGTAAAACGTTTTTTGTGGTAGAAATGCCAAACTACAAATTACCACTTTTTAAAAATGTGGTTTTAACGGTTATTGAAAAAACAAAATCTTTCATTTTTGGTGCAGGAAAAATCATTTTAGCCATTTCAATAATTTTATGGTTTTTAGCCTCTTATGGCCCTGGAGATCAATTTAATGATGCTGAAAACATTGTAACTTATAAGTATAGTTCTCAAAATTTAACCCAAGATGAATTACAACAAAAAATTGCATCACATAAATTAGAACATTCATTTATTGGTATTACTGGTCGTGCCATTGAACCTGCCATTAGACCTTTAGGTTACGATTGGAAAATAGGGATTGCCATTGTAAGTAGTTTTGCAGCACGCGAAGTTTTTGTGGGCACTTTAGCCACCATTTATAGTGTTGGAAATGATGACGAAGATACTATAAAAAATCGAATGGCTGGAGAAGTAAATCCTATTTTAGGAGGCCCGTTATTCACATTTGCATCGGGTATTTCGTTATTATTATTTTATGCCTTTGCGATGCAATGTATGAGTACTTTGGCAATTGTAAAACGTGAAACGAATAGCTGGAAATGGCCCATTTTGCAATTAGTAATTATGACGGGAATTGCTTATATTACAGCTTTAATTGCTTTTCAGCTTTTGAAATAATTACTAAAATAATTCCTTCCCTTTTTTAGGGAAGGTGGATTTCGATTTAACAAAATCGAAAGACGGAAGGGTTTATTAAAAAACAACTCTTATTTTAAAAGAAGAAGATTCAAAGTTATTTAACATGGTTTAAACCGACAAATAAAACATGAACACCATTATTCAAAACATATTAGTTTTTTCTGCCATAGCATTTGCATTGTTTTTTTTGGTTAAAAAATTCTTCTGGAAAAAAGCTAAATCCAAAAAAGCATGTGGCGGTGGTGATGGTTGTGGGTGTCATTAAAATCACTTCTTAAGTAAAGCTTCCAAATAATTATGCGTATTTAAGTATTCAACCCGCAACGCTTTTAAGTGTTTTATTATAGTCTCTCGATGAATATAATCTGATTTTAAACAATCATTCCCATTATAATCTGTAACCACTAAAGCAATATACCAGTTACCATTTCTTGACATATAAACATCTTCAAACATAGGATCCCAGCCCTTATTATCTAAAGCAGCATCTACAAAAAGAGGTAAAATATTTAATGTTTTGTTTGGAATTTCAACCTCATAAAAAGAGAAATAATGTAATTTACCATCAATTTCAAAGGGCACATTCCATTCTACATCTTGATGATTTAATTCATATTTAATATTCACATAGTTATAAAACTCGTCAGCATCTTTTGGGTCTTCAAAAATAAAAGCGTTTTGTCTCGGAAGTTTCCTTTTAAACTTTTTAGCAACCATCACTTTATCAGTTTTAATATTTGGTGCAATTCTAAGTGGAATACACGAAAAACTAGAGAGAAATAAAACTGAAAGTATAAATTGCTTGATAGAAAATCGTTTCACAATAGGCATCAATAGTTGTACCATTGGGTTAATTTTTCATACTAATTTTACTGAAAAAGATAATATATATTAATTTTTTTAGTTACATTTGAAAAATATTTAAGCTTACTTAAAAATATTTTAAAGCCATACAAATGTCCGTAGCCATTGAAAACTTTGTAAAAGCCATTTACAAAAACGAAAAACGCGATAATAATGACACCAAACCAGGTAACATTGCCGCAGTATTAGGGATATCAAACGCCGCAGCTACTGATATGGCTAAAAAACTAGCAACTAAAGATTTATTGCACTACCAGAAATATCAAGAATTAAAACTGACAGATAAGGGCAATAAAATGGCACTTAATGTGGTGAGAAAACATCGGCTTTGGGAGTCTTTATTATTTAAAATGTTTGATATGTCGCTTCATGAAATTCATCGTGAATCGGAAATTCTCGAACACCAAACCTCAGATTTTCTAGCCAATAAAATAAGCGAATATTTAGGCAACCCAAAATTTGATCCCCACGGAGACCCAATACCCAATGCCGATGGCGAAATTACCACAACTGATACATCTATTGCCTTATCCAACACCGAAGAAGGAAAATCGTATATCATTTCAAGATTAATGAGTGATGATAAGGAGTTTTTTGATTTCTGTTCGCAACACGGTCTAAAATATGGCAACACCATTTTGGTATCGAAACAATTCATTAAAAATAAAATGACCCAAATTTTAGTAAACAACAACACCATCATTTTAAATGAAGATTTTACATCCATTATTTACGTTAATGAAAGCCATTAAAACCACTATACTATTTACACTTTTCACATGGCCTTTTTCAATGTTTTCCCAAGAAAAAGAAAACAAATTAGTAGCTTTAATAACTGACAGACCTGATGCTACCGAGTCACCAAACACAATCCCTAAAGGATACGTTCAAGTAGAAACAGGTTCGTTTTTCGAAAGTTTTGAAAACAATACTATTAAAAACGAAACCTATACCTACAACACTACATTAGTACGATTAGGACTATTGGACAATTTAGAATTTAGGTTAGGTTGGGATTTTGTTGAAACTTCTACTAAAATAAACGGTAATAAACTAAACAATGTTTCAAGCGGTTTTAACCCTTTGCTTTTTGGTATGAAAATAGCTGTAACAGAAGAAAAAGACGGCTTTCCAGAAATTGGTTTTTTAGGCCATCTATATCTTCCATTTACAGCTGGCAAAGATTATAAGCCAGAAAATACAGGTGTTGATTTTCGATTTTCATTTTCACATACTTTAAGTGAAAAATCTAGTTTATCCTATAATTTGGGCGCGCAATGGGCCGATGGTTCACCCGAGGTCGCTTATGTTTACTCTTTATCTTATGGTTTAAGCGTATCACAAAAACTAGGCATTTACACAGAACTTTATGGCAATTTACCAGAAAATAGTAAAGCCAACCATTTATGGGATGCTGGATTTACTTATTTACTTTCTAGTAACGTACAACTTGATGCCACTGTTGGCTCAAGCATCACAGAAGGACAAGATATTTTATTAAGCACTGGTATTAGTTTTAGATTACCTACTAAAAAAGAATGAAATGAAAAAAACAATACTATTATTAACCATTATAATAGCGTTTTTCAGCTGTAAAAGCGAAAAAAAACAAAACGGGAAACTCAATGTAGTTACAACAACCTCAATGATTTCCGATTTGGTTAAAAACGTGGGAGGCGATGCAATAAACCTGCAAGGTTTAATGGGTAGCGGCGTAGATCCGCATTTGTATAAAGCCAGTGAAGGTGATGTTGCCAAACTATCAAACGCAGATATTATTTTTTATAATGGCTTGCATTTAGAAGGCAAATTAGTTGAAGTTTTCGAAAAAATGAAAACCAGAAAAACCATTGCCATTGCTGATGCTTTAGATGAAAGTACGCTTATCGGTTCAGAGTATTTTGCTTCCAATTACGACCCGCATATTTGGTTTAATATCGAGTATTGGAAACAAGCCACACAGTTTGTAGTCAAAACACTTTCTGAGTCTATTCCAGAACAAAGTGAAACTTTTAAAACCAATGGTGCTAATTATTTAAAAAAACTAGAAGCCTTAAAAACAACTATAACATCAACCATAGAAACACTCCCAAAAAAGCAACGCATTTTAGTTACCGCCCATGATGCCTTTAACTATTTTGGAAAAGCATTCGATTTTGAAGTTGTCGGATTACAAGGTTTGTCAACAGCCACCGAAGCAGGGGTTCAGGATGTTCAAAAACTGGCAGCCTTTATTATAGAAAATAAGGTGAAATCTATTTTTGTAGAAAGTTCTGTGCCAAAACGTACTATAGAAGCGCTGCAGGCCGCGGTAAAATCTAAAAATCACGACGTTACTATCGGTGGCACGCTATATTCAGATGCTTTGGGCAATGCAGGAACCGTTGAAGGCACTTATATTGGGATGTTTGAATATAACGTAAACACCATTGTAAATGCACTCAAATAAGTCAGCAGTTTACAGCGCAGTAAACAGTGCTTACTCAAATGAATAAAATAAATTAATTAAAATAAAAATTTTCAGAAGCTATTTCCTGCTATCCGCTATATCTTTTTTGTGCTAAAATAGTTTCAGTATCTTAACAAACAAATGGATAACATGATAGTAAAAGTTTTAAATTAAAGTTAGGAGTTAGCACAAAAAAGGATGCCGCTTCTATCAGGGCTAGATTATCAGCCAAGGTTAAGGTTTAAAGCATATAATTAGTGATTGTCTGCGAATAGAGAGTAGAGAAATTAAACTAAATATCAGAGTATAAAAAGAAAATAGAAGAAAGTCAAAACCCAAGTTTCGACCATGTCGAAATCATCAATCTGCAGAAATAGTGAGCGAAGAAAAGAAATCGCAAAGCAAAGCTTTAAACGTTTCATTTCGAAAGCGAATGATGCTTTAGCAATTTCCTGATTTTGATTTGATTTTTTGGTTCGTCCCGATAGCAATACGGGATGAACATAAAGATGATAAAGATGAAGCAAAATATCAATAAAAAAGAGATTCCTGCCTCCGCAGGAAATATCGCAGTACAAATAGACGATTTAACCGTAGCATACAACTACAAGCCCGTACTTTGGGATATCGATTTAGAAATTCCCGAAGGCGTTCTTATGGCTATAGTTGGTCCTAATGGCGCAGGAAAATCAACCCTCATAAAATCTATTTTAGGTATTTTAAAACCTATTGCAGGCAGTGTGTCTATTTACGGAAAACCCTATGAAAAACAACGTAGTTTAGTGGCTTACGTTCCGCAAAAAGGAAGCGTTGATTGGGATTTCCCAACCACCGCTTTAGATGTGGTAATGATGGGAACCTACGGAAGTTTAGGCTGGATAAAACGACCCGGATTAAAAGAAAAGAAAGCAGCCCTTGAAGCCCTCGAAAAAGTAGGTATGTTGCCTTTTAAAACCAGACAAATTAGTCAGCTTTCAGGCGGACAACAACAACGTATATTTTTAGCACGCGCGTTGGTACAAAATGCATCCATATATTTTATGGACGAGCCTTTTCAAGGCGTAGATGCCACAACCGAAATAGCTATTATTAATATTCTGAAAGAATTACGTAAAGCAGGAAAAACAGTCATTGTAGTGCATCACGATTTACAAACCGTTCCAGAATATTTCGATTGGGTAACCTTTTTAAACGTTAAAAAAATAGCAACCGGACCTGTAAAAGATATTTTTAATGATGATAATTTAACTAAAACGTATGGTATTAATTATAAAGTGAGTATTCAAAAGTAAAAAAGTAGGCAGTAAGCAGTTTGCAGTCACAGTAAACAGTTCTTACGCAAAATAATAAACTAAAATAGAAATTGAACTTGAAATTCCGACAAAGTCGGAATCATCAATCTGCAGAAATAATGAGCGAAGAAATGGAATCGCAAAGCGAAGCTTTAAGCGTGGAATTTCGAAAGCGAATGTTCCGCAGGAATTTCCTCAGATTGATTTGATTTTTTGGTTCGTTTTGTATCAAGACAAAATGAACAGGTAAAAAAATCAAAAAAGCACGCAGTTAACAGTCACATTTTTCAGTGCTTACTCGAACTAAAAAATATAAATGAAAAGTAAAAGCTCAATTCGTAAATTTCCTTTCCTATTTTAGGAAAGAGCTTGTGCCGAATTTATTTCGGTATGGATTTCAATTTCCCAAGAAATTGAAAGTCGGAAAGGTAAAATAAGATTGCTGTTAAGCAAGTAATCTAAAAACAAATTAAAATAGTGCGAAACAAGAAAAAATTCCTCTCTTCGCAGAAATTATGGACATAACAGAATACATAAAACTAGTTTTTACAGACTACACCCTAAGAACCATAACCTTAGGAACCGCCATACTAGGCGCAGTAACTGGTATGCTAGGTAGTTTCGCTGTACTAAGAAAACAAAGTCTTTTAGGTGATGCTATTTCTCACGCGGCATTGCCTGGAATAGCTATAGCCTTTTTAATAACAGGCACAAAAGATAGTAATGTGCTTTTATTAGGTGCTTTAGTAAGTGGGCTTATCGGTACATTTTGGATTCGTGGGATCATCAAAAAAACCCATTTAAAATCGGACACGGCTTTAGGATTAATTTTATCATTATTCTTTGGGTTCGGCATGTTACTTCTCACGTTCATTCAAAAACAACCCAATGCAAACCAAGCAGGATTAGATAAATATTTATTCGGGCAAGCCGCTACATTAGTCGAAAAAGATGTTTGGGTTATGGCTAGCGTAACAAGTATTTGTTTATTTGTTTTACTCCTCTTTTGGAAAGAATTTAAAATACTTTTATTTGATGCCGATTATACCAAAACCCTAGGTTTTAATACTAGAGCCATTGATATTTTAATTACCAGTTTTATTGTTTTAGCCATAGTTTTAGGGCTTCAAACCGTTGGTGTGGTGCTCATGAGTGCCATGTTATTAGCACCAGCAGCTGCGGCGAGACAATGGACAAATAGTTTAGGCGTTATGGTTTTCCTAGCCGCTTTATTTGGAGCATTTTCCGGGGTTTTTGGAACGGCCATAAGTGCTAGCCAAAATAACCTTTCAACAGGCCCTGTTATTGTTATTGTAGCTGGTGTATTTGTTTTAGTTTCATTTGTGTTTTCACCAAGTCGTGGATTGTTATTTAAACACATTCGATTTATTAAAAACCGTCGCGATTTAGAATTACATAAAACCTTGGCATTTATGTACAACGTTGTTGAAAGTCATGAAAATATTTCACATCCGCACGCCATAAAAATATTAAACAACTTTCAAGGTTACACTAAAAATACCCTTCAAAAACTAGTAAACAAAAACTATGTAACCTTAGATGGAAACATGTGGAGTCTAACTGAAAATGGTTTTGAAGTAGCCTCAAATTTATACAACCAACAAAACGAAAACAATGAGTAGTGCGCAAATAGAAATACAACTTATTGCGAGTTTAGTTGCTATGGCTTGTGCCATTCCAGGCACGTTTTTAGTGCTACGTAAAATGGCTATGATTAGCGATGCTATAAGTCATTCTATATTACCTGGTATTGTTATTGGATTTTTTATTACCCAAGATTTAAACTCCCCTTTACTGATTTTACTTGCTGCCATGACTGGTATTATCACGGTTGTTTTAGTGGAATATATTCAAAAAACAGGACTGGTAAAAGAGGACACCGCCATTGGATTAGTATTTCCTATTCTGTTCAGTATTGGTGTCATACTTATCGCAAAAAATGCAAACGATGTACACTTAGATATTGATGCCGTTTTATTAGGCGAATTAGCTTTCGCTCCATTTGATAGACTTGTGATTTCTGGTACTGATGTTGGTCCAAAATCATTATGGATCATCGGGAGTATTTTATTAATAACCATTGGATTACTGTTTTCTTTTTTCAAAGAATTAAAAGTAAGCACCTTTGATGCCGGTTTAGCAGCATCTTTAGGGTTTTCACCCGCCGTAATCCATTATGGATTAATGAGTGTGGCGTCAGTCACTACCGTTGGTGCTTTTGATGCTGTAGGTGCTATTTTAGTGGTTGCCTTAATGATTGCGCCTGCTGCTGCCGCCTATTTATTAACTACGAATTTAAAACGCATGCTCGTTTATTCGGTTTGTTTTGGTGTTTTTAGCGCCATTTCTGGGTATTGGTTGGCGCATGGGTTGGATGCATCTATTGCTGGGTCTATTACAACTATGTTAGGGTTACTATTTCTAGCAGTGTATTTATTTGCCCCAAATAAAGGTGTTATAGCTGTATTATATAGAGAAAAGCAACAACGTAAAGAAGTCTCTTTGTTAACCTTTTTACTACATTTAAAAAACCATAGCGAAGAAAGAGAGCGTCATGTCAATCATCTTAACGAACATATCAATTGGCAAAAAGTACGATCTAAATCCGTTTTGGATTTAGCACTTAAAAACAATATGATTTCTATTGAAAAGAATATTGTCTCCCTTACTGAAAAAGGCAACGAGTTTACAACACAAGCTATTGATTATATTATAACCAATGAAGATGCTCAAATTGAAGATATGAAAGACGATTTCTTTTTGTTTAGGGGGTGAAATCATTTTTTATTTTTAAGTTTTTTTATGTCATTTGAAATATTATATTTGTAACCATGTGTAACGTTGTGTAATTTGGTTATGAAAAAATATTATTCTATTTCTGAAGTCTCTGAAATCCTTGAAAAAAGTACCGAAACTCTAAGAAGATGGGATAATTCTGGAAAATTAGAAGCCATAAGAGAACCTATAAGCAATTATCGAGTCTACAAAAAAGAACAATTGGAATTGTTTCCGAAGTTCAATGAATATATTAATGGAAACGATTTTAAAGGCAATCACGTTATCCCAAATAAAAACCACTCAGTATTAGAACTTTTTGCAGGTGCAGGTGGTTTAGGTTTAGGCTTTGAAAAAGCGGGATTGAAGTGTGTGGCATTAAATGAAATTGATAAATGGGCTTGCAATACCCTACGCCAAAACAGACCAAATTGGAATGTTCTAGAAGGCGATATAAAAAATTACAATTTTTCCAAATACGAAAAAAAAGTAGATGTTGTTACAGGTGGATTCCCCTGTCAAGCCTTTAGTTATGCAGGGAAAAAATTAGGTTTAAACGATACTAGAGGCACACTATTTTATGAGTTTGCCAGAGTAGTTAATGAAGTAAAACCAAAAATTTGCGTAGGCGAAAATGTTAAAGGTTTATTGAGTCACGAAAAAGGAAGAACGCTTGAAGGCATGATTTCTGTTTTGGATGAAATAGGATATCATGTGGTTACTCCAGTTCAGGTTTTAAAAGCTATAAACTACAAAGTTCCACAAAAAAGAGAACGTTTAATTTTAATAGGAGTGAGAAAAGATATCGATTTAAAATACCGCTATCCATTACCTTATGATACGATTTACAATTTGAGTGATGCACTAAAAAAGGGAAAGTTATTTGATTCTGACGTTCCAAAATCAAACGGTTCAACATATCCAGAGCACAAGAAAAAAGTACTGAATTTAGTGCCCCAAAAAGGCTATTGGAGAGATTTGCCTCTCGATATTCAAAAAGAATATATGCAAAAAAGTTTCTATCTTGGGGGCGGAAAAACAGGTATGGCAAGACGCATTGGCTGGGACGAACCTTGTTTAACATTAACGTGTAGTCCAGCACAAAAACAAACCGAACGTTGTCACCCAGAAGAAACAAGACCTTTTACGGTTAGGGAATATGCGAGAATCCAAACGTTTCCCGACGAATGGGAGTTTAACGGTTCTATTTCGCAGCAATACAAGCAGATTGGAAATGCTGTTCCTGTTAATTTAGCAAAGGAAATTGGCTATTCTTTAGTGAAATTTTTAAATGAATATTATGAAAAGAATCAAGAAAATTTAGCTTCTATTTCTTTGGAAAGCGCTTCAATGGTTTGATTTAAAACATTTGTGCCGTCTACCTCTAAAGCTACATCACCAATGGCATCAATTAAATCGAAATAAAAATATTCTTTTCCAGTTAACCTATGCCAAAAATCTTTACCAACAATAACTGGATATTTTTGATTAATGCGTTTATAATGCGAACTCAATTCTGAGGTTTCACCATAAATAACACCAACAATCATATCATTTACACCAATATTCAGATTATTTGTTCGTGCTAAATTTATAGTCCCTTGAAAATGATTGAAAATAGTTTCAACATCATCAAAATTTATTGTGTTTGGCCCCGATTTTAGTTGGCAGTATTTTTTTCTTCCGTCTAAAGCATCCATAAATTCAATATCAATACCATGAGTTGTAGAACCAAAGCTTTCAAAAAGTTCACTAATCAATTTTTGAATTCGCATTCCAAAAGACGTGTTAATAGAACTCCCTAAAACTCTGGGTAAAACTAAAGCTTCAGCAATACTTCTCGCATTATCATTCCCTTTCAAAAAATTGGCCAAATATTTAAATAGAAACGGATTAACATTGTAGTTTTTTAGCTGGCTTGCTTTTTTGCACCCTACATTAATGTGCGCCTCAACAATTTCATTCTTAAAAAATGTTTTAGCTTTTTCAAGGAGTAGTAACCTTTCTTTCTCTGTCATTTGAATTCTTTATTAATCAAATATACTGTTTTATAATAATTCTGTTTCTTAGATAGAATTTGTTTGTATATTTAATTTTATTTTTTTTACAGTAACTTAAACATGGCAAAACACAACGAACTTGGTAAAAAAGGCGAGCAACTTGCAGTAGATTTTCTATTGAAAAATAGTTACGAAATTATTGAACGCAATTACCGATTTGATAAAGCCGAAGTTGATATTATTGCCAGAATTAAAGACACCCTTGCTATTATTGAAGTAAAAACACGCTCTACTGTCGATTTTGGAAATCCACAAGATTTTGTAAAACCCAAACAGATTCAACGTTTAGTGAAAGCAGTTGATGAATATGTGAATGTAAACAGTTTAGATGTTGAAGTACGTTTTGATATTATTGCTATTGTAAAAGAAAAAAAAGGTTTTAAAATTGAGCATTTGGAAAACGCTTTTTATCATTTCTAAAGCTTTTATTTGTAATTCCCTCGAAGGAGGGAATCTCATCAAGAAGAACTATAAGTCTCATAATCAATTAAACAAATAACCATGTCGCTCCACTCCTCGTTATGGTGTTAAGTTTTACTCCTCCTCAAAAAAAGTTTTTAAAGCTTCAAAATTTTCTGGTTTAGCAATAATTTTTTTGTCTTTATCTAAAACAAAATATGAGGGTGTTGCCGTTACACCATAGTTATTACCTATTTCATTATCCCATTTACCTTTACCATAAACGTGAATAAATTCAGTGTATTTTTTTGTTAATGTTTTCCATTCATTTGGTTCGTCCTCTAATCCAATAGCGATGACTTTTACAAAATCTTTTTGTTGGTTTTTTACAAAGCTTTGCAACTGTGGGATTTCATCTAAACAATGTGAACAGGTACTACTCCAAAATACCACAATATAGTTTTTAGCTATTTTTAATTCACTAAGTTTTTTAGTGATTTTCTTTTGATTCTTTTTAATTTCCAATGAAAAATCAGGTGCTTTTTCACCAATTGCTGTATTAATTAACAGCATTAATCCTTTTATTAATTCTTGATCATTTAAGGCAACAGCAATATCCATCAAATAGGTTTCCGAAATATAATTTGCAACAGTTTCAAATCCCAAATCTCTCATTTGCTCCCATAAATCGACTAGCAAAATTCTTTTAACTTTATTAGGAACATCTTTCATAGCAACACAAAATACATCAATGTTGTTTTTATAATTGGTTTCTTCATCTACGTCGTCAGCAGTCGTACCAAAAACATAGTTTAACATCCGCTCTTCTAAAAAACTAGAGCTTTGCAATATTTTATTATTAAAATCTACATAATCAAAATAATGTGTTTTCAAATTATTGATGTAAGTTTTAACTGTTTCAAATTTTTTGGGTATGTAAGGTTTGTTTGCCTTTATAAAATGAAGTGCCATCATCCCCTTTGCCGCTTTTTCAAAATTTAGCTGGGTTTCTCTTTGGGTTTTAAAAATAGCTTTTAAAGCCATAGTATCTTTGCTTTGCTGCCTGTAATAATTGCCAATACTTTGGGTAACCATAGACATGCTATTGGTGTATGAACTAATTAATTTATTTTCTGAAGAAGCCAAAAAATTGACGCCGGTTTCAGAATTAAATGTAAGTTCTACATCTTCCTTTTTATTATAAATAATATCAAAGTTATAGTCTTCTTGCGGAATGGCGTAAACCACTCGATATATCCCTTTTGTTGCTGTGGAATCTAATTTAAACTCAAAAGTGCCATCTTTTTTAACTTCTGAATTAGCGATGTATTCTGATAACGTTGGTGTAACTTTATACAACAAGGCCACATTATAATCTTTAGCTGGAGAGAATGTTCCTTTAATAGTATGCTGCGCAAAAAGGATACTTGGTAATAAAAGTGCTAAAGCAATAACTTTGTTTAACATGTATTTATATTTAATTTTTTTATTTCAATAATTAAGCCACAATAGGTTGTAAAACTTCTAACGCTTGTTTAACCGATTTAATTTTATCAAATGTTAACATTAATCGCAGTCCGTTCCGTGTTTGCTTTTCTTTTATTTTACACACATTTGGATGTTTTTGAACAAACTGCAACACCTTTGTAAAACCTGCACTTTGATAAAAATTACTTTGTTGGTCGTTTATAAAATAGCCAATAAGTTTGCCTCGTTTCATAATTATTTTTTCGAAACCAGCCTTAGTAGCAATCCATTTTATTTTGACACTGTTTAACAAATCAATCACTTGTGTTGGTAATTCCCCAAATCGGTCAACTAATTCTGCCTCAAAGGTATGTAATTCTTCTTCTGTTTTTAAATTATTAAGTTGGGTGTATAAATTTAATCGTT
>CAXBID010000044.1:0-19694 GCA_963975495.1 uncultured Flavobacteriaceae bacterium | reverse complement strand
ATAAACGAAGAATTACTTGAGTATGCTTCGGCGGAAACCGAACTTATTTTTGTGGGTAAGCGCAAAGGCTGTTATGCATTTCAGCAAGAACAAATCAACGAACTTATTGTAGCGAAAGCCAAAGAAAAAGGACATGTGGTGCGCTTAAAAGGTGGTGACCCTTTTATTTTTGGACGGGGTGCGGAAGAGATAGATTATGTTAGGCAATTTGGTTTGGAAACCTATATGGTTCCTGGTATTTCATCAGCTGTTGCTGTTCCAGCTTATCAAGGTATTCCGTTAACAAAACGTGGTGCTTCCGAAAGCTTTTGGGTAATTACAGGAACAACAAAAAACCATCAATTATCAAAAGATGTAGCTTTGGCAGCAAAATCAACCGCAACAGTTGTGATTTTAATGGGCATGAGTAAACTGTCTGAAATAGTTCGTGTTTTTTCAGAAGAAAATAAACAAGATACAGCGGTTGCTATTATTCAAAACGGCACAACAATAGATGAAAAAGTCGGTTTTGGTACTATTAGCAATATTTGCGATGTGGTTGAAGAAAAACAATTAGCAAATCCAGCCATTATAGTTATTGGTGATGTAGTTAGAGAGCGTGTTGAACTATCTTCAATTTATAAAGAGATAGTAAGTTATAAATGAAAACACAATTAGAAAATATAGAGAGTTCGAGTGAGCAAACTCCCCCTTCGGGGGTTGGGGGGCTTAGTCCAGTTCCCCCTTCGGGGGCAGAGGGGGCTCGAAATAATTTATATCCTATTTTTTTAAAGGCTAAAAATCTAAATGTTCTTATTGTTGGTGGAGGTTTTGTGGCTGCAGAAAAATTAACCTTTCTATTAAAATCCAGTCCAGATGCGCATGTTGCAATAGTGTCGCCCATGTTTAGGGAAGGCACAATAGAGCTTGCAAAAAAAGGATGCGTAACTTTGATTAAAGATAGTTACAAAAAAAGCTATTTAAAAGGAAAGCATATGGTTGTTGCAACGACAGATATTCCAGAAGTAAATGTTCAAGTTTGGAAAGATTGTAGGGCAGAAGCTAAACTCGTAAATGTTGCTGATAATCCACCATATTGTGATTTTTACATGGGTGGCATTGTAACGAAAGGCCATGTGAAAGTAGCCATTTCTACAAACGGAAAATCGCCAACAACCGCTAAACGCCTGCGTCAGTTTTTTGAGGATGTTATTCCAGATAATATTGATGATTTAGTTAAAAATTTAAACGAATATAGAAAAACAATAAAAGGTGATTTTGAAGAAAAAGTGGAGACACTAAACGAATTCACCAAAGGATTAATTGAAAAAAGAGAATCTTAAAATGATTAAAACAGATATACTCATCATAGGAGCGGGACCAACTGGATTATTTACGGTTTTTGAAGCAGGTTTATTAAAGCTAAAATGCCATTTAATTGATGCATTACCACAACCCGGTGGACAATGTTCTGAGATTTATCCTAAGAAACCAATTTATGATATCCCTGGTTTCCCCGAGATTTTAGCGGGTGATTTAACAAAAAATCTACTAGAACAAGGCAAACAGTTTGAGCCAGGTTTTACGCTTGGTGAGCGTGCTGAAACTATTGAAAAGCAAGAAGACGGTTCTTTTATTGTTACAACAAACAAAGGTACAAAACATCAAGCACCAATAGTTGCTATTGCAGGTGGTTTAGGGTCTTTTGAGCCTAGGAAGCCAGCTATTGAAGGTGTAACGGATTATGAAGATAAAGGTGTGGAATACATCATAAAAGATCCAGAATTTTATAGAGATAAAAAAGTAGTAATTTCTGGTGGAGGAGATTCTGCTTTAGACTGGAGTATCTTTTTAACTGATGTAGCCTCAAGTGTTACTTTGATTCATAGAAGAAAAGAATTTCGTGGGGCACTGGATTCTGTTGAAAAAGTTAGGGAATTAACACTTTTAAATAAAATCAAACTAATTACACCCGCTGAGGTCACAGAATTGCATGGTAATGATAAAATTGAAGCGGTTACAGTTACGCCTAAAGAGGGCGAAGTATACCGTTTAGAAACCGATCATTTTATCCCGTTATTTGGTTTATCTCCAAAATTAGGGCCTATTGCAAACTGGGGACTGGAGATTGAAAAAAATGCCATTAAAGTGGATAATGCCTTGAATTACCAAACCAATATTCCTGGTATCTTTGCTATTGGAGATGTGAATACCTATCCTGAGAAATTAAAATTGATTCTTTGTGGTTTTCATGAGGCTACGTTAATGTGTCAAGCGGCTTACAGAATTATTAATCCAGGCAAAAGGTATGTTTTAAAATACACAACGGTTAGTGGAATTGATGGATTTGATGGGTCGCGTAAAGAAGCTCCAAAAGCAGTAGTACAGGCTATTAATTAGAGTGATATAGTCCTGTTAGGTTTTAAAAACCACAGGTCTGATAATATGAAAAACATCCCAAAGCTAGGGTTGAAAACGATTTTGGCGGATGGGTGCATTAGGGATTGCAGCGGCATCCTTTTGTTGTGCGAATATAAAACTTGATGAGATACTGAAACAAGTTCAGCACAAGAAAAGATATAGCGGAAAGCCCGACCTAAAAGGGAATGCCAAAAAAATAAAATTATTTAAAAAATATAATTCCGCAAAGTTTCGAAGGCTTTGTAGGTGTTTTGTTTAACATATGAAAAGTTACAACGTTTGCTTAAAAGACACGGTAAAAACCTTTACAAAAAGATTGTTTTATTCGTTGTTTGACTGTGAGCAAGAAGAAGTACATAGCGATTATTTAGAAAAAACATTTCTTAAAATACTTTCTAATTTAGAGATAGAAAACGGCAAACATACTTGGGCTACATTTCAAAAAGAACTTCCAGCAATTAGAAAGAAGTTAGATTTGGATGCCATAGCTTTTGAGTGTAATGATCCGGCTTCACATTGTTTGGAAGAAATATATTTGGCCTACCCGGGCTTTCATGCTATTTCAATTTATAGATTGAGTCATGCATTATATAAATTAGATGTTTATATTTTGCCAAGAATGATGAGTGAATACATACATGGCATAACAGGTGTAGATATTCATCCAGGAGCCACCATAGGCGAATCATTTTATATTGATCACGGAACAGGAATTGTAATTGGTGAAACAGCAATATTAGGAAATCAAGTCAAAATTTATCAGGGTGTAACGCTTGGTGGTGTTCAAGTTTCTAAAGATTTAGCTAAGATAAAAAGACATCCAACTATTGAGGACAATGTTACTATTTATGCGAATGCTACTATTTTAGGAGGCGACATCGTAATTGGAGCAAATAGCATCATAGGCGCCAATGTTTGGATTACACAGTCAGTACCTGAAAACTCATTAGTAACCTATCAAACCGAAATAAAAATCAGACCAAAAAAGAATGGCATACGAGAATAGTATTATTGGTCAAATTGGTAATACACCACTAGTTGAGGCAACACATCTTATTTCTAAAAAAGGCGTGCGATTGTTTTTGAAGTTGGAAGGTAATAACCCTGGTGGTAGTGTAAAAGACAGACCCGCTTTCAATATGATTAATGAAGCTTTAAAACGTGGTGACATTAAAAAAGGAGGTACTTTAGTTGAAGCTACTAGCGGAAATACAGGTATCGCATTAGCTTTTATTTCAAAATTATTAGGACTTAATATGGTTCTTATAATGCCTGAAAACTCTACTGAGGAACGTGTAAAAACCATGCGGGCCTATGGTGCTGAGGTTATATTAACTCCAGCTGATATTGGAATTGAGGGTTCTAGGGATTTAGCTTTTAAATTGAGAGATGAAAAGGGTTATACACTCTTAAACCAATTTGAGAACGATGATAATTGGAAAGCGCATTATAAAACTACAGGTCCAGAAGTTTGGGAAGCAACAAACGGAGAGATTACTCATTTTGTGGCCACCATGGGGACCACAGGAACCATAATGGGAACTTCTACCTATTTAAAAGAAAAGAATAAAAATATTACCATTGTTGGTGCACAACCCGCAGATGGTGCGAGAATTCCAGGAATTAGAAAGTGGTCGCCAGAATATGTCCCTAAGTTTTTCGATCGCTCAAAAGTTGATGTTGTTATTGACGTTACAGAAGAAGATGCAAAAGCTACAACTCAACGTTTAGCTAAAGAGGAAGGCGTTTTTGCAGGTATGAGCAGTGGGGGTTCAGTATTTTGTGCATTAAGAATTGCCGAACAAATTGATGAGGGTGTTATAGTTGCTATTATTTGTGATAGGGGAGATAGATATTTGTCGTCAACATTATTTGAATAGTATTTTCAGTAAATAACTATCCTGCAAGGTTTCAAAAACCTTGTAGATACTGTGTATGAAAAATGAATTATACCTATAAGGTTAAAAAAGACCTTGCAGGATAAGGAAAACAAAAATATAGTTAGTACTTTTGTCCTTAGTTCATAAACGTATTACATGTTATCAAGAAAGGTAGAGGGAATAGACCCGTTGAAGCCTTGGCAACCTCCCGAATTTTTCGGGAAAGGTGCTAAATTCTACTAATAATTTTAATGATTATTGGAAAGATAACGGAAAGTGTTTTTCTACTTTTCTTGACGACATAAATTAGACCTGTCAGGTTTTTAAAACCTGACAGGTCTGGAAATGTATAATAAATGTCAAACATAAAACAAGCTTTACAAAATCGTATTTTAGTACTTGATGGCGCTATGGGTACGATGTTGCAAGCTTATAAATTTACCGAATCCGATTTTAGAGGTGAGCGCTTTAAGGATTACCCAACGCCATTGCAGGGTAATAACGATTTGTTGTCAATTACCCAACCTGAAGCTATTAAAACCATTCACGGAAAATATTTTGAAGCGGGAGCAGATATTGTTGAAACCAATACATTTTCGGGAACAACTATAGCTATGGCTGATTATCAAATGGAAAATCTGGTTTATGAATTAAACTATGAATCTGCTAAAATAGCCAAAGAAGTTGCTGATGAATTTACGGCAAAAGAATCGCATAAACCGCGCTTCGTGGCAGGTTCTATCGGACCAACAAACCGTACTGCGAGTATGTCACCCGATGTTAATGACCCTGGATATAGAGCCGTAACATTTGATGAGTTACGTATAGCTTACAAACAACAAGTTGAAGCCTTGGTTGATGGTGGTGTAGATTTACTTTTAGTTGAAACCGTGTTTGACACCTTAAATGCAAAAGCGGCGTTATTTGCCATTGAAGAAGTTAAGGAAGAGCGCAATATTGATATCCCAGTTATGTTAAGTGGTACTATTACTGATGCTTCTGGTAGAACATTATCAGGGCAAACCGCAGAAGCCTTTTTAATTTCAGTATCTCATATTCCATTATTATCAATCGGATTTAATTGTGCTTTAGGGGCCAATTTATTACAGCCGCATTTAGAAGCGATTGCCAATAAAACAGACTTTGCAATTTCTGCACATCCTAATGCAGGTTTGCCAAATGCGTTTGGAGAGTATGATGAAACTCCAGAAGAAATGGGAGAGCAAATTGAAGAATATTTGAAAAAGAATTTGATAAATATCATTGGAGGGTGCTGCGGAACAACACCAGAGCATATTAAAGTTATTACAAATATAGCTGCTAAATACAAACCGCGCCCTTTTGTCATTCCTGCGGAGGCAGGAATATCATAATCGATGTTAATGATTTAAGGAATTAGATGTTTTTTCCATGAATTGGCTAGCAAAGGAGAGCAAATTGAAGAATATTTAAAGAAAAATTTAATTAATATTATTGGTGGTTGTTGTGGTACGAGTCCAGAACATATTCGTGTGATTGAAAATATAGCAGCCAAGTATAAACCTCGACGTCATGCTGAACTTGTTTCAGTATCACAGTAAAGTAAAGAGACCTGTCAGGTTTTTAAAACCTGACAGGTCTAAAAAAAAAGAATTAAAATGATTCTAGAAGTAGCCACATTAAATATAAAAGAAGGATTGTCTGAAGCTTTTGAAATTAATTTTCAAAAAGCAGAAAAGATTATTTCATCAATGAAAGGGTATATCTCGCATCAATTAAAAAAGTGTGTCGAGCAAGATGATAAGTATATTTTATTAGTGAATTGGGAAACGATTAAAGATCATGAAATTGGTTTCAGACAATCAGATGAATATCAAGAATGGAAAGCATTATTGCATCATTTTTATGACCCGTTTCCAACAGTAGAGCATTATAAATAATGAAAAATAATAAAAAAAACATTCCGAATAAGAAAGCCTATACCCTTTGGGGAGAGGTTGGAGTGGGGAGAAAATACATGAAATTGTCTGGTTTAGAACCTTTGGTTTTGAACGAAAACAGCAATTTTATAAATGTTGGCGAACGTACGAATGTAGCAGGTTCACGAAAATTTCTTCGATTAATTAAAGAAGAAAAATTTGATGAAGCTCTGGATATTGCACGTCATCAGGTGGACGGTGGTGCTCAAATTATCGATATTAATTTTGATGATGGTTTAATTGATGGAAAAGAAGCGATGATTCGTTTTTTGAATTTAATAGCTGCGGAGCCAGATATCTGTCGCGTACCCATTATGATTGATAGTTCTAAATGGGAAATTATTGAGGCAGGACTTCAAGTGGTGCAAGGGAAATGTGTGGTAAATTCCATTTCACTTAAAGAAGGCGAAGAAAAGTTTATTTGGGAAGCAAAACAAATTAAGCGTTACGGTGCAGCAGTAATTGTAATGGCTTTTGATGAAGATGGACAAGCTGATAATTATGAACGCCGTTTAGAAATTGCAAAACGTTCTTATGATATATTGGTTAACAAAGTTGGTTTCCCATCGCAAGATATCATTTTCGATTTAAACATATTTCCTGTGGCAACAGGAATGGATGAGCACCGCAGGAACGCTATAGATTTTATTGAAGCCACGCGTTGGGTGCGCCTAAATTTGCCAAATGTAAGTGTTAGTGGTGGTGTGAGTAACGTATCGTTTTCGTTTCGAGGAAATGATGGTGTTCGAGAGGCGATGCATTCCGTATTTTTATATCATGCTATCCAAGCAGGGATGAATATGGGTATTGTAAATCCAGCATTGTTAGAGATTTATGATGATATTCCTAAGGATTTGTTGGAGCATGTAGAAGATGTTATTTTAGACAGAAGAGATGATGCCACCGAACGACTTTTAGATTTTGCAGAAACCGTAAAAGGGTCTAAAGTTGAAAAAGGATTGGATTTGTCATGGCGAGAAAATCCATTGCAAGAAAGAATCACGCACGCTTTAGTAAAGGGTATTGATGCTTTTATTATTGAAGATGTTGAGCAAGCGAGACAAGAAGCCGAAAAACCTATTGAAGTTATTGAAGGTCATTTAATGATAGGCATGAATGTGGTTGGTGATTTATTTGGTGCTGGAAAAATGTTTTTGCCACAGGTAGTAAAATCAGCCCGGGTCATGAAAAAAGCCGTAGGCTATTTAAATCCGTTTATAGAAGCTGAAAAAGGAGATAAACAAGAACCCGTTGGTAAAATATTAATGGCCACTGTAAAAGGCGATGTTCACGATATTGGAAAAAATATTGTGAGTGTGGTTTTGGCTTGTAACAACTATGAAATTGTTGATTTAGGCGTTATGGTACCACCAGAAAAAATTATTGAAACTGCTATAAGTCAACGTGTTGATGCTATTGGTTTATCTGGTTTAATAACACCATCACTTGATGAAATGGTGTATTTGGCAAAGGAAATGCAACGCCAGAATTTTGAAGTACCGTTACTAATTGGTGGTGCTACAACATCTAAGGCACATACTGCGGTAAAGATAGATACACAATACAAAAATGCGGTGGTTCATGTAAATGATGCTTCAAGAGCGGTAACGGTTGTAGGTGATTTGTTGAATAAGAAAACATCGCATGAATATGTTGTTAAAATGAAAACCGATTATGATGAGTTTAGAACCAAGTTCTTAAAACGGGGAAAAGAGAAATCATATATTTCAATAAACGAAGCACGCCGTAAAAAGTATAAAATTGATTGGGAAACTTCTGAAATTATAAAGCCCAAAGAACTAGGGGTACAAATTTTAAAACAATTAAGTTTAAAGGAATTAGAACCATTTATAGATTGGAGTCCGTTTTTTAGAAGTTGGGATTTACATGGTAAATATCCAGACATCTTAACCGATAAAGTTGTTGGCGAACAAGCCAAACAATTATTCGAAGATGCTCAAGAAATGGTAAAAAATATCATCTCAAAACAACAATTAAAACCAAAAGCTGTTTTCGGCTTGTTTGAAGCAAATACTATCAATGAAGATGATATTTCCGTTCAGAAAAAAGGAAAAGAAATAGCTGTTTTCCGTACGCTACGTCAGCAATTAAAAAAGCGGGATGGTATTCCAAATATTGCATTGTCAGACTTTATAGCTCCAAAAGAAACAGGAAAAACGGATTATATAGGTACTTTTTGTACAGCTATTTTTGGAGCGCAAGAATTAGCTGAACATTATAGAGCTAAAGAGGATGACTATAATGCGATTATGGTTCAGGCCATTGCAGACCGTTTTGCAGAAGCTTTTGCTGAATATTTACATAAACAAGTAAGAACAAAGCATTGGGGTTATGCAGAAAATGAAGATTTAACTAATGCCGATTTAATAAAAGAAAGTTACAAAGGTATTCGTCCTGCACCAGGGTATCCAGCGTGTCCAGATCATTTAGAAAAGGAAACCATTTGGGAGCTGTTGGAGGTAGAAAAGTTAATAGGAGTCACCTTAACCGAAAGTTTAGCCATGTGGCCAGCAGCAGCCGTGTCAGGATACTATTTTGGAAACCCAGAAGCGAAGTATTTTGGATTAGGTAAAATTACAAATGACCAAGTAACCGATTATGCTACTAGAAAAAGTATAACAAAAGAAAAGGCTAGAAAGTGGTTGCATCCAAATATTGCGGAGTAAAATGCCCCACCTAACATCCCCAAAGGGAAGGAACTGTTGTGAAAAAATAGACTTTTAAGGTTGTTTTTAAACCTAAAAGGTCTTGAGCAAGAGTAAGCATTCCCCTCCTTTGGAGGGGTTAGGGGAGGCTTGTTTGCGTTAGCGATTGCAGTGGCATCCTTTTTTGAGGAACGAGAAAAAGATATAACGGAAAGCGCGACCGTGAGCGTTTCCTGCAAGGTTTTGGAAACCTTGTAGGTATTAAGCGAGGGGTAACGCCCAAAAAAATATAAAAAGCTACTTTAAATCATTCGTGAATTCGTGGCTATAAAGGAATAATATTAACTAATTAAAAGTCCCCTTTGGGGATTTAGGGGAATGAAAGTAACAGATCACATAAAAAAAGCAAACGGAAAAACGTTGTTTTCTTTTGAAATTATACCACCAAAAAAAGGAAATAGCATTGAGGAATTGTATAACAATATTAACCCTTTAATGGAGTTTAATCCGCCATTTATTGATGTCACAACGTCGCGCGAAGAGTATGTTTATATTGATAAAGGCGACGGACTTTTAGACCGGAAAATTACGCGTATGCGACCTGGCACCGTTGGTATTTGTGCTGCCATTAAGCATAAGTACAGCGTAGATACTATTCCGCATGTTCTGTGTGGTGGTTTTACAAAGGAAGAAACTGAGTACGTGTTGGTAGATTGTCATTATTTAGGGATCGATAATGTAATGGCACTTCGAGGCGATGCCATGAAAGGTGAACAGTATTTTGAGCCCGTAAAAGGGGGGAACAATTTTGCTTGCGACCTTGTGAAACAAATGAACGATTTAAACAACGGCAAGTATTTGCATGATGTTGTAGAAGCTGATTACAAAACCAATTTTTGTATTGGTGTTGCGGGCTACCCCGAAAAACATTTAGAAGCCCCATCAATAAATACCGATTTAAAACGCTTGAAAGAAAAAGTTGATGCTGGGGCAGATTATGTGGTAACACAAATGTTTTTCGATAATGAAAAATATTTTGAGTTTGTTAAAATGGCAAAAGAGGCTGGAATTAATGTGCCTATTATTCCGGGGATAAAACCACTTGCCGTAAAACGTCATTTACAGTTATTGCCTCAGGTTTTTAAAATTGATATTCCAGAGGAATTGATTAATGAAGTTGAAAAATGCAAGGACAATAAGGCTGTTAGGCAAGTGGGTGTTGAATGGGCTATTAAACAATCCAAAGAATTAAAGGATTTTGGTGTTCCTGTGCTGCATTATTACTCTATGGGTAAAAGTGATAACATAAAAGCGATTGCTTCGGAAATGTTTTAATAATTCTAGTACATTTGCTGAATAAGTAAATCTGTTAATGAGACTGTTTTTTTTCTGTGCTTTTAGCCTGCTTTTTAGCCTGATGTTTTCTCAAGAAAAGAAGCATACCTCTTATTTAGATGTTAATTATTTTAAAGGCAATATTGCTTTACATAATAATGATATTCTGCATTTAATTAAGGGGCATCCCGAAGGTTTTATTTTAAGCTGGAATAAAAAAACCTATGGATTTAATGATTGGGAACAACGTTTTAACTACCCAGATTACGGCGTGTCTTTTGCTTATCAAAATCTAAAAAATGATATTTTGGGTAATGTGGCATCAGCCTATGCGCATTACAATTTCTATTTTTTTAAAAGACAATTAATGTTCCGTATAGGGCAAGGTATAGCTTATACAAACAACCCATACGATAAAGAAAATAACTTCAGGAATATTGCTTTTGGTACGCATTTTATGAGCGCCACTTACTTAATGCTGAATTACAAAAAGGAGCGTATTTTTGATAATTTTGGATTGCAGACTGGATTTTCCTTACTACACTATTCCAATGCCAATATAGAAGCGCCCAATGCTAGTGTTAATTCAATTACTTTTAATTTAGGGGTAACTTATAATTTTGATGATAAAGAACTCGAATATCAAAAAACCTTAGATGAAAACGATAGGAAATTTACCCAACCTATAAAATATAATATAGCTTTTAGAACAGGTATTAATGAAAGTGATGTAGTTGATAGTGGTCAATTTCCATTTTATATTATTTCAGCATACGCTGATAAACGCATTAATAGAAAAAGTGCATTTCAGTTAGGAACCGATGTGTTTTTTTCAAACTTCTTAAAGGAACTTATTTATTACAAAAGTGTTTCGTTTCCTGAGGAAAATGTTTTAGGTGATGAAGATTTTAAACGTGTTGGTATTTTTGCTGGTCATGAGTTATTTATAAATAAAACATCCTTGGTGACTCAATTAGGGTATTATGTATATTATCCTTTTGATTTTGAGGGAAGAACGTATTTTAGGGTGGGGTTAAAGCGTTATTTTAATGATAAATGGTTTGGAGCCATAACACTCAAGTCGCATGGCGCCAAAGCAGAAGCCGTTGAATTTGGTATTGGAGTTCGCTTATAATGTGAAATAAAAATAAGATTATGGAGCAAAGATTAACAATAGTAACCCTTGGAGTTAAAGATTTAAATAACGCATCGGCGTTTTATGAAGATAAGTTTGGTTGGAAAAAAATGAATTCAAGTAATGAGTTTATTCATTTTTTTAAATTGAATGGCATTTTGTTGTCACTTTATCCAAAGGAAAAGTTAGCTGAAGATACTACCGTAAATTATAAAGACAATGGTTTTAAAGGATTTACATTGGCCTATAATACGTTCTTCCCTCAAAATCAAAAGGATAATATGGTTTTAAAGGATTTACATTGGCCTATAATACAAGATCAAAAGAAGAGGTTGATGAGCTAGTTGAAATACTTGAAAATAAGGGCGTAAAAATTATAAAAAAACCTAAAGACGCTTTTTGGGGAGGTTATAGTAGTTATGTATCCGATCCAGATGGGAATTTATGGGAAATTGCCTTTAATCCGTTTTTACCTCTTGATGAAAATGGAAATGTTATTGAAGGTTAATGAGCTAAGTTATTAACTCAGATTAAATATGAAAAAACTAATTTACATAGCATCCTTTTTTTTAGTAGTCGCTTGCGATACTGAAAATGCAGCAGATTGTTTTCAAAAAACTGGAGCTATTATTCAGGAAGAAGTTACAGTGGATGTCTTTGATAAAATATTTGTTAATCGGGATATTGAATTGATCATAAAAGAAGGTGAAGCGCAAAAAGTAGTAATAAAAACTGGCAAAAACTTAATTAATGATGTTGAAGCCCGTGTTGTAGATGGGAAACTTACTTTAACGGATAATAATTTATGTAATTATGTTCGGGATTATGGTATTACTAAGGTTTATATAACGGCTCCAAATATTACCGAAATAAGAAGTTCTACGCAATATGATATCAGTTCGGATGGTATTTTAACCTACCCGGGTTTAACCATTTTATCAGAAGATTTCAGTGCGCCTGAGAGTTTTACAAATGGAAATTTTAATTTGGAGATAGATAACGATTCGTTTCGATTGGTATTTAATAATTTGTCTAATTGTTTTATTTCAGGACAAACAAATAATTTAAATATTACCTTTGCAGCAGGAACATCACGTTTTGAAGGCCGAAATTTAATTGCTCAAAATATTCAATTATGGAATAGAAGTTCGAACGATATCATTGTTAACCCACAGCAATCTATAAAAGGGTTGATTTCTGGTACAGGCGATGTTATTTCAGTGAATACACCATCAATTATAGAGGTTGAGGAAGTCTATAAAG
Organism: uncultured Flavobacteriaceae bacterium; assembly: GCA_963975495.1. GTDB lineage: Bacteria > Bacteroidota > Bacteroidia > Flavobacteriales > Flavobacteriaceae > CAXBID01. The sequence goes on along the minus strand of CAXBID010000044.1, from coordinate 7,057 downwards.
GGCGATTAATTTTTGAATAATTTTACCGATTGTTTTGCTATTTCCAACTCTTCATTTGTTGGAATCACTAATATTTTAACCTTTGATGTTTCGGTATTTATAACTCTTAATCCCTTTGGTTTAACGTTGTTCTTTTTGTCATCTAACTCAATACCTAAAAAATCTAAATCCTCACAAACTAATTGGCGCATTAAAATGGAGTTCTCGCCAATACCAGCAGTAAAAACGATGGCATCTAATCCGTTTAAAATAGCGGCATAACTTCCAATATATTTTTTTATACGGTACGTATTCATTTGCAATGCGAGTTGGCAAGCTTTATTTCCATTTTTTGCCTCTGCCTCAATTTCTCGTAAATCGCTATAACCAGTTAGACCCAGCATACCACTTTTCTTTTGAAGCAATGCATTTATTTCATCTAAACTGTAATCATATTTTTTTGCTAAATAAAAAATTATTGAAGGGTCAATATCTCCAGAACGCGTGCCCATAATGAGTCCGTTTACTGGTGAAAAACCTAGAGAATGATCCATACTTTTGCCATCTTTTACGGCCGTCATACTGCATCCATTACCTAAATGAATCGTTATAATTTTTGAATGTTTCTTTCCTAAAAATTCAATAGCTTTTTCTGAAACATATTTATGGCTGGTACCATGAAACCCGTACAAACGAATATTATGTTTATCTGAAAATTCTCTTGGAATAGCGTATCTATAGGCTTTTTCTGGAATGGATTGATGAAAAGCAGTATCAAAAACAGCAACCTGTTTCGCCTTTGGAAAAATGGTTTCCGCAACGTCTATACCTTCTAAATTTGCAGGATTATGTAAAGGCGCCAGAGATGAAAGTGCTTTTATTTTTTCTTTTACTATTTCTGTGATTTCTGTAGTGTCACTGAAATATTTGCCCCCATGAACGACCCTGTGCCCAACAATATCAATAGCATCCGAAGATTTAATAATTCCAGTTTTCTCATCTAACAATTGTTTTGCCAATAGCTCTAAGCCTGTTTTATGGTTTGGTATGGCGGTAACAATCTCTATATTGTCTTTATCCGTTTTAAATTTGAATTTTGCATCGTCAAAACCAATACGATCAATTAAACCGGAACATAAAACGCTTTCCTCTGGCATTGAAAACAGTTGAAACTTTAATGAAGAACTTCCTGAGTTTAAAACTAATACTTGCATACATTAAAGATCTTGGGCCTGAATAGCGGTTATAATAACGGTGCTATAAATATCATCAGCAGTACAGCCTCTACTTAAATCGTTTACAGGTTTGTTGAGTCCTTGTAAAACAGGACCAATGGCCAAAGCACCCGTTTCACGCTGAACCGCTTTATAGGTATTATTTCCTGTGTTCAAATCTGGAAAAATCAATACACTAGCTTGTCCTGCTACCTCAGAATCTGGCAATTTGCTTTTTCCAATTCGGGCATCAACTGCGGCATCATATTGGATAGGACCTTCAATTTTCAAGTTTGGTGCTTTTTCTTTTGCTATAATAGTTGCTTCTCTAACTTTATCAACATCTAGCCCCTTTCCTGATGCACCCGATGAATAAGATAACATAGCAACTTTAGGTTCTATTCCAAAATCTTGTGCCGTTTTTGCTGAAGAAATAGCTATTTCTGCCAGTTGTTCTGCATTGGGATTAGGGTTAATGGCGCAGTCTCCAAAAACTGAAACACGATCTTCTAAACACATAAAAAATACGGAGGATACAATATTAACTCCGGGTTTGGTTTTTATAAACTGTAATGCTGGACGAAGGGTATGTTGTGTGGTATGTTCTGCACCAGAAACCATACCATCAGCATGTCCCTTATAAATCATCATCGTTGCAAAGTATGATACATCATTCATGGCATCCTTTGCCATTTGTAAATTCACATTTTTATGTTTTCTTAACTCGTACAGTGTATTTGCATAGTCTTCAAAGTGAGGTGATTTAAGAGGCGACACAACGTTGATGTCATCAATGTTTAATGGGATATCAAATTTCGCAATTCGTTCTTTGATTTTTTCTTCTTCACCGATTAAAGTCAGTTCAACTACCTGGGCATCAATTAGTTTTGCGGCTGCTCGTAAAACACGTTCGTCATAACCTTCGGGCAAGACAATGTGCTTTTTGTTTTTTAAAGCACGTTGCAATAAATTATATTGAAACATTCTTGGAGTAAAAATATCTGATTGAAATGTGATTAAATCATCAGCAAGTTTATCGGTATCAACGTGTTTTTCAAATGTTGCAATTGAGGTTTCAATTTTTTCAGTATTCTCTGCGTATATCTTAGACTTTATTTTTCCAATAGTATTTGTAATATGAAAGGTGCCTTCTTTTACACTGATAATAGGCACGACACTTGAAAGCCCTTCTATAAGTTTTAAAATAGGCTCTTCTGGAGTGAGCCCGCCAGTTAAAATAATACCTGAAACTTTAGGGTAATTTTTTGAAAGATTAGCTTGAAGTGCTCCTAAAATAATATCAGCTCTATCACCGGGTGTTATTACCAAAGCGTTTTCTTTTAAATGCGTTAAATAGTTGCGCAATTGCATGGCACCAACACTAAAGTTTTCAGATTGGTTATTTACCATGTCTTTTCCAAAAAGCAAAGTACCATCTAATGTTTTTATAATTTCTTTGATTGTAGGATTCGCTAAACTTTTAATTTTTGGGATAACGGTAATATCTGTCCCGTTTTTTAAACGATGGCTTAAAAGCTGTTTTAAGCTTGAAATGTTTTCAGTACTAACCTTATTGGTCATTATAGAAAGCACATCTACTTCCTCTTTAAAGGTGTCATGAGCTAATTGTACATTATCTACAATTTCATTTGAATTTTTATTGTCGCCTTGTGAAACTATAATAACTGGGAGTCCTAAGTTTTTTGAAATTAAGATGTTTATATCCAGTTCTAAGCTCGAGTTTTCATGAGAAAAATCGGTGCCTTCAACCAAAACGAAATCAAAACGTTCTTCAAGGTATTTGTATTTTTTGATTATTTCATCAATAACATCACCAGATTTTCCTTTGTTGTATAAATCGAGAACTTCGTTTCTGGTATAAGCAAAGGTTTTTTTATAGTTGATATCTATTTCAAAATAAGAGATAACGGTATTAATGTGGTTATCCATTTCTCCGTTTTCAGTATCTTCAATAATGGGTCTAAAATAGCCTACTTTGGCAGTTTTTCCTAAAAGCATTCGCATCAAACCTAATACAACAACTGATTTCCCACTGTTGGGTTCAATGGTTGCAACATAAATTCCTTTACTCATTTTAGTGTTTTTGTGGTGTTACAAAGATAACGTATTGCTTGTTTTTAAAAGAAATTGTTATACTTAGTTTAGTAATTATTATACCACAAAATTAGCATCTTCAAGCGGATGTTAAGATGATATTTGTCATGGTTTTGATTATAATTATCAACTTCTATTTTCATTAGGAAGTCAACTCTCTAAACAAACTTTCTAAGCTAGCGTTTTTTTGATTGAGTTGAAGAATTTTCAATTGATTATCGTGCGCAAAATCAAACACATAAGAGCGCATATCTTCTGATGTTTTAAAAGTAATTTCATAAACGAAATCGTGAGTATTAACAACACGGTCTACTTTAGGTAATTTTAATAAAAAAACATCTTCAACCCGGTAATCAAACTCAACAATTACAGTTTGTTCTTTTTCGTTGCGTAAATCCTTTAACTTTTTGTCTGCAACAATCTCACCTTTATTAATAATAATTACGCGGTCGCACATAGCTTCTACTTCTTGCATAATGTGAGTTGAAAGAAAAACTGTTTTGGTTTTACCAATGTTTTTTATCAAGTTTCTAATATCTACCAATTGGTTGGGGTCTAAACCCGTAGTCGGTTCATCTAAAATTAAAACATCGGGGTCGTGCAAAAGCGCATTGGCTAATCCTACACGCTGGCGATAGCCTTTTGAGAGTTGTCCTATTTTTTTATGTGCTTCTGAAGTCAACCCCGTAAGTTCAATAACATCATCAATACGTTTTTTGGAAACTTTGTAGATATCGGCGTTAAATTTTAAATACTCTTTTACAAAAAGCTCTAAATATAAGGGGTTATGCTCGGGTAAATACCCAACACTTTGCTGTACGTTTTGTTGATTTTCATAAATATCAAATCCATTTACTTTGGCTTCACCAGTAGTAGCTTTAATGTAAGTGGTTAAAATTTTCATCATGGTTGATTTTCCTGCACCATTAGGGCCTAAAAAACCAACAATTTCAGGCTTATTTACCTTGAAAGAGATATTATTTAATGCTTTTTGGTTTCCGTAAAGTTTTGAAACACCAATGACTTCAATAGACATATTTAAAATTCTTTGTTCAAAAATAATGATTATCTAACGTAAAGTGAAGATTGTTGTAAAATCTTTAAAACTTTTTAAAAAATTGTAAAAAAGGTTTTATAGTATTTTGATTTCTTAAAATATTAACTACTTTAGCCACATAATTATGACAATGACAGTATTTTATACATTTTTCAACACTTGGTTTTATTTCTTTTTTAGTAAAGGAAACGAGGCGTTGTATGTATAATTTATAACTATAAATTTAAATATGAGTCTCGATGAAAATCGAGACTTTTTTTTGTTCAACTATTAGTTGAGCAAACCTCAATGAAGATTGAGATCTTATAAAATAAAAATAGATTTTGATAAATACCGTAGCCATACAAGGAGTAAAAGGATCTTTTCATCATATTGTATCACAGCAATTTTTTGATAAGCCGGTTGCTACTATTGAGTGTTTAACGTTTGATAGGGTAGTAGATTCGTTAATTACAGAAAAATGTGATGCGGCCATAATGGCATTGGAAAACTCTATTGTCGGTTCTATTATTCCTAATTATGCGTTGATTGATAAATATAATCTTCATGTGGTTGGCGAGCATTATTTGGATATTCAACATAATTTAATGGCGTTGCCAAACCAGAGTGTTTTGGATATTAAGGAAGTGTATTCGCATCCTATGGCATTGTTGCAATGTAAAGAGTTTTTTAAACTCCATCCGCATATAAAATTGGTTGAAGATAAAGATACTGCTGAGGTTGCGGAACGTATTCAAAAAAACAATTTAAAAGGCATTGGCGCGATTGCTAGCGTTACGGCCGCTGAAATTTTTGAGCTTGAAATTTTAGCGCATAGTATTCAAACTATTAAGCACAACGAAACACGTTTTGCTATTGTAAAGCGGACCAATTCTGAAGTGCCAGAACATGAGATAAACAAAGCTTCAATAAAGTTTGAAGCTAACCATAAGCGTGGGAGTTTAGCAACTATTTTAAATGTAATGAGCGATTGTAAATTGAATTTAACAAAAATTCAATCGTTACCCATAGTTGAAACACCTTGGAAATATGCCTTTTTTGTTGATGTTACCTTTGCTGATTACGAAGATTTCAAAAAAGCAAAGTCATTAATAGAAATTATGGCAGAAAATTTTAAAGTTTTAGGCGAATATAAAAATGCAAAGATATGATTGATGTAGCAGACAGATTGCATACCGTTGAAGAATACTACTTCTCTAAAAAGTTAAGAGAAGTTAACTTGCTTATTGCTAGCGGTAAGCCTATTATTAATTTAGGTATTGGCAGCCCAGATATGCAGCCGCCACAAAAAGTAATTGACGCTCTAACAGAAGGTTTATTAAGCCCGATTGCGCATAAGTACCAAAGTTACCAAGGGTTGCCAGAATTAAGGCAAGCCATTGCTGGTTTTTATAAAATGCATTATCAAGTTAATTTGAGTCCGAATACTGAAGTACTACCATTAATGGGAAGTAAAGAAGGTATTATGCACATTTCTATGGCATACTTAAATAAAGGTGATGAGGTTTTAATTCCAAATCCGGGGTATCCAACCTACCAATCGGTTACAAATTTGTTAGAAGCAAAACCTATTTTTTACGAATTGGATGCTAAAAATAATTGGCTGCCAGATATAAAGGCTTTAGAAAAAACCGATTTACGCCAAGTGAAGTTAATGTGGGTTAATTATCCGCATATGCCAACAGGCGCAAGACCGAATAAATATATTTTTGAAGATTTAGTAGCGTTTGCAAAACGGCATAATATTTTAATAGTAAATGACAATCCGTACAGTTTTGTTTTAAATGAAAACCCGACTAGTATTTTAAGTGTTAAAGGCGCAAAAGAGGTGTGTTTGGAGTTAAATTCGTTGAGTAAAACCTTTAATATGGCAGGATGGCGCGTAGGTATGGTAGTTGGAGATCATGCCCATATTAATAATATTTTAAAGGTGAAAAGTAATATGGATTCTGGTATGTTTTATGGCATACAAAAAGGTGCTATTGAAGCTTTAAAATGTTCAAGTATGTGGTTTGCTACATTAAATAATGTATACAGAGAACGACGGAATTTAGTTTGGAAACTTGCCGAAGCATTGAATTGTACATATGACGAGAATGCTACAGGACTTTTTGTTTGGGCAAAATTACCAGCGTTTGTAAAAGCTGAAGAATTTATAGATTTAATACTTAAAGAGAACCATATATTTATAACACCAGGAACTATTTTTGGAAGTCAAGGTGAAGGCTATATCCGTTTTTCTTTATGTGCGCAAACTGAAGATTTGGAAGAAGCGATTTCGCGAGTTAAGTAAAGTTGACAGTCGCAGTAAACAGTTACAATCGTTATGAATAAAAAAGTAAAGTAAAATAAACAAGTTTGCAGTAGGTAGTCGCAGTATGCAGTTGGGCTCGTTATGAATAAAAAAGTGAAATAAAGTTGACAGTCGCAGTTTTCAGTTGGAATATGAATAAAAAAGTAAAGTAAATAAGTATTCAGTTGGCAGTATTCAGTTGCAGTAAACAAAAAGTAAAATAAACAAGTTTGCAGTAGGCAGTCGCAGTAAACAGTTGCAATCGTTATGAATAAAAAAGTAAAATAAAAAAGGATAATAACATAAAAGTAATTTACCCGTAACAGTTCCCTCTCCTTTGGAGAGGGTTAGGGAGAGGCTAATGAAAAACATATACGCAATAGGAGTTGGTTTAATAGG
>CAXBID010000043.1:0-20122 GCA_963975495.1 uncultured Flavobacteriaceae bacterium | reverse complement strand
ATACCTGTTCCTAATGAGCGTCCGTATAGCGTGATATCTTCTTCATTATAATCTTCTTTTAAATAATCATAAAACAATTGTGCATCACTATATAAAACAGCTTCACTAAGCTTGCCTGTGCTTTTTCCATAGGTACGATAATCCATAATCAAAACATCGTATTGTTTGTCAACAAAAAACTCTGCAATGGTTCCCCAACGGGATAAATTACCTGCATTTCCATGAAAATATAAAATAACGCCTTTAGGATTTTCAACTTTAAAATGAATTGCATTCAATTTGGCGCCATCATCAGTTTCTATATTTAACTCTTCAAAATTATGATTGAATTGATATTGATAATCTTGCTCTAAAACAGTAGGCAAAAAAATAATTTTTTCTTGTAGAAAATACAGTGTGGTGGCAATCATAACATATAAACTTAGTAGTACTAAAACAAGTTTTTTAAGCTTTCGTTTTAGTGGGTTTGGAGCTGTGTTTAACATGAATACTTGTGGTTGATAAATCTATATTTTGAGGTTTACTATTCAATATCTCATGAATCATCTTATGATACGATTCAAAGTTATTTAGATTTTTATGTCCGCCACCAATTACAGTATGCAGTTTTGTTAATTTGGGGTTTACTTGCGATAATTTTACACTGGTTTTATATGGAATAAGCTTATCGTTTGTACCATGAATAATATGAATAGGGCACTTTACATATTTTAACCATTTGTAAGTTGGTAAAGGGTATTTTAACAAAATGGATAACGGCATAAATGGCGCATAACGTGCTGTAACTTTTGTTAAACTATAATACGGTGCATCTAAAATGAGCATTTTAGGATGGTTCATAGATGCCAATTTTGCTGCAAAACCTGAACCTAAAGAGCGGCCATAAAGTATAATTCTATCTTCGGTCGTAAGTTCCTTTATCTTATTGTAAACTTCTTGTAAATCACGTTTGATAGCTTTTTGCGAGCGTCTGCCAGTACTTTTTCCAAAACCACGATAATCTACCATCAGCACATTATAGCCATGTCTTGTAAAATCTACTGCGAACTTACCCCATCCTTTTATGCTTTTTGAGTTTCCCTTTAAATACAAAACCACACCTTTGCTCTCCCCTTTTGGAAAAAACCGAATCCCATTAATTACTGCACCGTCTCTGGTTTCTAAATTGTATTCCTTAAATTCTTGATTTTCATAATTAAACTCAAAATCCTCAGAAAGCTTTTCTGGTTTAAACAGCATGTAATCTTGCAGATAATACAACGCAATGCTTATTGCTATATAAACTATTAAAACAATTATAAGTGTGTGCAACCAATATGGCATAAAATGAAAACCGTTAGAATACTAAGATACGATAAATGAGATAATTAGGCTTCTTCTTTTTTTTGATAAAAATTTTAGGGAGTGATTTTCTTGAATTTCTTAAATAATAAAACTTACAAAAATTGAAATCATTGTTAAAAATAAAATAACCATTACGAAAAAACTCGTATCCATTTTAAAATTTATTTTAAGAAAATTTTTAAGTGAAAGATAAAATAATATGGGTTGACTAATAATACACGGAAGTATTATTAACTCATGAAAAAAGCCTACTAAAGCATATTCTAAATGAAAAAATTTATAATTTAGGAAAGCAAATAATAAAATTGAAGTACTAATTAAACTAAAAATTAATTCTTTTTTCATTAAATAACTGCTTTTATTTTAATCATTTTTAAAACCTCACAGCCTAAGCCACGAGGTTTTGGGTTAACTAACCAACCATCAAAACAACCCTTTGTTCTTTTGTTTTGATTATCAAAATCTTCTTATTTTTCTTCTTTTACGTTTCTATCAATATACTGAACGTCTCTTGTGTTTTTTTGTACCGCAATGGCAGCAAATAAACTTAGCAGAAAAGACATGCCGTAAAATCCTTTTTCGCTTAAAAGCAATTCGGCATTCCATAATCCAATAACCAATAGTACTATTGAAGTTAAAGTCGTAAACCAACTAATGCTATAGTAAATATCCGTTACTGGAATATCTTCCATTTTGTCTCTTACCGCTTTTTGTACTGAGATTACAGAAAACAACCCAAATAGTAATATGGTAAAATAATAGCCCTTTTCGTTAAGCATCATATCAGCATTCCATAAACCAATGCAATAGGATGTCATCCCAATTAAAAGTGCAGACCATGACGCACCAATAAAAGCCGCTGTTGGTTTCTGATCAAAAACTTTAGTTCCCTTTTTAACTTTAGTTTCTTTTGGTTTTTCATCAACTGAAACTGTTGTTTGATAATTCATAATATTTGTTTTAATGATTATGCAGCAAAACTGCAATACTTCGTTTAGTTTAAAAACACTATTTTTATAAAAAGCTGACGATATAAATTGAAATTAATCCTAATTATATCCATATTTATTAAAGTTTTAAAACTATTTAATGACGACTAAATGAATGACTTAAATCATATAGTTTCAACGTTTTCAAAAGAAGACCAAAAACGTTTCATTTCTTTTTTAGAGAAAAACAACAAGCGAAGCGATACTAAAAACATTCAGTTATTCAAACATTTATTAAAGGATGAACTTTCAACTAAAGCCATTTGTTTCAAAATTTACAAACAAGAAAAATCAACTGCATATCATGCTCTACGGAAACGATTATATAAGTCTATTATTGATTTTATAGCAAACTCGAGTTTACAGGAAGAGAACTCTGTGGATATGCAAATCATCAAATACATACTAGCATCCAGAAAATGTTTAGAGCATAAACAATATAAAATGGCTTATAAAATTCTGGATAAAGCTGAAATTTTAGCCACCGAACATCATTTATTTTCATTATTAAACGAAATATATCATACCAAAATTCAATATAGTTACGTAAATCCTGATATTTTATTAGATGAAACTATTTCGAAATTCAGACAAAATCAAAAAAATTATTTTCTAGAAGACGAGCTTAATATGGTTTATGCCAAAGTGAGACGAACTTTAAATGACATTATATATAGCGGAACTGCAATAAATTTTCAATCTGTTTTAGATACTATTTTAAAAGAACACAATATTAGCATAAACGAATCGATGTCGTTTAAATCATTATATCAATTAATTTCTATAGTTGGGCTTTCCGCTTTTGTTACCAATGATTATTTAAAAACTGAACCCTTTTTAATTAACACTTATAATGCTATCCTTAAATCCAAAAAAGAGGGAAAATCGGTTTACTACCACATTCAAATTCTCTACTTAATTGCCAATACCTTATTTAGAAATAAAAAGTTTGAACAATCGCAAAACTATTTAGCCTTAATGCATCAAGAAATGCTAAATAAAAATAAAAAATATTATAATACATTTAAACTTAAGTATCACCTTTTACAAGCACTCAATTTAAATTATTCCAATAAACAGCATGAAGCTATTGCTACTTTACAACCTCTAATTAATTTAAAACATGAGGATTCAGAAACGCTTCTCGATATTTATTTAAGCTTAATTGTATTCTATTTTCAAAAAAATGATTTCAAAAAAGCACATCATTTGTTTTCAAAATTTTATCACACAGATACTTGGTATTTAGAAAAAGCTGGTAAGGAATGGGTTATTAAAAAGAATTTAATTGAAATTTTACTTCATATAGAATTAGGGTATATCGATTTGGTTGAATCCAGATTATTAAGTTTTAAAAGAAGTTTTTCCAAATATTTAAAAAGCATCAATCAAGAGCGCGTTTTAATCTATTTAAGATTAGTTGAAAGCTATTATAAAAATCCAGAAAAGGTGACTTCGGATGCTTTTAAGAATACCGTTGAAGATTCTTTTGAATGGTTAAGCAAAGACAAGGAAGATCTTTTTGTTATGAGTTTTTATGCATGGTTAAAAAGCAAAATGGAAAACGAAAACCTATATGCCGTTACTTTAAATCTAGTTAGGGATTTAAAAAAATCAGACCCATAAAACATTTATATGTTAATGTCAAGTTAAAACCAAACACGCTTTTAAACCTTTTCAAATTACCCTAGTCCAAATAGCAATTAAACCTAAAATATTTAAAAATGAAAAAACTAATATTAATTGCTATAGCTTTTATTGGATTACAAGCTACCGCTCAACAAAAACAAGGAACAAACCGTGGTGAAAGAGGTAATAAAATGATGACCCTTTCTGCGGAAGACATGGCAACGTTACAAACCAAAAAGATGACATTAGCTTTAGATTTAAATGAATCCCAGCAAAAGGAAATTCAAAAAATAAACCTTGAGAATGCTACAGCTAGAAAAGCACAAATGGAAAAGCGTAAAGCTAACAAAGAAGCTGGTACTGCTCAAAGACCATCTGAAGAAGAGCGTTTAAAAATGATGAATGCGATGCTTGACCATAAAATTGAGATGAAAGCAAAAATGAAAAGCATTTTAAACACAGAGCAATATGCTAAATGGGAAAAAGCGCAAGCTAGAATGGGCAAGAAAAACAGAGATGGTATGAAAGGAAAGAAAAAAAGGTATTAAAAATTTTAATTTGATTGATTAAAGTTTGTTAGTTAAAAGTGCATTTCTGCTGTAGAGATGCGCTTTTTTTATTTGTTGTCTGCGCGTGTTGTACACAGTTTTTGTCTTGTCCTGAAATATGGCTACAGGTTAAAAATTGATTTAAGCAACTAATTTAGTAAATACAAAACATATAGAAAATCCGCGATGATTTTCGTAAGTAGGCTAAAACTAGTAATTAATTTTATACGGCTTTGTTGGCTCACGTAATTTAATGACCAATAAAATTAATTCAAAGATATACTTCAATTTAATTCAATCCTACTTTAAAGGATCGTGCCCCCAATTCTTTAACGAATATCTCCAATTAGATTCTTTTACATCACCTTCTGGTTTTTGCGCTTTATGTCGAGCGATATAAGAATTTACTCTTTTCATATGCTCATAGTTTGAGCTCGTTAGTTCTGCCTTTTTGGTCCTTTTTATTTTGATGATTTTATGACCACTTTTGTGTCCGATCGATTCGCCATCACCGCTGTCTTGCCCTACAGATTTTGACTTTTCTGTTTCAAGCCAATCCTCCAATTCGGATGGAGTCATATTTACATTTTCATAGAACTCCTCGTAAATATCTTCCTTTTTATCTTCTTTCATATTGATTCTTTATTTATCTGAATTTAATTTTTCAAATTTCACTGATGTTCTTATTTTTATTTGTGCCAACGTGTTATATAGTAACTTTTATTACTCATATCCCAAAATAAGTCAGGATATAGTTAGTTTTCTCACTATTAATCCTTAAAGATAGTTTTTATATATTACCATAAAGAATTTCATTTATTATAAAATTTTTTCAATAAAAAACATTTAAATCCTAGTCGATTTAGGTCTTGTTCAATAATTTATAACCAGATGATCGATAAACAAGTTTGCCTTACAACGTTTTTGCAACTTTATCAACCGCTGCTATTGTAAAATCTAAATCTTTATATGTTAAAGCATCTGTAATAAACCAAGATTCAAATGCACTTGGAGCAATATATATACCTTCATTAAGTAACCCATGAAAGAATTTTTTAAAGGTTTCGTTATTTCCTTTAGCAGCGCTATCAAAATCCACAACTTCAGCCGCATCAAAATGCACCGAAATCATAGAGCCAACTCTATTAATTGTATGCACAACACCATTATTATTTAAAGCTTTGGAAATTCCTTTGTGCAAACATTCCGTTTTTTCAGCTAAACGATTAAAAACTTCAGTATCACTATTTAATTCTTTTAACATCGCCAAACCTGCTGCCATAGCTAACGGGTTTCCGCTCAAGGTTCCTGCTTGATAAACAGGCCCCAAGGGTGCTAAATGATTCATAATTTCGCTACGAGCTGCAAAAGCACCAACAGGCAAACCACCACCAATTACTTTTCCAAAACAAACAATATCGGCATTAATATTATATAATTCCTGTGCGCCTCCTTTTGCTAAACGAAATCCAGTCATCACCTCATCAAAAACCAATAATATATTATGAGCATCACACAAATCTCTTAGGGCTTCCAAAAAACCGTTTTTGGGTGAAATACAACCCATATTACCAGCAACAGGCTCGATAATAATGCATGCAATTTCATTTATATTGGCCTCAATAAGTTGCTCTACATTTTCAATATCATTATACCTTGCTAACAATGTGTCTTTAGCCGTTCCCTTAGTGACTCCTGGACTATTTGGTGTTCCAAAAGTACTTGCACCACTGCCCGCTTGTATTAAAAACGAATCGGAGTGCCCATGATAACAACCTGCAAACTTGATGATTTTATCTTTACCTGAAAAACCACGTGCTAATCGAACAGCGCTCATACAGGCTTCTGTTCCTGAATTTACAAATCGTATTTTATCAATATTGGGCACCATTAAAACCGCTAATTTTGCTATTTCTGTTTCAATTTCGGTAGGCATACCAAACGATGTTCCCTTTTTTGCTTTTTCAACAACGGCGTTTACAACAGGTTCGTAAGCGTGACCCAAAATCATGGGACCCCAAGAATTTATATAATCAATTAATCTATTTCCATCTTCATCATATAAATAAGCGCCTTTTGCTTCTTTTACAAAAATCGGTGTACCGCCAACACCTTTAAATGCTCTAACAGGGGAATTAACACCTCCAGGGATTACTTTTTCCGCTTCTGCAAATAGCGCACTGCTTCTCTTATAAATCATATAATTTTAATATTTTACGGCTTAACAATTAATTGCTGACCAATATTTAATGATGAATCTGTTAAACCATTTAATTTTTGAAGTTCTTTTACTGTAAGATTATATTTTTTAGAAATAGAATACAACGTATCACCTTTAGAGACCGTATATCGCAGTTGATTAACATCCTGAGGCACTTCATATTTCACATACGTATCACCTAAAACGGCTTCATCTAATTTATGTAGCTCATAGCGTTCAATTAAACTAATCAACTTATCTGGATATTTTCTATCAGTAGCATATCCAGCAGCTTTTAATCCTTTTGCCCAACCTTTGTAGTCTTCTTTTTTGAGTGTAAATAGTTTTGAGTAACGTTTTCTGTCTGTTAAAAATAGTGAATGATCTCTAAATGAATATTTGGCATCTTTATATTTTCTGAAACATTCTTGAGATGCGTCGTCGTCATGATAGATTTTTTGCCCGGTCCAACCATGACATTTAATACCGAAATGATTATTAGCTTTTACTGAAAGCCGACCGTTTCCAGAACCCGACTCTAAAATACCTTGAGCCAAGGTAATACTTGCAGGAATACCGTATAGCTGCATTTCACTTTGAGCAATTTCCTTATAAATATCTATGTATTTTTCGGTATCGTTAGCGTAAATTTTATTACTAATTGGTAAGGTTTCCTCTTTTGTAGTTTCTTCTGCTTTAACGATAACTTCTTTGTTATCCTTTTTGGATTTTTTTGTAACAACCACTTTTTTAGTTTTACAACTAAATGCGATAAAAACTATACTTAGCAATAAAATAATTCTTTTTAACTTCATTTTATTATGGGCAAATTCTTCTTTTTTAATTTATTGTTCATCCCTTCAATACCTTGCAAACCTCCTGTATGAATTGCTAATATTTTTGAACCTTTTGGAAACTGATTTTTTTCAATTAAATCAAAAATACCAAATAACATTTTACCAGTATAAACAGAATCTAGTGGAATATTGTTTGCTTCCTTAAACTGATTAATAAAACTGACTAATTCCCTATTTATTTTAGCGTAACCTCCAAAATGATAATCGGTTATTAATTTCCAATTGTTCTTGGTTGCAAATTTACTAATATCTTCCTTTAAAAAGTCACCTTTTAAGGCAGGAAAACCTAAAACTTGTTGACTGGGTTTTGAACAATTTATAAGTCCTGAAATAGTTCCGCCTGTTCCAACGGCACAACATATATAATCAAAATCTTTATCAGAATCACTCAATATCTCCTCACAGCCCTTAACTGCTAAAGCATTTGTCCCACCTTCTGGAATTAAATAAAAATTACCGAATTCATCTTTTAAATCTTCTAAAAAATCCTTGCTCGTTTTATTTCTGTAATCTTCTCTGGAAACAAACTTAAATTGCATTCCATTTTGCTTTGCAAAACTCAATGTTGGGTTAACATCTATTTCACTTTCCAACTCTTCTCCCCTGATAACTCCGATGGTTCTAAAACCTAATAAAGCTCCTGCGGAAGCCACTGCAGCTATGTGGTTAGAGTATGCGCCACCAAATGTGAGCAATGTTTTGAAACCAGAATTATCAGCTTCTTGCAGGTTGTATTTAAGCTTTCTGTATTTATTCCCCGAAACAAAAGCATGCAAAGTATCTTCTCGTTTTATATATAATTCAACATCGTGTTTTTTTGGCAATAAAACCTGTTGATTCTCGCTATGTTCAAACTCAAAAATCATGACTGCGAAGATACTTTAAAAAAGTCCAAAATTTGCGTTGTTTTAAGTAGTGTAAATTAGATTCGTTTTGGTACGCTTCTCTTTCAAAAGAAATATTTCTGTATGCTTTGTGCCAATCTTTATGTTGAAATAATCGAATTAAAAACTCAAAAATATAGAATAAGTAAAACGGAAAAATAAGTAGTTCTATTTGTTGCCTCAAATGAATCTTTTCGTGATTTAACAAACTTTCATTCAATTTTAAATGGTTATGTTTTAAAAACACGAAAGGAAATAAAGTTAATCCTGAATACCCTTTTGGCACTAAATACCTAGAAATAAAAATCATATTAGTACACTTTCAAAAATCAATCCATAAAATATTTTTCTAATTTAAACTATATTTGTTTATATGAAAAAGATTATCCCCATTGAAGAAGGCGATTTCTATTGGACTCCTGAGGGTTATCGTTGTTTTACAGAGCAATACCTTTTAAAACGAGGCTATTGTTGTGAAAGTGGATGTAGGCATTGTCCGTATGGCTTTAACAATAAAAATTAATTCTATAAAACAACCAAGTAATTAGCTTAATATATTTAATATGCTTGGTATGATTATTGATGCTTATATTTATAAAAAAAGCATAAAGTAAATAGTTTTACCATATACTTTTAATGAGTAACTAAAAAACTTACAATTATGAAAAAGATTTTAAAAACGCTACCGCTTTTAGCACTACTAATAGTGGTATCATCCTGCAGTTCTATTAAAGTAGCTGCCGATTACGATAAAAATGCAAACTTTAATGAATATAAAACGTTTGCGTTTTTTAAAACTGGAATTGATAGAGCTGAAATAAGCGATTTAGATAAGCGCAGAATCCTTAGAGCCATTGAAGCAGAACTTTTGGCAAAAGGGTTTACAAAATCTGAAAGTCCAGACCTTCTAATTAGCCTTTTTACAAAATCTCAACAACGTGTTGATGTTTACAACAACGCTTGGGGCATGGGTGCCTGGGGTTGGGGTGGCTGGGGCTGGGGCTGGGGAGGTTACGGATCCGGTTGGGGAGGAGGCTTTGGTCCTGGCTGGGGCTGGGGCTGGAACCAACAACCTAATGTTTCCACAAGTATAGAAGGCACGCTTTACATAGATCTTATTGATGCCAATAAAAAAGAACTGGTTTGGCAAGGTATGGGTACTGGTTTCTTAAGCCGTAAAATGGAGAAAAAAGAAGAACGCATAAACGAGTTTGTAACTGAAATTATGATGAAATATCCTCCAGGAGCACAACAATAAAAAATAAATAAAAAAAGCACCAAATTGGTGCTTTTTTTACACAAAACATTATTCCATTTTCGCTTTAGAAGGGAAAAATATTATTGGAATTAAAAATGATTGCAAAATAGTAATTATTACACTTATCTCATCAGTCAATCCGTGAGGTTCTCCTGTTGCGTACATAATTGCCTGTAAAGGTAGTGGCCCTAAAATAAATAAAGCTTTTGTTGTGTTTTTTTTGTTCCAAGGAATACTGACTTCTGCCTTTTTTCTGTCTTTTAATATAATAGCTACAATTAACGATAACGCCAGTATAGATAATGGGATTAAAATCATAGAAATCGAAATATTTACATCTAATGTATCTCCTTGAAAAGTAGAATCTCCATCTTTAATAAGTCCGAATAAAAGGTTTCCAAAAGTATGTATCCACCATAAAATTAGTAGTGCATAAAATATGACTCTGTTTTTTATCCAATAAAAAGAATAAAAAAATAAAATGAAGAATAGAAGAAACAGAATTAAAACAAAATAATCTGATTCTACGCCAGAACTACTAAAAGAAAGTCCAAAATAATCTTGCCCCCAACTATAGGATTTTCCATCAAAAAGACATCTTAATAATGGTAACCATACTAACATAAAAGTAATGCCTGAAAAAATTAAAAGAGAATTAAATAAGTAATTGTTTGATCGAACTGCGATTGGTGTTTTCATAATGATATGATTTTATAAGTTAAAATTATATCAACATGACTAGATTAAACACAGTGTGTTACAGGCTTGTGGCGAAAACAGCTTATTTGTGGTGAATATCCAAAAGTTCTTTTACGTTGGAAATATATGACCTTGAAACTGGTACTGGTAATCTTGAATTTATAAGGTATAAATTTAATTTATGAGCATTACCTACTACTTTTTCAATGTTATTTAGGTTCACCATAAATGATCTGTGACATCTAATAACAGAATATGGTTTCAGTTTTTCTTCAAGACTCTTCATTGTAGCTCTTAACAGTTCCCTTTTTGAAGTTTCATTTTCCAAATATTGAATGGCAACATAATTATCTTGCGCTTCAATAAACAAAAGTGCATTTTGAGAAATAGAGACTATATCCTTACCATTATCTGATTCTAAATTTATTAATCCGTTTTCCTTTACATTCTTCTTGGGCAACTCCAACAGATACTCATAATCTTCTCTGGTTTTTTTATAATTAAAATATAAAAAAATCATAGTTAAAGGTATTATACTAGAGAATGTGATATCTCTTATAAACCCTAAAAAGCTTAACCAATTCCAATCATGAAAATTTCCGAATATATTATAAGTTAAAAAAGTAGTAAAAGCTAAAACTATTAGTTCCACAGATATTCTAATTGCAAATACCCATCGAGAGTTTTTTTAAAAAAAATAAGGCGTAATAGCAAACTCAAAAATGAATAAAGTGATAAAATTAACAATCCCAAAAGCAATAGCAGCTATTACAAACTCCATTCTAATTGCATGTGTAGGGTCGTAATTATTAACTCCAAAAGGCTGGAAAACGAGAAGAAACAATGGAATATACAAAGCCAAAAATATAATCAAACCCCATTTTTCTTTTTTACTTCTAAGAAAAAAAACTGGTTTACTCCAAAAGCGTATTATATTTTCAACTATATTATTCATTCTATGGAAAATAAGATTTAGCATGTCCGTTATCAACCAACCACTGATTAACTTCCAAACCATCTTCTAAAATAATATTGGCTAAATAGCGTCCATATTTGCCTTGTTTATCTTTATAAGAACGCATGGTAACTCCTTTATCAAGAATCATTTCCCTTAAAATATCCCGTACTTTTTTACCTTCTTCTTTTTCAGCACCTCGCATTTCTGGTGTATCAATACCGTACAACCTCAACTTCATTTCTTGAAAATGTAAAAATCCTAAATCTACCACAGCGGTAACCGTATCGCCATCATAAACATCAATTATTTTTGCTTTATAATTATACATAAATATATTTTTTAAATATTGAACTAGCATCTTTTAAATTTTGAACCCTTTGTTATTAAAATCACAAAACAATCTTTAAATACTTGAATATTTCGTATTTTTATATACCAAAATAACGTTAAAAATAAACTATGTCCAACACTATTGAATCTAACGCTGTTTTAAATCGTTTACCAAAACATTTACAACAGTTTATAAAACCTCAAAATTACGCCGATTATTCGGCTATAGATCAAGCGGTTTGGCGTTACGTAATGCGTAAAAATGTCGATTTTTTATCAAAAGTGGCGCATAAATCTTATTTAGATGGCTTAAAACAAACAGGTATTTTAATCGATTCTATTCCGAATATGTATGGCATGAACCGTATTTTAAAAGATATTGGTTGGGCAGCAGTCGCGGTTGATGGTTTTATTCCTCCCAATGCATTTATGGAATTTCAAGCCTATAACATTTTAGTAATTGCCAGTGATATTAGACAGTTAGAACACATTGAATACACCCCAGCACCCGATATTATTCACGAAGGCGCAGGACATGCTCCCATCATTGCAAACCCGGAATATGCTGAATATTTAAGACGTTTTGGTGAAATTGGTTGTAAAGCCATTTCATCTGCTAAAGACTACGAATTGTATGAAGCCGTAAGGCATTTATCTATTATAAAAGAAGCTGCAAATTCTAATGACGATGCTATCGCTTTTGCGGAAAAAAAAGTAGAGGAACTTCAAGAAAACATGGGAGAACCTAGTGAAATGGCTCTCATTAGAAATTTACATTGGTGGACTGTTGAATACGGTTTGATAGGTACCATTGATACCCCGAAAATTTATGGCGCTGGTTTATTATCCTCTATAGGTGAAAGTGCTTGGTGCATGACGGATGAAGTTGAAAAACTCCCGTACACCATAGAAGCCACATACAAAGATTTTGATATTACCAAACCCCAACCCCAACTGTTTGTAACGCCAGATTTTGCGCATTTAAGTTTAGTTTTAGAAGAATTTGCCAATACTATGGCGCTACGTAACGGCGGGCTTTCCGGTGTTACAAAACTGATAAACTCAAAAGCTTTAGGAACCGTTGAGTTAAGTACCGGACTTCAAATTTCGGGTATTTTTTCAAATGTTATAGAAGCCAACGCAAAACCTATTTACATACAAACTACAGGAAAAACCGCTTTAGCTTACAGGGAAAAAGAGTTGGTTGGCCATGGTACAAAAAATCATTTGGATGGTTTTGGGTCGCCTATCGGAAAATTAAAAGGCATCAATCTAGCCATTGAAGATATGAGCCCGCGTGATTTAGCTGCGTATAATATTTATGAAGAAAAAACGATAACGCTAGAATTTGAAGGCCATATAAAAGTGTCTGGAGACATTATTACAGGTAAACGCAATCTGCAAGGTAAAATTATTTTAATCAGTTTTAAAAACTGTACTGTTACACATAAGGATACTATTTTATTTAAACCTGAATGGGGTATTTATGATATGGCTATTGGAAAAGACATCGTTTCAGCATTTTCAGGGCCAGCTGATTTGAATAGTTTTGATTTAATTACACATACCACTTCATCGCAAACTATTCATATTGAAAAATCTAAAGAACGATTAGAATTAGAAAGCTTTTACCAACAAGTTAGAGATTACAGAGATGGTAAAAATAGAACTATTTCAAGAACTAAAGTTTTAGAACAACTTATTGAAAAACATCCAAGTGACTGGTTGTTGGTTGTTGAACTTTATGAACTCGCTTTTATTGGCAATGAAACTGAACTTTGCGAACGTATTTTAATACACTTAGAAACCATAAAACAAAACCGACCAAAAGTTGGACAATTAATAGATGATGGTTTGGAGATTGTTGAGCAAAAACGAATGCGTTCAATTTGAGTGAATGATGCATTATTTCTAATGTAAATAGCTGTAACAATTCGGAAATTGATTTTAATTTATTAGTTATATACGCATGTTATCTTCTGTGGCGACACACCCCGAGTAAACACGTCCAATTAGTCCGTTTTCCATTCCGCACAAGTAAAAAGTCCTCCGTATCGCTTTTTGGGAATACGTTTTTCGATTTGTTCTAAATGTCCGATATTATTGGTTTAGGAAAGTTTTTTAAAAGTATATTGCAAAATCTGTAACCTTATTGGATTGGTAATAATCATATATGTAACTTTTAAAAACATAAAACAATGAATGATTTTGTCTTTGGACCTGGAATTGTATTAGTGGCATTATTTGTCGCCGCAGGATACACGATTTACACTTTTATTAAAGCATCACATTTAGAGCGTATGGCTAAAATTGAAAAAGGAATCGATACAAATGCACCTTCAAATAATAGTCGATATCTAGAATTGAAACTAGGAATGTTGATGGTAGGTATTGCTTTCGGTCTGTTATTGGCATATCTCTTAGAAAAAGCCTTAAAAATTGACGAAGTGGTTTTTTACCCGTCTTTTATGCTCTTGTTTGGTGGTATAAGTCTTATCGCATCATTTTTCTGGGCAAAGAAATTACAGAAAAACAAATAGCCCTTTATGGATGCCCATTACATAAATGAGGTTTTAAATGGAAACACGAATGCTTTTGGTTATTTCATAAGAACATATCAAAACAAGGCTTTTGGAGTAGCTGTTTCAATCGTAAAACGCGAGGACGATGCAAAGGATGTTGTTCAGGACAGTTTTATTACGGCCTATTCTTCGCTGACCAACTTTAGAAACGACGCAAAATTTTCAACTTGGTTTTATCGGATTGTGGTAAATACCGCATTGCAGTTTATAAAACGACAAAAGCGGAAAGATGAAGTAGCGGGAGAATACTCAATTACGGATGATGAAAAAACCGCATTCAACAACGGCATTGCTCAATTGGAAAAGCAACACTTAAAGAAGCTGATAAAACGTGTATTTGAAAAGATACCTGCAAAAGAAGCGTTGATTCTGCAACTGTATTACATTGATGACCAAAGTATTGTGGAGATTGAGGAAATAACCGCCTTTACCAAAGCTAATGTAAAAGTTCTTTTACATCGAGGTAGAACAAGTTTTTATAAGATGCTAAAGGATGAAAAAATTAAAAAACCCTATTAAAATGGAAGATAAAGACCACTTAAAAGAAATCTTGGGGAAAATAGTCGAAGTTAATGAGCCTATTGACTTGGAGGGGGTTATTTTGAAGGCAATACAGAAACAAAAAAGCTCAAAACTTCAAATAGCCCGCTACAAAGCTAAAGGCATTAAAGCTTTAATAGTGTCGGTTATATTGATTGTAGTTCTTGGAATACTTTTCAGCTTACCAAGTAACGTGCGTACGGTTGAACATTCAATTGTAACATACACTTCGATAATCCTAGTGCTAATTGTCCTTTTCATTCAGCTTGAAATGGGCGGAACAAAAATATTTAATAATCTGAAAAACAATTTATCATGAAAAATATAGAACGAAATAACAGAATAAAAATTAGAATTGATTACTTTAAAATTACAGCTTTGTTTGTGCTGATATTACTAATGTCTTCGGTAAGGGTAACTGCCCAAATGACTCCAAAGCAAATTGATAGCATAGTCAATAAGGCAATCAATACGCTGGATAATACTGTGGGTTTTGCAATAGGTGTCGTTAAAGACGGTAAAATTGTACACGTAAAAGGTTATGGTGTAAACTCGGTCGATTTAAAAGAAGCGGTAACGGCAGATACTCCATTTGGCATTGCCTCCAATTCCAAGGCTTTTACGTCCGCTGCATTGGCGATTTTGGTTGAGCAAGGAAAAATTAAGTGGGAAGATAGGGTAATCGATTATATACCCGAATTTAAAATGTATAACGATTATGTTACGAACAACTTCAACATTCAAGACCTTTTGACGCATCGAAGTGGTTTGGGTCTTGGTGCTGGCGACCTAATGATTTTTCCAGATGGTTCGGATTTTACAATCAATGATGTGCTTACCGCTTTTCAACACTTTGAACCAACTACAGCTTTTAGGACAAAGTTTGATTATGATAATTTGTTGTACCTAGTCGCAGGCGAACTTACTGCACGAGTAAGCGGAAAAACATGGGAGACATTTGTTGACGAAGAGATTCTAAAACCTTTGGAAATGCATAATTCTTATGCCAGCTATGATGCTGCATTTAAGAATGATAACATTGCTGTTGCACATTCTTTTGATGGTAAAAAGTTGAATGCAATTCAAAATCCCAAACCAGATTTGAATGCCAATTTGAAACAAAATATGAACGGTGCGGCAGGCGGAATTTGGGCTAGTGCAAATGATATGTGCAAATGGATGTTAGCACATTTGCACGAGGGTAAATATGGTGCTAATTTGGGCAAAACTTTATTCTCAAAACAACAGCAACAAGAAATGTGGCGTGTTCACACGGCAATGAATAAACAATCAGACCCAAGGTCGCCTTTTAAGTCACACTTTTCAGGTTATGGATTAGGTTGGTTTTTGTCGGATTTTAACGGTTTTTTTAAAGTTGAACATTCTGGGTTAATCGCGGGAATGTCTTCGGAGGTAACTTTGATTCCAGAATTGGAGCTTGGTGTCGTTGTTCTGAACAATTCGGAAGGTGCTGGTTTCTTGAATGGTTTGATGGGTTTTATTTTATTGGAAGAATACTTAAAATTAGAAACTGGTATCAACTGGCTCGAGATGGCTAAGGGAATGCAACAGCAAGAGGGGCAAATGGGTGACCCTGATTCCGAAAAAGTTTGGGCTGAAGTTGAAGCAAATAAAAATGTAAAAGTCAGCAAAGATAATTACATTGGAATATACGAAGATGACTGGTTTGGAAAAGTTGAAGTACTTGATAAAAATGGAGATTTATGGTTTAAATCATATAAGTCGCCAAGGTTAAATGGCAAAATGGCATTTTATAACGGCAATACTTTTGCAATAAAATGGGAATACCAAGACATGAAAGCAGATGCCTTTGCCATTTTTTCGCTAGATGAAAACGGCAAAGCTCAAAATATTAAAATGAAAGGGGTTTCTCGTTTTATTGATTTCAGTTTTGATTTCCAAGATTTAGATTTAAAGAGAGTTTTGGAAAATACTCAAGTTGCACATAGAAAAAGATAAGCATTTATAAAACTGAAAAGCCCTTGACGCAATCGTGTTGCGGGACTTTTTTCGTCTGCAATTTTGTCAAATGCAGTATGTTATTGCCGTCCGAGTGAAAATTCCAGCATATTGTTTTTCAACTTCGTCCGAGTTTGAGTACCCTCCATAATTATTGATAATTCCGTTCTTTTCCGTTTAGCTAGAAATTCCAACAATTCATTTTTTTGAGCCATTGAAGATAACGTTTATGTATAAGAATAGTGCGGTTTTGTATGCGAGGATTTTCCGAAGGAAAATCAGACGTAACAAAATAGCACTACCCTTTGATTAAGCACTAACTACCGCATTATTTTTATACGGTGTTGTGGTGTCGTTTTTTTTATTCAGTCAGTTTATTTTCAATTTTTTGATTCTTTTTAGTCAATTCATTTGCAAATTCAAATTTATCTTTTGGTGAAATTACGATTGAACCAAATTGTCCGTAAGTCAGCTCAATTCTGTCCAAAGATGGAGCAGGAGATGAAATCAAATTATTACTCTTTTTTATTGACTTAATTTTATCAATATCAAACAATTTATTGTAAACAAATCCGCATTTTACTTTCAATAGACCATCCTTGGTAATAGTATATTCAGTTGAAAAGTTCAGGTAAAGAAAAAATCCATAAACCAAAGCGAATATTCCGCAAACTGAAATTATTGCTTTTATGGGTTCACTTTGATAAATCATAAATCCAATAATCGCCCCGAAAATTACTGTTAGGAACACTATTACTTCATATCCGAATTTTGATTTGTATGTTTTCATTTTAAAAATCTGCTTTATTCAAATTATGCAGTGGTTCAAATTCTGACTAACGTCAAATTTAGTCAATTTTTGTTTACAATCCTTTATTCATAGGCTTTCGTCAACTTTTAGGCTCTGAATTTTTTTAAAAAAGTCTAAAAATTTGACGTTATCTGTAGAAATTAATCTCGGTTTTCCGTGATGTGGGGAATGCACCACAACGACCCGCCGGATATGGCCAGTTTTTGGGATTTTGTTGCCTGTTAAGGTAATAAAATTTCGGAAATTGGTTATATCCGTTGATGTGTGGAGTTCGGAGCGGAGCG
Source organism: uncultured Flavobacteriaceae bacterium (assembly GCA_963975495.1). Lineage (GTDB taxonomy): Bacteria > Bacteroidota > Bacteroidia > Flavobacteriales > Flavobacteriaceae > CAXBID01. The sequence goes on along the minus strand of CAXBID010000043.1, from coordinate 2,229 downwards.
ACGTTGCTCCACGCATCAGCGGACTTGTCCGGCGGGTCGATGTGATGGAAGACGTAGCGATAGCGGAGTATTCCATCACATCGTGTTATATAGTAACTTTTATAACTCATATCCCGTAAATAAGCCAAGATATAGTAAGTTTTTTATCACTGTTATCCCGTAAATATAATTAATTTTGAATACCTAAAATAAACAAAAACCAACACAAATTATTTGTTCTTAAAATTATTTGAAACTTAGAGTCTGTCTTAAGATTTTGTCAATTATTTTTTTATGCCCCTTTTTGCGCATTATTTCGTTACAATTTTGAACCGTAGCTATGGCTATGCTTAAAAATTATGCCTCATACTGCATCAAAAATGGCCAATAAAAATTCCAATCACAAATTCTTAAACAGACTCTTAGATTCTTGAGATTATCACCTAAACCGTTTCAACGTTTTTTTTGTAAACTTACTTAAAACAAGATTACCGCTAATTTCGGCACGTTTAGAGAGTAGGTCATCCCAATGCTCGGTATTTTCCCAAAACACTTTTTTTATTTCCTTTAAAGCTTCAGGGTTGTAATTAGCTAACTGTTCTGCAAGTGAAGAAACGGCTTCATCTAAAGCTTCGGTAGTTTCAAAAACGTCACCAAACAAGCCTTTTTCTTTTGCATATTCTGCTGAGTAAAATTGTTCCGCATTAATTGTCATTTGAGACATGGCTGTTTTACCTATTTTTCTGGAAACTGCTGGCTCAATTACAAAAGGACCAATGCCTATACTTAATTCGCTTAGTTTTATGGATGCATATTGTGTTGCTAAACAATAATCAGTAGCTGCCGCTAAACCAACACCGCCGCCAACAGCTTTTCCCTGTACCCTTCCAATAATAAGTTTTGGACATTTACGCATGGCGTTAATAACATTGGCGAAACCAGAGAAAAATTGCGCACCCGTTTCGGCGTCTTCAATAGCAATTAACTCGTTAAAACTAGCACCTGCACAAAACGTCCGGTTGCCGCCACTTTTTAAAACAATTACTTTTACTTCATCATTAGTTCCCGCATCAATAATAGTTTGTTCTAATTGCGATAACACATCACTGGGCATAGAGTTTCGGTTGGGATGATAGAATTCTATATATCCAACTTTGTTTTCAATTTTTAGTGCAACATATGGGTTTTCCATCAATAAAAAGAGATTAACTTTATGGGTTGAAGATACAAATTTCCTTTTGTAAATCTATTTGCGTAATTTTAAAAAAAAATAAGAATATGGGATTTTTAGATTTTATTTTTTCTGCTAAAAAACGTCAAGTTGAAAATTATTTAAAAAATGGCGCTTTGATTTTAGATGTGCGAACAAAACGTGAATGGGATAACGGCCATATTAAAAATGCAATTCACATTCCATTAAACGAGTTAAATGAGAAAGTGGATGAAGTAAGTAAACTAAACAAGCCTGTTATAGTATGTTGTGAAAGTGGTATACGATCAGCTAAAGCTGCTGAATTTTTAAACCTAAATAATATTGATGCTACAAATGGCGGTGGATGGATTAATTTGAAAAGCAAGCTATAACTTCAAGTTTTGTAACGCTTCTGTTTTTGTAATTGGTGTGCTATTGTATTTCAATGTCCAACCTAAAGTATTGGTTAGAATATAAAATTTAGAAAGCTCACTAATCAATCTGTTTTCAGCATTTTTCTTAAAATCGGAATTCTCAATTTTTCGTTCTAATGAAGCATTTACAATACTTTTTATATCGTTATAATCTTTAGCTTCAAAAGGATTTAAAAAATCGGCCTGTACATCATAATACTCCAAATCTGGATTTATTTTTATTTCCTGTTCTGGAATATTTAAAATGGTAAGTGTTTTGTTTGCTTCATCTACTTCAAATTCAATTTTACTTAAATCGTAAGCAATAGTCACCTCAGCATTCACAACTACAAGTGCTTTTTTTTCAAAGCTTAAATAATCTCCTAAAATATCCTTTGAATTTTTATAATTGAAAACTTGACTAAAATGGCCCTCAGTAACTATGAGTTTTCCAACGTTTTTAATTTGTTCTTGAATGAGTGCAGAACTTTCCTGAAGTATTATTTTATCTTCTTTTTTTTCATTACAATACTTGAAAGTAAATAGGACAATTAAAGTAACAACTACACCAAATAATATTTTTCGCATAAGGCTAAGTTTGAAATTATATTTGTGCTGTTATTAGTTATTCAACAAAATCAATTG
>CAXBID010000042.1:0-20151 GCA_963975495.1 uncultured Flavobacteriaceae bacterium | reverse complement strand
ACATTCAGAAGTAAATTAAATTAGATTTTTTAATAAATTATCCTTTAAACCTTCTTGCGGATTTAAGGTTTAACAATAAAACATCTGTGCTAACCGGTGAGCAAATTCGGGAGGGTTGGCTGTCTCATATTAAGCCTGAGGAAGAAAATTATTTATGGGTATCTAACGAAAAAGCATTTCATTTGATGCAAGAAGGGATGATTCCTCCAGAAACAGGAAATCCTTTAAATAACCCTGAATATGAAATGATAGATGCTCAATTAACTACTGAGATTTTTGGCTTATTTGCTCCAGCACGTCCAGATATTGCCTTAAAAATGGCACATTTACCCATACAAACTACCGCAAGGTATAATGCTGAATGGGCTTCTGAATTTTATGTAATTATGTATTCATTGGCTTCTTATGTGGACGAAAACCTCTCGATGAAAGAAAAGATATTATGGATGACAAAAGAGGCTAGAAAAAGTCTGCCGAATGATTCCTATTCAGCAAAAATGCTCGACTATGTGTTAAGCAGGTTTGAAGAAAATATTCCTTGGGAACAAGTAAGAGATGAACTTTATACAAAGTATCAAGTTAATCAAGAGGATGGTTATAACATGACTTCAAAAAACTTATATTGTAACGGATGTTTCGCTTCAGGGATTAACTTTGCCGTTAGTATTGTTAGCATATTATATGGAGAAGGAGATATTAAGCAGACCATAAAAATTGGAGCATTAGCTGGCTGGGATTCTGATAATCCCACTGCTACTTGGGGAGGCCTATTAGGTTTTATGATTGGAAAGGAAGGTATTGAAAAAACGTTTAATCGAAAATTTGCCGACAAATTTAATATCCACCGGACCAGGGTTGGTTTCCCTAATAATGGGATAGACAATTTTAGAGACATGGCAAAAAAAGGAGTATTTATTGTCGATCGGGTTGTTCAAGAACAAATGGGTGGTGGTGTTGATTTAGAAAATGACTTATGGTACATTCCTAATATTGGGTTAAATATTAAGCCAGCTAAAAATTAAAAGTGAATACAAGCATGGAAGAAACATATCTGTGTTATTATTAATAGAGAAAGCGAAGTAGTCATTACATTATTTTTAAAGTCAAATAGCAATAAATTACATGTCACAAAAAAACAAATTTAAACTGGGACCAAAGAAAATAATCCTTTTCTTAACTGCTATTGCTCTTATTGTTATTGGTGCCATTTTAATATTTTCATTCTTACATAAAAGAGAACAAAGAGAAAAACTTGTGAATTTAGAAAACGACTATAAAGTGTATTGTGGGAGCTGCCATATGGTTCCCAATCCAGCAAACATTCCAAAATCTTTATGGAAAAATAAGGTGCTGCCTGAAATGGCAAAGAGAATGGGTTTAAAGGATTATACGGATGGATCTCCAAGATATTCGGAGATAGAAAAGTATCATATAGAATTTAATAAAGCTTATCCAGAAGTGCCATTATTGGATAGCTTAACATGGCAACAACTCCATGATTATGTAATAAGAATGGCTCCTGATAGTGTTCCAAATTTACCAGTTAGAAAGGGAAGAAATTCTGTGTTAACCCAATTTGAGCCTTCTTTTAAAATCGTGAATAAGGTTAAGCCATCTGGGGGCATCGTAAATATTAAGTTCGACGACAATACGAAGGAGTTGTTAGTAGGTGATGTTTTTGGTCAATTATATGATTTGAAAAGTGAACCTGATTTAAAATTGGTTTTAAACTCACCAATTATTTCTAGTGTTACAATAGATAGTATCTTTTTTGCAACAGAAATAGGCATTATGAATCCAAGCGAAGTTCCTAAGGGTGTTATTTACAGTGTGGATTCAGATACTATAACGCCACTTTTTAAAGCGCTCCATAGGCCTGTCTATACTGAAATAGTTGATCTTAATGATGACGGGAAAAATGAAATTATCATCTGCGAGTTTGGGCATCTCACCGGAGAACTTTCATTACTCGTAAAAGAAGAGTCTGTTTTCAAGAAAAGGACTTTATTGGCACTACCAGGCAGTATAAAAGTGGATGTGGTAGATATGGATAATGATGGAAAGAAGGATATAGTTGCTTTATTTGCACAGGGTAGAGAAGGAATTTATATCTTTTATCAGAAAGATAACTTAGAATTTAGTGTGGATCCTGTGGTATTGATGCCACCAGAATATGGCTCTAGCTGGTTTTCTCTGTTGGACTATAATAATGATGGACACTTGGACATACTTTTGGCAAATGGTGACAATGCAGATTATTCTAGATTCTTAAAACCGTATCATGGTGTGCGGTTATTCATTAATAACGGTAAAAATGAATTTACAGAAAAATGGTTTTATCCCATTAATGGCGCAACGCGTGTTTTGGTTGATGATTTTGATATGGATGGCGATTTCGATTTTGCCGTATTATCGTTTTTTCCAGATTTTGAAGATGGTCTTGAAGAAGGTTTTGTTTATTTGGAAAATAAGGACACGACTAACTATGTATTTACCGCACACACAACCGAAGATGCTAAAAACGGAAATTGGTTAGTAATGGAAAAAGGGGATTTTGATGGCGATGGCGATGTAGATATCATGCTGGGTAACTTTAATATGCTTGCGCCAAATAAATTTAGGAGCAGTAAGAAAAACGATCTATTATTTCTTGAGAACAAGCTGATTAAAAAATAGTTTTTATAATATCGGCACATCTCATTTAAGCTTAACTTTTTGGCATGCAATAAAGAAGATTTAAACATAATATTTAATGAAAACAAGAATCCTGTTTTTTATTATAATAGTACCTTTTCTTGGCACCGCCCAGCTTGAAAAACACAATATAATGACACATATATTAAAAAGCAAAAACTTAGAAATTCATATTGATAGCCCATTAAAAAATTATAACCTCTCTAGGTTTGATTGGACAGGTAAAATTACAGCCGTAAAATTTAAAAACGTTTATGTTACCGGTGCTGAAAGAATGGATGTTAAAAATGAAAATGATTATGGGAAAGGCTTATATAATGAGTTTGGAATTGAGAGGCCTATTGGCTATGACGAAATAAGTAAAGGGGAATGGTTTCAAAAAATAGGGATTGGACTTTTGAAAAAAGATGACGAAGTATATGATTTTGTTAAAAGCTATGATATTCAACCTGCCATATTTAAAGTAAAAAAGAAATCCAATAAAATAACTATTTATTGCAAGTCACAAATGATTAATGGTTTTAGTTATGAATTAAAAAAAGAAATTGAATTATTTGATAGTAGTTTTGAGATTAAATATTCTTTACAAAATACGGGTAAGAAAACCATTTCAACTAACGAATATATTCATAATTTTTTAGCAATTAATAAGGATTTTATGGGGTCTAATTACATCTTAACATTTCCATTTCAACTCAAACCAAAATTATTTGAAAAGACATTTAATCCAGAAAATAAAGTTGAGATAGGTCAAAGAGAAATTACGTTTAATAATACTCCAAATGAACAGTTCTTTTTTAGCAATCTTTCAGGAAGTGAGGAAGTTGACGCTAGTTGGGAGCTGATAAATACCAAAAGCAATATCGGGATTAGTGAAAAAGGAAGTTTTAAAACAACTAAAGTAAATCTTTGGGGTTGGAGTCACGTTGTAAGCCCAGAGTTGTTTTTTGATATAAATGTATTGCCTGGACAATTTGTTGAATGGACTAGAACCTATAATGTGTTTGAGATAAATTGAATTCTTTTCTAAAAGCGTTCTTCAATTATTTCGGCTGTAGAAAATTTGTATCTCATGTTTCTATACACACAAACATCAGTAATGTCTTCAGGTACGCCTAAAGGCGCTGCCCTAAAATTAGATGAGACCCTGTCTTTTTTTACAGGCATTACCCTATGAAAACAATGGCCGTGTAAAAATATTACAGTCCCTTTTTTAGGGCGAAAAACAATTTGCCCTTCTATGTCTTCATGGGGTACGCCAACAGGTAAAACTCCAGCTTTATGTGCTTCTGGCATGATTACAATTTCTCCGCCTGTTTCTTCGGTGATATCATGCGTATAAACCAATCGATTTAAATTGAATAATTTTGGGTTTTCTGGCGGACAATCTTGATGCCAAGCCTGACCTTTACTACCTGCTTTTGAAAACATCATCATGCAATATAGATTGTTCCAGCTATTATTTAGAATAGCATCAGTAACCTTATTAAACTTTTCGTTTTTATCGATATCATCGAAATAAGGTTTGTTTTCTTGATATGGAAACCATGGAACAACCTCGTTTTCAGATTTTGATATATAATCACTAGTGTGTTCCCAATCAGCATTCTTACTAAATTGATCAAGATTGATTTGTTGATATTTGTCCATTAAGTCATCAGGAAAAAATTTTTCAAAAATAACAAAACCTTTTTCCCAAAATTCTTGTTCTATTCTTTTGTAGTCCATTCGCTCATCTTAATTAATCTAAGATACCAAAAATTTTAATCACAACAACACAAAGTAATTGATTGTTAGAATATTTAAAATGAACATCAATACCATTCAATTTTTCAGATTATATATCAAGATCACACCCACAAACGACACAGTTCCTTTGTTTAATTTGTAGAATGGCAAAAAGCTGAATTAGCAATTTTACAAAAACCAACAATGTAATGGCCTATTTTTAAGAAAAACACATGGTTTACATCTAATAGTGCTAAAAATAAAACTTTGCAATGTTTATAGGTGTTTATAACTAAATTCGTCATAACAAAAACTACAACACTTCAAAATTTTGCCTATACATTGCCACAACATTAAGGAAAAAAAGAAGGTTTTTACACGGTTTAACTAATATGTAATTTACTAGTTAAACCCCGTAAATATTGCTATTCTCTTAATAAATAGCATGTTTTTTAACAGTGTATGATTTTTGTTGAGGTGTTTTTTGCGAAATCAGTAATTTAATGGACTAAATTTAAATTTCTGAAAATAGCTTAGTGGTTTATATGCCAAAGCCTTAATAGATCGAAGGTTATTTTCAAACTAACTCGAAAACTAAATAAACTATGAAAAACAATTTTCTAAGATTAGTACTTTTCTTATTTACAATTACTGCCTTTTCACAGTCCAATAAAGTATCCGTTGTAAGTAATGACGAAGGAATGAAATTGGTTGTCAATGGAGAAGATTTCATGATTAACGGTATGAACTGGGATTATATTCCAATAGGAACCAATACCGTGAATGCTGATTTTTGGAACAAGTCCGATGATGTCATAAAAGCCGGACTTGATACAGAAATGTCTCTTCTAAAGAACATGAATGTTAATGCAATACGTCAATACACAGGTGTTCCTGCAAGATGGATTAAATACATTTATGAAAATTATGGAATTTATACCATGTTAAACCACTCCTTTGGGCGGTATGGCTTAACACTAGAAGGCGTTTGGACACCTGTTACCATTTACGATGACCCCAAAACTAAAGAGCATCTTTTATCGGAAGTAAAGAACCTTGTTCAAGAATATAAAAACACACCAGGTTTATTACTTTATTTATTGGGAAATGAGAACAACTACGGGCTGTTCTGGGCAGGAGCAGAAACAGAAGACTTTCCAGATGATGAAGGTCGAATAAACTTTATAGGGGAAAGCCGAGGAAGACCCATGTATAAGTTAATGAATGAGGCTGCTAAAATAATGAAGTCTATGGATGCATCGCATCCAGTGGCTATTGCTAATGGAGATGTCTTATTCATTGATATCGTCGCCGAAGAATGTAAAGATGTTGATATATACGGCACTAATACCTACCGTGGCGCATCTTTTACAGATATGTTTGATGTTGTAAAAGAGAAACTTAATAAACCTTTAATGTTTACTGAGTTTGGGGCAGATGCATTTAATGCCATAGAAAATAAAGAAGACCAAAAATCACAAGCTTACTATTTGGTAAGCAATTGGAAAGAGATTTATGAAAATGCTGCTGGTTTAGGAAAAGCTGAAAACTCAATAGGCGGTTTTACGTTTCAATTTAGTGATGGTTGGTGGAAGTTTGGCTTTGATGATAGAAAAAACGCAGATGTTCACGATACAAACGCATCATGGGCAAATGGTGGTTACTCCATAGATCTTGCACCAGGCGAAAACAACATGAATGAGGAGTGGTTTGGTATTTGTGCCAAAGGGCCAACTAGCCCAAGAGGACTTTATGACTTATACCCAAGAGCAGCTTACTATGCCTTAAAAGAAGCACATCAATTAAATCCTTACAGAGAAGGTGTTGATGCTGAATTCGTAAAAAACCATTTTGATAATATTGAATTAATGGAAGCGGTTTTAAAAGCCCGTGGCGATAAGGCAGCACTAGTAGGTGCTAGTAGCGGCAAGGTTCGTTTAAGTAGATTGAGAGCTGAATTTACAACATTCAATACAGGTGGAAGTTTAATTACAACACCAGAAACTGAAAATCCAGATCAAGAAACGTTTCCAAACCAGTTAGGGTTTGATAATATGCAATCTTATTATATTGGCGTTGAAGGAAGCCCAGCATCAAACATGACAGCCGAGGTAAATTTCAATATTCTTGGTAACGTAGCGCAAAATCCAATAAACGAAATTTTTTATGAGAATGTTGGACGCCCTATTACTGTAATTAATTCAAATGGAGAAGAAGTCGTAATAACAGATAACAACAGAGTTCGAGTTTATAATGCAGAATATGAGTGGAATACTAAAGTTGCCGATATAAGGGGTTTTTATAGAACCGGGCATTACCATTGGGGCTATGAAGGAGACTTCTTCGGTTTATACCCGGAAGCAAACTATGGGCCAAACCTCGACATATATAATGGTGAGATATTAGGAATGGAGATAGACGGTAAAGGCGCTTTAAAAGGACTTAAAGCGGCTTTTGGCCCACAATTATGGTGGGGAGCCAACCCAACGGTACTTTTAAAATACCAAACACATTTCAAGCATTGGGACATCACAGGAATTTATAATAGAGATTTGGATACAAGCTTAGAGTTTGATGAGAATGGCAGGCGTGTTCTTGATCAAAATCAAGTTCGAAGTGGTGTTATTCCGCCATGGCCAACAGAGCGTGCTACCATAGCTTTAGAAAGAGAGTTTGGACCCGTTGGTATTACTTTAGGGGGTATTTGGGGAGGCAGACCTCTAAATGGAAGTACGTTTCAAGATGTAACAGGTGGTCCTGGAAACTATGTGGTGTATCAAGATAAAATAAACTCAGACGACAACTGGGGAGGAAAAGCCAAAATAACGTATCAAGGCGGTAAATTTAACTGGTATGGTCAAGCTGCTTATATGGGCTTAGTAGCCAATGGCGGTGCTGATGCCACAAGAACGTTTACAGGATGGAAACTAAAAGATTCAGGTAGTAGTAACCAAACCAATATACTTTCTGGGTTCACTTATACTTTAGGCAACTGGCAAATTGCGCCAAACTTCCTTTGGCAAAAACCTTTAGTAGATCCAATGCCAAATGACGTAACTGCACCAGGAAGATTAAGAAATGTTATAGACGACCCTTTTGCTGTAAGAGGTAACAGGGAGACTACAGCAGGAGAGTTATTGCTAACTTTTGATCCAACACCAGGGTCTTGGTTTTATGATTGGGATAACGACCGCTCAGAGGATGCGAAACTGGCGTTCAACCTAGGTTTTGTATATCGTTATCATCCAACGGCGCAAGATGCTGCAATTGGTTTTCAGGCAGATCGTACTTTTTTCGCTTTTGCACAATCTGCACCAGCGCAGGATTTATGGGAAATAAGTTCTCGAATCGTTTCTAAAGTAAGCCCAGACTTGGGTATCATTGGTAATATCTATGGTGGTACCGCACAAGCGAATGGTGATAGCGAAAGAACCATAGATCGTTTTGGAGGAGATATTAGAATGATATACAAAAAATGGAAAATAGAATATGGATTTAAGGTTAACGATTGGGGCCCTTTTGATTACTATCGCGATTTTAACTTAACATTCCCTGTTCAAAATATGATTGACATTTCTACATCAATAGGAAAACCAGATTGGTTTATTCTACCAGATACTAAGATTGGTATCCGCGGTATGTGGCGATCGTTAGACGAAAATTCACCTAGGTATTTGCCTACTGCGGTTCCACCTAACACGTTTCCAGCAATACCTCCAATAAGCCCTGTAGGATTTGGTAATGGAAGCGAATGGGAAATTAGAACATACGTACACATCAATATCGGTAAATAAAACAAAATTAAAATGAAAAATATAAAATTTACATATACAAAAACGACATTCCTTTTAGGGTTCCTTTTTACACTTGTATTAAGTTGCGAGAGAGAACTGTCAGATGAAGCTGTATTTGCAACGTTTTCAACTGCTCCAGAGGTGTTTGCTGATTCACCAATAGGATTAGGTACAGATTTTTACTTTCCATTTGCAGGTTCTAAAGCAACGGCTTGGACTGTAGACGAAAGTGTAGGGTATAATAGCAATGCATCAATGCGTTTCGATGTTCCAAATGCCGATGACCCAGAAGGAAGTTATGCGGGCGCCATATTTAGAGTAGATGGAGCTGGCCGAGACCTAACAGGATATAACGCCTTAACTTTTTGGGCAAAAGCCTCACAAGGTGTTTCTATAGGCGAAATGGGTTTTGGTCAAGATTTTGGAGAAAATAAATATCAAGTAACGAGATCAAACGTAAATCTATCCACAAATTGGGTTAAATATGTTATTCCATTACCAGACCCTTCAAAACTTATTGAAGAAAGAGGCATGTTTTGGTATTCTGCAGGAACGCAGGCTACAGGTGGATTTGGTTATACCTTTTGGATTGATGAGTTGAAGTTTGAAAAACTAGGAAGCATTGGTCAACCAAAACCATCCATTTTAAATGGTGTTAATGTTGAGCAGGTTGCCTTTTTAGGAGTTCCTATCCAATTAACAGGGCTTACACAGACGGTCAACTTGTCCTCTGGTAAAAATGTCACTGTAAGTGCTACACCGTCGTATTTTGATTTTAATTCATCCAATACAGATGTCGCTATAGTTAATGAATTTGGTGAAGTATCTGTTATAAATTCTGGTGTAGCAACAATAACAGCCTCCGTTGCCGGTGTAGCTGCTAAGGGTTCGTTAATCATTGACGCTGGAGGTACTTTTGACTTTGCACCAATACCTCCCGCACGTAACGAAGGTGATGTAATATCTATATTCAGTGATGCATATAATAATGTTCCTGTAGATTACTATAACGGATTCTTTTTAGATGGTTTTCAAACCACCGAAGGAGGAGCACCCCCTTTAGATGTTAATGGGGACGCTATTATTAATTATACCAAATTGAATTTTGTTGCAATCGGCACGTTCATGGATGTTCCTTCTGTTAATGCTACTAATATGACGTATCTTCATGTTGATATTAAAGTTAATGAGGCCATTGATTCTAGTGATTTTATTACGTTAGAGTTGTTAAATTCTGTTGGCAATAATGAAACATCTGGTTCGGTTACCTTTAGCGCAAACACATTCACGGCAAATGAGTGGATTAGTTTAGATGTGCCACTTGCCGATTTTGGACTAGCTAATCGTTCTCAATTAGGGTTATTGTTTTTTATAACAGATGGCAGTATTTCAGACATATACGTTGATAATGTCTATTACTATAAATAAAGGAATGGTTTTAAAAAATTAAAAGATAAAGAGATTATGAAAAATCAATATAAGATAAAAACAGGAGGCATTTTAAAAAAATGTCTTTTCTTAACAACCCTATGCTTAGCCACTTTAAGTTGCTCGACTGATGAAAAGCAAACAGTAGCAAGATTTACAGAATTAGTTATGGCAGACGAGTTCGATACCGATGGTGCTCCTAATCCTGCCATTTGGAACTATAACATTGGAACAGGAGAAAATGGCTGGGGCAATAATGAATTGCAATACTACACAAACCGTTCTGAAAACGTAACAGTACAAAATGGTGTTTTAATAATTACAGCTGAAGAAGAAAATTTTAATGGAGCATCTTACACATCTGCAAGACTTTTAACCAAAGGAAAATTTGAACAGCAATACGGACGCTGGGAAGCACGCATTAGACTGCCTTATGGTCAAGGCATTTGGCCAGCGTTTTGGTTATTAGGAGACGATAAAAACGGAACTGAAATTTGGCCTCAAATAGGAGAGATTGATATCATGGAATATGTTGGTGATGACCCAACCAGAGTTTTTGGTACTGTACATGGTCCAGGATACTCGGGAGGTGAATCCATTAGTAAATCATACGAATTAGAGAATGATAGATTTGATGCTGGTTTTCACATATTTGGTATAGAATGGGGACCAGGGTATATTAATTTCTATATAGATGATGTGTTATACAACCAAATTACTCCAGAAGATGTTCCTGGAGAATGGGTATTTGACGATTCGTTTTATATCATATTAAACATGGCTGTTGGAGGAACACTACCTGGGTCTCCTAACGATGAAACCGTATTTCCACAAACCATGCTCGTAGATTATGTAAGAGTATATAAAAGCTATAACAACTAATAAAAAAGACAATGAAAAAATTAATCAGAACATTTAAACAAATATTGATTTTAATCTTTGCGGTTACCTTTTTAGGTTGCGAGGATGATGACGCAAATTTACCAAGAGTTCTTGCCGGCTTTACCTATACTATTAATGCAGACACGGGAGTGGTAACCTTTATTAATCTTTCAACAAATGCCACTAATTATAATTGGGATTTTGGAGATGGAAAAAGTTCATCACTTATTAACCCTGTTAAGGCATATCAGAACGGGACTTACACCGTTTTATTAACGGCATCAGTGTTAGCAGGAGCATCCGATACATTTGAGGATGAGATAACGATTTTAATTCCTGAAATAGCCACATTGCCAATTACTTTTGACGGTGCAAATACTAAGTATGAGCCTACGGTTTTTGAAGGGGCATCGTTTGAAGTAGTTGATAATCCCGCTCCTGGAGGAACAAATAATGTAGCATCTAAAGTAGGCGCTATAACAAATAGCGGAGCGACATTTGAAGGCCTGTTTTTTGAACTGGGAACCGCTATAGATTTGGCTACTGAAAGAACTATTAAAATGAATTTCTGGGCAGATGCCGCAGTAGATGTTCTATTGAAACTTGAGGAGGGATCGTCATCTACACCAGATGTTGTTGTTAGTCATAATGGTAGTGGGTGGGAAGAACTTTCGTTTAATTTTACGGCTACTAGTACATACTCAAAATTGGTGATATTCGTTGATGGTCCTGGTACAACTGCAGGCACGTTTTATATGGATGATATTATGCAAATTGAAACACCAGCACCGCCATGTACACCAGAAACGGAGCAATCTCTGGAAGTAGCAGACTTTAATTTAACGTTTCAAACAGAAGGTACCACGTCAACCATTACAGATGATGGTTCAGTTATGACAAGAATATTAAACCCTGACACTGATAATGATGTAAACAAGTCGTGTTATGTAGGTCAAATTGTAAGAAGTCCAGATGCAGAATTTGCTAACAATCAAATAGAGTTTGACACCAAGCTTGATTTTAATGCAAACGCTGGGTTTAAGCTTAAAGTATGGTCTGCAACCGCAGGTACTAATATTCAGTTAAAAATAGAAGACAAATCATTAGGCAATGCAGGGCCTTTTGCTATAGTAGATAAAGTAACAACAGTGGCAAACGCTTGGGAAGAATTAACATTTGATTTTGCAAGCGGAGATAGCGGAAAATTTGATAGAATAGTACTATTCTTTGAAGTAGGCCAAAATGTTCCTGGAACCTATTATATTGATGACTTTATGCTTTACGGTACTGGTTCAGGCGGTGGCGGAGATTGTGTTGCAGAAACCGGGCAATCTTTTGCAGCAGCAGACCTTAACATAACTTTTGCGACTGACCCTGGTTCAACCGAAACGGTAGGCACCACAGAGACATTGTTTTTAGGCGATGTAGGATATGTATATGCTGATAACCCAGACGCCACAAGCTCAATAAATTCATCTTGTAAAGTTGCTGAAATATCTAAAGGCGCCGAAAATTATCCTAATGTGCAAATTTTTACAGCTAACAAGTATAATTTCACAGACAATGCAGGTTTTAAATTAAAGATATATTCACCAAATGTAGGTACAAACGTATTGTTGAAGTTAGAAGATACCAGTAATGGTGCTACATTTAATCAAGTATCACAATTAACATCGGTTGCCAATGAATGGGAAGAATTAACTTTTGATTTCCCAGAAGCAGACACAAATAAATTTGATAGAATAATAATATTCTTTGGCTTTGAGCAACCGGCTGCATTAACTGTTTCTTTTGATGACCTTAAATTATATCCAAGATCTGGTGGCGGCGGATCTGTTGATGGTAATATTACCGTTAATGGTGATTTTGAAACGGGTGATACTACGGGTTATACGATTTTTGACGCTCAAGGTGGAGTTTTCACTGTTACTAACGAAGAAGCCCAAGCAGGAACTTTTTCTGGTAAACTTACAGCAGGTGAAGGCACGGAGATTGTTATAAAACAAGCTAATTTAAATACTAGCCCTGCTATTGGTACTGGCGTATCAGTAACAATTTCGTTTGATTTAAAAGGATCATTAGCTGGAGCTGGAGGCGTTGTTTTTGCTGAGTTTTTCTCTGAGATAAATCCAGAAGGCGTTTCCAAAGCTGAAATTCTTAGTGGCGGTCCTCTTGCTCCAACGGATACTTGGACCAATTATAGTTTTACCACAACTACTGGCAATGATGTGAGCGGCGGTGTAACATTGCAGTTAAAAGCTGCTTGTGGAGCAGTTTCAGGTTGTGGGGTTATAGCATACTTCGATAATGTTTCTGTTACAATAAACCCATAAATAATTATTTTCTTGGCTAGCATTGAGGTTTGCCCAATGCTAGCCAAGTGCTTTAAAAAGAGTATTATATAGAATAACCGAAGTTTTGTTGGAGTTAATTTTTTTAATTCTTTTCATTATTTAGATTCGTATTAAATATTACAAAAAAGCGAGTACATTATTATTTGTTTTGTTTTTATAAGGTGTTTAACAAAAAGAGCTTTCACATTAAAAAAATTAATAAGGAAGCAACTTTAAATAAAGATTACAATAAAAATATTAATTACAGTTTGCCATGGAGTTTTAAGCAACCATATAGAATAATTTGCCATATTCTGCCCAAACGATAGCATCAACTAATCGAGAATAATAGAAATGTCTAAAAAACTAATACGTATTGCATTTGTAGTATCCCTGGGAGGTTTTCTTTTCGGGTTTGATGCAGGTATCATTTCTGGCGTCATGTCTTATGCAGGACCAGAGTTTAATTTAAGCGAAGGGCAAATGGGCTGGGTAGTAAGCTTACCTTCTTTTGCAGCTATGGTTGCCATGCTTTTTTGTGGAAGGCTGAGTGATATTGTTGGTAGAAAGAAAATACTATTGGCTGTGGCTTTTTTTTATGCGCTTTCCGCCTTGTTTTCGGCTTATGCCACATCTTATGAAATGCTTTATATAGCAAGAATGGTTGGAGGGTTGGCATTTGGCTCCGCACTGGTGCTTGCACCCATGTATATTGCAGAAGTGTCAACAGCAGAAAACAGAGGGAAACTCGTATCTATTCAACAACTAAATATTGTACTTGGTTTTTTCGCTGCGTTTTTAAGCAATTATTTTTTTAATAAATACAATACCGCCGATAGCACATTTTTAACTGATGACAATGTATGGCGGTGGATGCTAGGAGTCGAGTTAATTCCAGCAATCCTGTATTTTGGAGCCTTATTTTTTGTTCCTAGAAGCCCGCGGTGGTTATGTTTAATAAACAAGTTTGATGAGGCAAAAATAACGCTTAATCAAATTCATGGAGAAAAAGTAGCTAGAGTTGAAATAGAGGCAATTCAAAGAAATATTAACGAAGAGAAAAACAAATCAAAGTTAGTGCTTACAGATTTATTCAAAAAATCGTTACGCTTTATTTTGGTAGTAGGTTTTGTAGTTGGAATACTTCAACAAATAACGGGTATAAATGCGGTTTATTTTTATGCTACATCCATTTTTAAACAAACAGGTATTGGTACGGACGCAGCCTTTTCATCGGGTGTTTTATTAAGCACGGTAACTGTTGTTTTTACTTTTGTAGCTATGTATTTAATTGATAGAATGGGCAGAAGGCCATTATTATTAATTGGTACTGCAGGAATAGCTATAAGTTTATTGCTCAGTGCCTACGGGTTTAATGAAGCCACTTATAAACTTACGCCTGAAGCAATAGCAAGTCTCGAATTTTCCGACGCTAACAAATTAGAATCTTATGCTAACAAAGCATATGATAATGATGTAGATTTCAAAAACGATATCAAATTGGCACTAGGGAATCAAGTGTACAGTAAAAATGATGGTGCTATTTTAGAAGCAGCAACCACCATGAATGCTACTTTGGTGTTAATTGGTATTTTAGGTTTTATTGCATGCTTTGCATTTTCATTAGGACCCGTAATGTGGGTATTATTGTCTGAGCTCTATCCGATAAAGTATAGAGGACTCGCCATAGGTGTTATTGCCTTTGTGAACTCTTTATTAAGTTCCCTTGTGCAACTTTTTTTCCCATGGGAATTATCCAACTTTGGAAACGCCTTAAGCTTTTTTATATTTGGAGCCATTGCACTTGTTGGTTTCTTTGTGTTGTTAAAAATACTCCCAGAAACTAAAGGAAAGTCTTTAGAACAAATAGAAAGAGAATTAGTAATAAATTAATACAAGTTAGATGAAAAATATTTTCACACTGTGTCTTTTCTTCATGATTTTTATGGGGTGTAAAAATGATAAATCTGAACAAGATATAATAAAATTAGAATTTAATACACCTGAAAGTAAAGTGGCTAAAGTAACTATAAATAAAACCGATGGAAAGTATCAGTTATTAGTAGATAACGAACCCTTTTATATAAAAGGGGCGGGATTAGAATTTGGTAATATTCCAGCTTTGGCTAAACACGGCGGAAATTCATTTAGAACTTGGCGAACAGATAACGGAGAGCAAAGCGGAAAAGAGGTTTTAGATGAAGCTCATAAATATGGCTTAATGGTAACTATGGGAATAGAAGTTGCTAGAGAGCGCCACGGGTTTGATTACAATGATGAAAAAGCGGTAAAAAAACAAAAAGAAAGTATTAGAAAAGAAGTTTTAAAATTTAAAGACCATCCTGCCTTATTAATTTGGGCGATAGGAAATGAGTTGAACCTAAGGGCAACAAACCCAAAAGTATGGGATGCTGTTAACGACATTTCTAAGATGATTCATGAAATTGACCCAAATCATTTAACAACAACAACACTGGCTGGAATATCTCAAAAAGAAATTGACCTTATTAAAGAACGCTGTCCAGACATTGATATTTTATCCGTTCAATTATATGCGGCAATTGTAAATCTTCCAAAAGATTTAAAGAAATTCGGTTGGACCGGCCCCTATATGGTTACCGAATGGGGTGCTACAGGCCATTGGGAAGTGCCAAAAACGTCTTGGAATGTACCTATAGAAGAAAACAGTTCATTAAAAGCAGCTAATTATTTAAAAAGATATCAAATCGCAATTGAGTCGGACACAATACAATGCTTAGGATCTTATGTCTTTTTATGGGGACAAAAACAAGAGCGAACCCCTACATGGTACGGTGTGTTTTTAGAGGATGGTAAAGAAACCGAGTCTATAGATGTGATGCACTATATATGGAATAATAAATGGCCAGAAAATAGAACGCCGCAAATAGAATCTTTTACCATAAATAATAAAACAGCTTATGATGATATTATTGTTGATTCTGGAAAGGAAATGGTAGCATCTATTAAAATTAAGGACTTCGAAAAAGATACTATTTCGTATTCTTGGGAAGTTTTATATGAGAGTACCGATTTGAAAGATGGAGGCGATAAAGAAGAACGTCCGGATGCAGTCAAAATAGAAATAATTAATAATTTAAACGGAAACTTACAATTTAAATCACCTAAAAAAGGAGAATATAGGTTGTTTGTTTATGCAGATGATGGCTTTAACCATGCCGCAACCGCAAATATTCCTTTTAAAGTTGAATAAAAAAGTAAAAACCTCATTTAAAATCAAGGGGTTTTAGTTAAACATAGATTAAAAATTTAAAAATTAATGAACCAAGCAAAAGTATATATAGGTAACAACGAAGCATCTTTTCAAACCAAAGAGATAACGGGTAAGCTTATTAATTTCGACAACGAAAGTTACTATAAGATATCTAATTCTGATGCCATGAGACCATTCTTCATGAGCATTGTAAGCGATTCTAACCATTGGATGTTTATTTCTAGTAATGGCGGATTAACAGCAGGAAGAAAAGACAGCGACTCTTCACTTTTTCCTTATTATACAGATGATAAGATTACGGAGTCGGCTGATATTACAGGAAGCAAAACAATTATTCAAGTACACTTAAAAGGGAAAACATATTTATGGGAGCCTCTTGCCGATAGATATATTGGTGTTTATAAAACTGAAAGGAATTTATACAAGAACAGCTTAGGAAACAAGGTTATTTTTGAAGAAATAAATAAAGATTTAGGTTTAACTTTCAGGTATCAATGGAACTCAAGTAATCGATTTGGCTTTATAAAGAAATCTACTCTAATAAATAACACAAATGGAAACGTTGAAGTAACGGTATTGGACGGTATCCAAAATATACTTCCCTATGGTATTTCAGAAGATTTGCAAGCTAAGCGAAGTAACCTAGGGGATGCTTATAAAAAATGTGAATTAGATAAAAAATCTGGAATAGGAACCTATGCACTAAGCTCAATGATAGTTGATAAAGCAGAACCCAGTGAAGCCTTAAAGGCTACGATTGCTTGGTCCACAGGAATAAAAAATCCAAATTACTTAATATCGTCTTTACAACTAGATAATTTCAGAAGGGGACAAAAGATAACACAGGAAGTAGATGTAAAGGCAGAAAAGGGAGCTTATTTTATTTGTGCTAACATGTCATTACAGTCTCAATCTGAACATAACTGGATGTTGGTTGCCGATGTTAATCAAACCATGATTAATATAACTGAGGTCTCTGAATTAATTAAAAATGAATCAGATTTAAGTGCGATAATACAAGAAGATGTTGCATTAGGATCAAAAAATTTATTGAGGTTAAATGCCGCTTCTGATGGACTTCAACTTACAGCGGATAAGCTTAGAAATACAAGACATTTTTCAAACACGCTTTTTAATATCATGCGTGGTGGTATTTTTGATGATGGTTATCAAATTGAAAAGTGGGATTTTGTAAAATACTTAGAAATAGCTAATAAAAAGGTGTTCAAGAAAAAAGAAGACCTACTTAATAGTCTTCCTGAAAAATTTACACTGAATCATTTAAAGGGTTTGGCAGAGCAAGATGAGGATAAAAACTTCAAAAGACTTGCTATGGAATATATGCCACTTAAATTTAGTAGAAGGCATGGCGACCCAAGTAGGCCTTGGAACAAGTTTTCAATTAACACCACAAGTGAATTTGACGGCTCAAAGATATTGGATTACGAGGGTAACTGGAGGGATATTTTCCAGAACTGGGAAGCCTTGGCACATTCCTACCCCGAGTTCATTGAAAGTATGATTCATAAATTCCTGAACGCTACTACTTTTGATGGGTATAACCCCTATCGTGTAACCAAAGATGGTTTTGATTGGGAAAAAATAGAGGCAGATGATCCATGGTCATATATTGGGTATTGGGGAGACCACCAAATTATATATTTACTTAAGTTTTTAGAGTTTATAGAAAACCATTATCCAAATAAACTGGAAACTTACTTTGAGCAAGACATTTTTGTATATGCTAATGTACCATATAAGATAAAAAGCTATCAAGACATCTTAACCAATCCAAAAGATACTATTGAATTTGACCATGAAGCAGATGAAAAAATTGCCCAAAAACGATTGGAATTAGGAGCGGATGGTGCTTTGTTAAGAGATCAGACGTTCTTTATTTACAAAGTTAATCTTATTGAGAAGCTATTAGCAACTGTATTGGCAAAACTATCAAACTTCATCCCTGAAGGCGGTATTTGGATGAATACGCAAAGACCAGAATGGAACGATGCCAATAATGCATTAGTAGGAAATGGTGTTTCTATGGTAACGCTTTATTACTTGAGACGTTTCTTAAACTTTATGGAAGGTGTAGTTGAAAATATGCCGTACCAACAAAATGAAATTTCTAAAGAGCTAGTTGACTGCTTTGATAAAGTACAGATTACATTTGACGAAAACCTTCACATCCTTTCTGGAAAGGTTTCCAATAAAGACAGAAGGACAGTATTGGACGCACTTGGTAATGCAGGTAGCCACTTTAGGACTACTATTTACGAAAATGGTTTTTCAAGCGATAAAGCCACTATTACTAAAAGTGATTTGCTACACTTTTTAGAAAACTCTAAAAAATACCTAGACCATAGTATAGATGCGAACAAACGAGAAGACAACTTATTCCATGCTTATAATTTAATGACCATTGAGAACGATTTAGAAGTATCTATCTCATACTTACCAGAAATGTTAGAAGGTCAGGTAGCCGTATTAAGTTCTGGGTATATAAATGGAGAGGAGTCATTAGAAGTGTTAAATGCATTAAAAAGCAGTGCTCTATTTAGACCCGATCAATACAGTTACATATTGTATCCAAATAAAGAACTACCAAGATTTGATGTAAAAAATAATATTGCTCCAGAAAAAGTAGAGGCATCAGCTTTGTTAAAACAACTTTTAAAGGACGAAAACAAACAAATTATTGAAAATGATGTACTGGGAAATTATCATTTTAATGGGTCATTTAATAATGCTGCGAGTCTAAGGAATGCCTTATCAAAACTACCAACTGAAAAGTATGAAGAACTGGTTGACCAAGATTCAAAATTAGTATTCGATATTTTTGAAGATATTTTTAATCACAAAGCCTTTACTGGACGTTCTGGAACCTTCTTTGGCTACGAAGGCTTAGGGTCTATTTATTGGCACATGGTTTCAAAATTATTACTTGCTGTTCAAGAAACCTGTTTACTGGCCATAGAGCGCAATGAAGATGAAATAACTATTGGCAAATTATTAGAGCACTATTACGAAATTAACGAAGGCATCGGGGTTCATAAATCACCGGAATTATACGGCGCAGTTCCTACAGACCCGTATTCGCATACACCAGCAACTAAAGGGGCACAACAACCAGGAATGACGGGGCAAGTAAAAGAGGATATTTTAAGCCGATTTGGAGAATTAGGCATCTTTGTTAGCCAAGGTAAGCTTAACTTTAAGCCATCCTTACTTCGCCAAAACGAATTTATTAAGGCACCAAAAACATTTAAATACATAAGTGTTAGCAAAGAGGAAAAGGAAATTAATTTAGAAGTGGGCTCTTTATGTTTTACTTTTTGTCAAGTCCCAGTGATTTATAAGCTTTCAGATCAGGAAGATTTACAAGTAGCTTATAATGACAACGAGATTAAAGTATTTAACACCTTAATGCTAGATGAGAAAACATCAAAGCTAATTTTTGAAAGAACTGGAGAAATAGATAAAATAATAGTATCAGTAAAAAAACAGTAAAGGTTAAAATCATGCAACGCATTCAAAGAATTTTATTGGCGATGTCTTTTATAATTTTTATGTTTTGGCGCGGTAATAATTCAAAAAAGAAAATACAACAGTGGTAAAAGAAATACAAATTACAGCATCCGATATTTTAGGCAACCCAGAATATTTAGCTATATCTTATGGAGGTTATAGACAAAAAACCCGTGATATACAACCTACAATTCCACAGCTAAAGGAAGACATGAAGATATTAGCAGCAATGGGAATAAAAATATTGCGCACATATAATGTGCAATTACAGCAAGCTCCTAACCTATTAAAAGCAATTGCCGAATTGAAAAAGGAAGACCCAAACTTTGAAATGTACGTTATGCTGGGGGCTTGGATTGATTGCCAAAACGCATGGACAGGGCAAGCGCCCAATCATGATGTTGAAAGTGAACAAAATGCTGATGAGATTGACAGAGCCGTTGCCTTAGCAAAAGCATATCCAGATATTGTTAAGATTATAGCCGTTGGAAATGAAGCCATGGTGCGATGG
>CAXBID010000041.1:0-20405 GCA_963975495.1 uncultured Flavobacteriaceae bacterium | reverse complement strand
ACTGTAAATCTGCTGACTACGTCTTCGCAGGTTCGAATCCTGCTCTCCCCACTTTAACTCGAAAAGTTTGCATGGTAATGCAAGCTTTTTTTGTTTCAAAATGGTTTAGAAATGTATTTCAGAAATCATTTTAAACTAAAAAAAGTACGCTGCGATAGCAGTTCAACTTTTCATTTTCACAAATGGGGAACTAGGATATTTAATCCTGCTCTCCCTACTTTAACTTAAAAAGTTATTTCATTTTTAAATATTTAGCGAACAGTGATGAAATTTCCGATGCTTTTAATCCGTTATGAACGAGAATTCTATATCTTAATATTATAGGTTCAATATCAGAAAGAATAACAGCTTTGTTACCAGGATGTGGATATACAGCGTTTTGCATGCTTCCTTTTTGACGTAAAATCCATGGATTTGGATAGCCTGGATTTTTATGGTGACTAAGAATCGTAATACCTGCTACGAGATTATGATGTCCCAAAGCCCCCGAAATATCTATCCATCCTTCCGCTTCCATAGGACGTTGTTGTGGTTCAACTTGCCCAGTTGAACTGGTGAATATCATGTCTTTATCCAGACGAATCCTAGTAGAAAAACCTCCATATCCTTTTTCATCTTCTGACCCACCAATTCGCAAATTTGGTTCTTGCGCTATTAAGGCTATTTCAATATCAATTTGCCGATAGTTCTCTGTTTTTGGGAAAACTGTAATTGTAGTATGCTCAGATACCAAAGGTTTCTCATTTCCGTTTTCATCCAACCACAAAGGAGACTTCCAAATTATATGTGCTTTAACACGTTTTTGTTTGCCTTTTTTTTTGAGTTCTTCAACTGATAATACCTGCCATTTAAAATCCTTTATTAGCCATCCATCGCCAATTCTTTTATAGCCAACATATAATTGATGCCAAGCCCAAAAAACACCACGATGATGAAGATGATCAGAAGGGAAGTCCTCTGTAAAAACTTCGCCATCTAATGTATAAAGTGGATGAATATAATTTGATCTTTTATAGGTGCCATTCAGCTCTTTATGAGCTGTTTGATAGAATAATATGCTGTCTGATCCTTCCTTAAAAAGGACTCCACTATCTTTAATTTGAACGGTCACACATTGTGATGTAGCGGTAAGTTTTAAAAATAAAATAATGAAAATGCTTATAAAATACCTCATCGCTTCATTAGATCTAAACATCAATTATAAGAAATCGTACTGATTTTTTGCATGAGGAATTTAACGAAATTATCTTTTTTATCCTACGAAAATAAGTTTTAAAAAAAAGACCGCCTATAAAAAGCAGTCTTTCAAAATAATTTATTTCGGTTTTAATTTACAAACCAAATACTTCTTTAACCTTATCAACATAATCTAATTTTTCCCAAGTAAACAACTCAACATCTAAAGTGATATTTTCGCCATTAGGTTGAGAAAATGTTTTGGTTACAATTTCATTAGTACGCCCCATATGCCCATAAGCAGCGGTTTCACTATAAATTGGTGCGCGTAATTTTAAACGTTCTTCAATGGCAAATGGCCGCATATCAAAAATTTTAGATACTTTTTCAGCAATTTCACCATCAGTCATATTAAACGGGCAAGTGCCATACGTATCAACAAAAATACCCATAGGTTCTACAACGCCAATGGCATAACTTACTTGTACCAATATTTCATCGGAAACACCAGCGGCAACTAAGTTTTTAGCAATGTGTCGTGTGGCATAAGCAGCACTTCTATCCACTTTACTTGGGTCTTTGCCCGAAAAAGCCCCACCACCATGAGCACCTTTTCCGCCATAAGTATCCACAATAATTTTACGTCCGGTTAAACCCGTATCGCCGTGTGGCCCACCAATTACAAATTTTCCAGTTGGATTGATGTGATAGGTAATATCATCATTAAATAATTTTTGAGCAGATTCAGGAAGTTTGGCAACTACTTTCGGAATTAATATATCCACAATATCTTTTCTGATTTTTGCTAACATGGTATCATCATCAGCAAAGTCATCGTGCTGGGTTGAAACTACAATGGCATCGATTCGCTGCGGGATATTATCATCACTATATTCGATGGTTACCTGACTTTTACTATCTGGTCTTAAATAATCAATAGCTGAATTTTCTCTTCGTAATTCTGCAAGTTCTTTTAAAATCCTATGCGATAAATCTAAAGCTAAAGGCATGAAATTTTCGGTTTCATTGGTGGCATAGCCAAACATCATACCTTGGTCGCCAGCACCTTGTTCTTCTTTGCTTCCACGATCAACACCCTGATTGATTTCTTCAGATTGTTCATGAATTGCAGATAAAACACCACAAGAATTTCCATCAAACATATATGCGCCTTTTGTATAACCAATTTTATTTATGGTATCTCTAGCAATTTTTTGTACGTCCAAATAGGTGGTGGATTTTACTTCACCGGCAAGTATAACCTGACCGGTAGTCACTAAAGTTTCGCATGCTACTTTAGATTCTGGGTCGAATGCTAAAAAGTTGTCAATTAAAGCATCGCTAATTTGGTCAGCTACTTTGTCTGGATGTCCCTCAGAAACACTTTCTGAAGTGAATAAATAAGCCATATAATTATATTTTAAGCAAGATTTGACGACAACGTCGAAGGAAGTTTACACTGCCTTTAGCATTTTTATTTATGCTGAACTTGCTTGCACTGAATTTATTTCAGTGTCTAGTATCTTTTTAAAAGAAGTTCTACATAAAGAGGTTGCAATCAGTCAAATCTTTCCTCTGTTATTTGTGATTGCAAAAGTAAAAAAATTAAAGGAAAAGGAAATCACTTTTATTTTTTTTTAGCAATAAATAGGATATTAATTTTTATTTATAAATATTTGCTTAACAAAATGAAAAAACAAGTTTTAAATATCGTTTCTATCAGTGTTATTGTGATTATTTCACAAGGGTAGGGAATGATATATAAAAGATTAAATAAAATTTAATTAGCCTTCCCGAAACGGAAGGCTTTTTCATATATATTTTTTCAATTTTTGAACATCATAAAAATTAGCGGTTAAAACGTTATTAAACAGTCATTTAAATTGATTTTTATAGTCATGGATTTAACCTCAAATAGCATTGAATAATCAATATTAGAACTTATTAAATTAATTTCGCATCTTATTTTGGTTTGTTTTGAAGCATTTTTGTTAAAAATCTTAAATCTTTGAGAATATTAAAACCGACAAAGACAAGGTGTAAATGTTTTAACAATAAATATGAAGGAACTTAATAAACATAGTAGAAGGTTAACGCAAGATGCATCTCAACCTGCATCTCAAGCCATGTTATACGCTGTAGGTTTGACCGACGAGGACATGAAAAAAGCTCAAGTTGGTATTGCAAGCACAGGATATGACGGAAACCCTTGCAATATGCATTTAAATGGATTAGCAGCTGAGGTTAAAATTGAGTGTAAAATAGCAGGTTTGGTAGGTTTAGGATTTAATACCATTGGGGTTAGTGATGGTATTTCCATGGGAACTTCCGGGATGAATTATTCATTAGCGTCTCGAGATATTATTGCTGACTCTATTGAAACGGTTATGAATGCGCAAAGCTATGACGCGCTTATTTCTGTGGTTGGTTGTGATAAAAATATGCCAGGAGCAGTAATTGCTATGTTACGTTTAAATCGGCCGTCAATAATGATGTACGGTGGCACTATTGCATCAGGAAAATACAAAGGAAGAAAATTAAATATCGTTTCTGCCTTTGAAGCCTTAGGCCAAAAAGTGGCGGGAGAAATTGGTGAAGAAGAGTATAGGGACATTATAAAAAGCGCCATTCCAGGAGCAGGAGCTTGCGGCGGAATGTACACCGCTAATACTATGGCATCGGCTATAGAATGTATGGGTTTTGCATTGCCTTATAATTCATCTATTCCTGCAGAAAATCCAAATAAATTATCAGAAAGCGAAAGAACAGCCATCGCTATTAAAAATCTTTTAGAATTAGATTTAAAGCCTTTAGATATTATTTCTAAAAAATCCATTGAAAATGCTATTGCACTTGTAAACGCCTTAGGAGGATCTACAAATGCGGTATTGCATTTCTTGGCTATTGCACATGCTGCAGATATCGAGTTTACATTAGAGGATTTTCAACGTGTCAGTGATAGAACACCTTTAATAGCAGATTTAAAACCATCTGGAAAATACTTAATGGAAGATGTTCATGGCATTGGAGGAATACCAGCGGTTATGAAATACCTTTTAGAAAATGGCTATTTACATGGTGATTGTCTGACGGTAACAGGAAAGACTTTAGCAGAAAACTTAAAAGATGTTGAGCCACTTACCTTTGAAAATGATCAAGACGTTATTTACCCTAAGGATAAGGCCTTAAAATCTTCAGGGAATCTACAAATTCTTTATGGAAACTTAGCAACTGAAGGCGCTGTTGCAAAAATATCAGGAAATGAAGGCTTATTGTTTGAAGGAAAAGCTGTTGTTTATGATGGTGAGCAAGCTGCAAACACAGGAATTTCAAATGGAGAAGTAGAAAGAGGAGATGTCGTAGTGATTCGCTACGTAGGTCCAAAAGGAGGTCCAGGCATGCCAGAAATGTTAAAACCAACCTCGCTTATTATGGGCGCAGGTTTAGGAAAATCTGTGGCTTTAATAACTGACGGTCGTTTTTCTGGCGGAACACACGGTTTTGTTGTGGGACACATCACACCAGAAGCACAAGAAGGCGGTACTATTGGATTATTAAAAACTGGGGATAAAATTAAAATTAGCGCAGAAGACAATTCGATTAATGTATTGCTTTCTGATGAAGCATTGGAAGAAAGAAAAGCGTCATGGAATGCTCCAGAATTGAAACATAAAAAAGGAATATTGTACAAATACGCAAGATCGGTATCATCAGCTTCAAAAGGTTGTGTTACTGATGAGTTTTAAGTGGAAATTTTTCATTTCCGCGGAGGCGGAAATCTCAACAATAGAAATTTGGGAATTATGAATACTGAAACATTAAATAAAATAAAAAAAGTGGCAGAAAAAACACAGCGGATAGCAGGTAGCGAAGCAGTTGTAAGAAGTTTGATGGCTGAAGGTGTAGATATCCTTTATGGATATCCTGGAGGCGCTATCATGCCTGTTTATGATGAATTATACAAATTTAGAGATCAAATTCATCACGTGTTAACACGTCATGAACAAGGTGCTGCACATGCGGCTCAGGGTTATGCGCGTATTTCTGGTAAAGTAGGAGTTGCTATGGCAACTTCAGGACCAGGGGCTACAAACTTAATTACTGGAATTGCCGATGCGCAAATAGATTCTACACCATTGGTTTGTATAACAGGTCAGGTACCATCGCATTTGTTGGGTAGTGATGCCTTTCAAGAAACAGATATTGTTGGTATATCTACACCAGTTACCAAATGGAATTGTCAAGTAACAAAAGCTGAAGATATACCCAGCGCCATTGCAAAGGCATTTTATATTGCTAAAAGTGGAAGGCCAGGACCCGTACTTGTAGATATTACAAAAGACGCTCAGTTTGGAGAGTTGGATTTTAAATATGAAAAATGTAATGGTGTAAGAAGTTATATTCCAATACCTAAAACAAATCCAGAATCAATTAATGCCGCCGCGGAATTAATCAATAATGCTAAAAAACCCATGATTGTTTGGGGTCAAGGTGTTATTTTAGGTCAAGCTGAAGAAGAATTAAAAGCGGTGATTGAAAAAGCTGGAATTCCTGCTGCTTGGACTATTTTAGGAGCTTCAGCACTACCAACATCACACCCCTTAAATATTGGTATGGTTGGTATGCATGGCAATTATGCACCTAATAAGTTAACCAACGAATGCGATGTGCTAATTGCTATAGGTATGCGTTTTGATGATCGTGTTACGGGTAGTTTAGACACCTACGCTAAACAAGCTAAAATCATTCATTTTGATATTGACCCTGCGGAAATTGATAAAAATGTTAAGACTGATGTTGCTGTTTTAGGAAACTCTAAAGAAAGCTTAGCATTGCTTTATGATGCTTTAAATAAAAATTCACACAAAGCATGGTTGCAAGAATTCAAAGATTTATATGCTATTGAATTTGAAAAAGTAATCAAGGACGATATCCATCCTACCAAAGAAGGATTGACTATGGGTGAAGTTTTACAGCAAATAAATATTGAAACCAAAGGAAACGCTGCCATTGTATCTGATGTTGGGCAACACCAAATGATAGCTTGTAGATATGCAAATTTTAACATAACCAAAAGCAACATCACATCTGGTGGTTTGGGCACTATGGGTTTTGCTTTACCAGCTGCAATTGGTGCTAAAATGGCTGCTCCAGATAGGGAAGTTGTTGCTATAATTGGTGATGGTGGTTACCAAATGAATATTCAGGAATTAGGCACTATTTTTCAGCAAAAAGCAGCTGTTAAAATTGTGGTGCTAAACAATGAGTTTTTAGGAATGGTGCGCCAGTGGCAACAGTTGTTTTTCGATAAACGCTACGCCTCTACCGAAATGACAAACCCAAATTTTGTGGCCATTGCAGAAGGTTACTATATTAAGGCTAAAAAAGTAACAAAACGTGAAGAATTAGCAGATGCAGTAAAAGAAATGATAGCTTCAAAAGAATCCTATTTCTTAGAAGTTTGTGTAGAAAAAGAAGATAATGTATTTCCAATGATTCCTTCAGGAGCATCAGTTTCAGAAGTAAGATTAAGTTAAATGAAGAATAAAGAAAATAGATAAAAGAATAAAGAATATAGAGCAAAGAATAAAGACAAACAAAGAAAAATAGAACGAAGACGAAAAATAACTATAAAATATAAGAGACATTAAAGTGCGTCTCTTCTCTTTTTTCTCTTCTCTCTTTTCTTTCTATCATCTTAAAGAAAAATGAACGAAGACATAAAATCATTTACCATATCAATATATACCGAAAATAATATCGGTTTATTAAATCGTATATCCGCTATTTTTCAGCGCAGGCACATCAATATTGAAAGTTTAACAACCTCCCAATCTGAGATTGATGGTGTAAACCGATTTGTTATTGTTGTAAATATTACCGAAACAAATGCCAACAAAATAGTGAAGCAAATTGAAAAGCAAGTTGAAACGATTAGAGCCTATTATCACACCGATGAGGAAACTATTTACACCGAATCGTGTATGTTTAAAATAAAATCTGAATTACTATTTGATGAACCTCAAATTCAAAATATAATAAAAGAAAGTAATACGACAATAGTTACTGTAAATAAAGAGTTTTTTGTGTTGGAAAAATCTGGACGACGAAATGAAATTGAATCTTTAAGACGCGATTTAAATGTTTTTGGCATTATGCAGTTTGTACGATCAGGACGCATTGCGGTAACCAAGGAAGAAATGAAAATAACTGAAATGCTATCGGCATTTAATAACAAATAATAACTAAAAATTAAAAATGGGAAATTATTTTAACACCTTATCGTTAAGAGACAAATTAAATCAATTATCGAAGTGCAGATTTATGGAATCTTCAGAATTTGAAGATGGCGTTGAAACTTTAAAAGGTAAAAAAATTGTAATCGTAGGATGTGGAGCGCAAGGGCTAAACCAAGGGTTGAATATGAGAGATTCTGGATTGGATATTTCTTATGCATTACGTGATGCGGCTATTGCAGAAAAACGTCAGTCTTATATAAATGCGACCGAAAATGGTTTTAAAGTTGGAACGTATAAGGAGTTGATTCCAACGGCAGATTTAGTATTAAACTTAACGCCAGATAAACAGCATACAAGCGTGGTAAAAGCAGTAATGCCCTTAATGAAAAAAGGTGCCACTTTATCATATTCCCATGGTTTCAATATCGTTGAGGAAGGGATCCAAATTCGTAAAGATTTAACTGTTATTATGGTAGCGCCAAAATGCCCGGGAACAGAAGTTAGGGAAGAATATAAAAGAGGTTTCGGAGTACCAACACTAATTGCGGTACACGAAGAAAACGACCCTGAAGGGAAAGGTTGGGCACAGGCAAAAGCTTATGCTGCAGCAACCGGAGGCCATAGAGCCGGTGTGTTAGCATCATCTTTTGTGGCTGAGGTAAAATCAGATTTAATGGGCGAGCAAACTATTTTATGTGGTTTGTTACAAACAGGTTCTATATTATGTTTTGATAAAATGATTGAAAAAGGAATTGACGCAGGATATGCTTCAAAATTGATTCAATATGGTTGGGAAACGGTTACTGAAGGTCTAAAATACGGCGGCATTACACACATGATGGATCGCTTATCCAATCCAGCAAAAATTAAGGCTTTTGAGCTTTCTGAAGAATTAAAAGATATTATGCGTCCGTTATTTCAAAAACATATGGATGATATTATTGAAGGTAATTTTTCTAAAGGTATGATGGAAGATTGGGCTAATGATGATAAGGATTTGTTAGGTTGGAGAGCTGCAACTGCTGAAACGGCTTTTGAAAAAACACCAGCTGGTCATGATGAAATTACCGAGCAAGAATATTATGATAATGGGGTGCTGATGATAGCCATGGTAAGAGCTGGAGTTGAATTGGCGTTTGAAGCTATGACAGATTCTGGAATTATTGATGCTTCTGCATACTACGAGTCGTTACATGAAACACCACTTATTGCAAATACCATCGCAAGAAAGAAGTTATATGAAATGAATAGTGTAATCTCAGATACTGCTGAATATGGTTGTTATTTATTCGATCATGCTTGTAAGCCTTTGTTAGGTGATTTTATGAAAACCATTGATACTGATGTTATAGGTAAAGCTTATGCAACAAGCAATGGAAAAGGTGTAAATAATGCGAAGTTAATAGAGGTTAATGCAGCTTTAAGAAACCATCCTGTTGAAAAAATAGGAAGGTTTTTAAGATCGTCAATGAAGGCTATGAAGCCAATTGTATAGTACATAAAACTGTTTCAGACCTGTCAGGTTTTCAAAACCTGACAGGTCTTTTTTAATATATCCTGCAAGGTTCCTGTGCTGAACTTGTTTCAGTATCTAACCTTGTAGGTATTTAATAAAAAGCATTAAAAAAGTATTACATGGAAAAGGAAAAGCAAACCTATTTTCCGAGTCTTACTAACATAAAGAAAGCTGCCGATACTATTAAAAAAGTATCGGCAGTTACGTCTTTAAGTCCTAGTTTTAGATATTCTGAGCATTTTAAAGCAAACATTCTTTTTAAACGAGAAGATTTACAACAAGTGCGTTCTTATAAAATTAGAGGCGCGTATAATAAGATAAGTTCGTTATCACCCGCACAATCTAAAAATGGGGTGGTATGCGCAAGTGCAGGCAATCATGCACAAGGTGTTGCACTCTCTTGTAAATTATTGCAAATAAAAGGGACTATTTATATGCCTGCGCCAACACCAAATCAAAAGTTGGAACAGGTTAAAATGTTTGGTGGCGATTATATTGATATAAAGTTAGAAGGCGATACTTTTGATGATGCCTATTACGCAGCCATTGAAGAATGTGAGCAATTGAATAAAACATTTATTCACCCTTTTAATGATGAAAAAGTCATTGAAGGGCAAGCGACTGTTGGTCTTGAGATTATAGAACAAACCGATGTGCCAATTGATTATGTGTTTCTTGCCGTTGGTGGTGGTGGTTTAGCTTCAGGGTTATCAACAGTGTTTAAACAACTATCACCCAATACAAAAATTATTGGTGTAGAGCCAGAAGGCGCACCATCTATGTCCGTTTCAATTAAAAATAATAAGAACACCACTTTAGAGCATATTGAAAAGTTTATTGATGGTGCTGCTGTTAAGCGGGTGGGCGATTTAAACTTCGCTATCTGTAAAGAAAATCTTCACGATATGATTACGGTTCCAGAAGGGAAGGTTTGCGAAACTATTTTAGAACTATACAATAAAGATGCTATTGTGGTTGAACCTGCTGGTGCATTAAGTATTTCTGCATTGGATTTTTACACAGAAGATATAAAAGGAAAAAATGTGGTTTGTATAGTAAGTGGTAGTAATAACGATATTACGCGAACAGCAGAAATTAAAGAACGCGCTTTGCTTTATGCTAATTTAAAGCATTATTTTATATTGAAATTTCCACAACGTGCTGGTGCTTTAAAGGATTTTGTTGTTGATATTTTAGGAGAAAATGATGACATCACATACTTTCAATATGCTAAAAAAACGAATCGTGAAAACGGTTCTGCGGTGGTTGGTATTCAACTAAAATCGGCAAATGATTTGGGGCCTTTAATCGAGCGCATGAAAGCACATAAATTCTATGGAGATTACTTAAATGATAAACCAGATTTGTTTCAGTTTTTGGTGTAAACAAGCTTTTCTTTTTATTTCTTGACGAAAACGATTGCGTTTCAATTACATTCAAATCTTAAGTAAAATATAGAATAATTTTTATCTAAACCGTATCTTGCAGGATAGTTACAAAACAACTTATTACTAATTTAGCTCAAATTAAAAATATAATCGCAGCACATGAATACTAATTTTCAAGACATTCCAGAAGCATATAAAATAGATTCACTTTTACATCAAACCACCTATTTAGTAAATGGGGAATTGAAAAATTGGGATGGTGAAACGGCTGAGGTTCATTCAACAATATCTTCAACTCCAAAATATAAAAAAACACTTTTAGGAACTATTCCGCAACTTGGAGAAAAGGAAGCCATAGAAGTATTGAATTCTGCGACTGGGGCTTATGATAATGGAAAAGGCTTATGGCCCACTATGAAAGTAGCGGACAGGATTGCTTGTATGGAAACCTTTGTTGAGCAAATGAAAACCAAACGAGAAGAAGTTGTAAAACTTTTGATGTGGGAAATTGGAAAGAATTTACCCGATTCTGAAAAAGAATTTGACAGAACGGTAGATTATATTTATGACACTATTGAAGCTTATAAACAAATAGATAGAGACTCCGCAAAATTTGAAAAAAACTCTGGAGTTTATGCGCATATTCGTCGTGGTCCATTAGGTGTTGTTTTGTGTTTGGGACCATATAATTATCCTTTAAATGAAACGTTTACTTTATTAATCCCTGCCTTAATTATGGGTAATCCGGTCATTTTTAAACCAGCAAAACATGGCGTTTTACTTATAGCGCCTTTAATGGAAGCTTTTCAAAGTAGTTTTCCAGAAGGTGTTGTTAATATTGTTTTTGGTCGCGGTCGTGTTTTGGCAACACCCATTATGAAATCCGGAAAAATAGATGTACTCGCATTAATAGGAAACAGTAAATCTGCAAACGCACTTCAATCGCAACATCCAAAAGGAAATAGGCTTAGAATGGTTTTAGGTTTAGAGGCTAAAAACCCAGCAATCGTATTACCAGACGCTGATTTAGATTTAGCAGTCGAAGAATGTATTGCAGGAACGTTATCGTTTAACGGGCAACGTTGTACAGCATTAAAAGTATTGTATGTTCACGAGTCTGTGGTTGAGGAATTCAACAGACGGTTTGCATACAAAGTCGATCAGCTTAAATTTGCAAACCCTTGGGAAGAAGGCGCTAAATTAACACCACTTCCAGAAGAAGATAAGCCAGCATATATTCAGGAACTAATTGATGATGCTAAAGAAAAAGGTGCCAAGGTTTTAAATAAAAAAGGAGGTAAAACGAGCGAAAACTTTATTTTTCCAGCAGTTTTGTATCCGGTAACCAAAGCTATGCGTGTTTTTAAAGAAGAACAATTCGGACCAGTAATTCCAGTAGTTTCTTTTTCAGATATTGAAGAACCGTTAGATGATATGGCAGAATCTAATTATGGCCAACAAGTAAGTTTATTTGGAAAAAACATCCATACGCTATCTCCATTAATTGATACTTTAGTAAATTTGGTGTGTAGAGTGAATTTGAACAGTTCTTGTCAACGCGGACCTGATGTATATCCGTTTACAGGAAGAAAAGATTCTGCGTTTGGTACCTTAAGTGTTCATGATGCCTTACGTTCGTTTTCAATAAGAACTTTTGTGGCGTCAAAAGATAATGAATACAATAATGCCATTTTAACGGAGTTATTAGAAAAGAAAACATCAAATTTTATAAGTACAGATTATATCCTTTAATTAAACATATTTTAAAATGAAAGTATTAAAGCAACTATTGGTTTTATTTATCGCTGGGTTTTTAATGGCTTGTGGCGGTAAAAAAGAAGACAAGAAAGAAGGGTTTTCTTATGAGAAAAAAAGCGATGCTTCAGAAAAAGTAGAAAGCAACCCTAATGATGTTGTTTTAACATCTAATGATGCGATGCAATTCAACAAAAAGGAAATTAGAGTTAAAGCAGGACAAAAGGTAAAATTGACATTAAAGCATATTGGTAAGCTTGATAAAAATGTCATGGGGCACAACTTTGTATTGCTGAAACAAGGCACAGACTTAACTGCTTTTGGCAATAAAGCAGCAACTTTTGGCAATAACGAATACATCCCAACCGATACCGAAGATATTATTGTACACACAAAACTTATTGGTGGCGGTGAAACAGCAGTTGTAGAGTTTGATGCTCCAGAAAAAGGAACCTATGAGTTTTTATGTAGTTTCCCGGGGCATTATGCGATGATGAAAGGAAAGTTTATTGTAGAATAATTTTAAAAATCATCTGAAGTTTTATAGGCATTAATAACGGCACGCTCGCCAGTTTTGCCTTCCATAGAATTTCCGTGTTCCATTCCAATAATACCATTAAAGCCTTTGGAATGAATAAATTTGAAAACGTTTTTGAAATTTATTTCTCCTGTTGTTGGTTCTTTCCTACCAGGATTATCACCAACTTGAAAATAAGCAATTTCGTCCCAGCAGGTTTCTATATTCGGAATTAGATTTCCTTCTTGTATTTGTTGATGGTAAATATCAAATAGTATTTTACATGAAGGTGAATTTACTGCTTTACATATTTGGTAAGCTTGAGGCGACTCGCTTAAAAATTGCCCTGGATGATTTCTAAAATTTAAAGGTTCTAAAACCATGATTAAATTATGAGGTTCTAAAATGGCCGAAGCCTGTTTTAAAGTTTCAATCACGTGCTGGGTTTGGTAAGCCATATTTTGTTTTAAATCTATATAACCCGGCACTACTGTCATCCATTTTGCATTCACACGTTTAGCAACTTCTATAGAGTCTTTAATCTCATTTAAAAAGGCTTCACGTTTTTCAAGATTCCCACTGGTAAGATTTGGTTCTTTCCAATAAATAGTATGTGCCACAAAAACACCCATGCTTAAACCCCTTTTAATCATCGTATTTGCCATAGCATTTTGGGTTTCAATAGGACGCTTTTTCATATTATTGTCCTCAAAAGCAGTAAAGCCCTCATCGGCCATGAAGTTTAATTGGTCAATGGGATTTTCTCCCGCATGATTTTTAAACATATTTAAATGTGGCGCATAGTTTAATTTAAAAGCACTTAGAATTTCATCTTTTTGTTCTTTAGAATTTAATGCATTTACGCCTGAAAGCCCTAAACCTAAAAATGATGCTGCCGTGGCGCTTTTTTTTACAAATAATCTTCGGTTCATCAGTTTTTAATCTAGTTCCAAAATCTCAATATTTTTAAATTCCACGGGATGGCTTTCGCTTTGTAACGAGATGTAACCTCCTTTTAAAAGTTCTCCATCTTTGGCTTGCCATTCTTCTGAAAAATCAGTTAAATCTCCACCTATCTGAGGATTGGAATAGGATAGAACAATTTCGTTATTTATTTTATGGGTTATTGTGTCGTTTTTCACGATAACTTCGGCAGTAACCCATTGCTCGCCATAAAATGTTTTAGAATTTGATTCTGTACAATGGTCGGTTTTCAAATTACCGTCCATAATCACATGAGTTCCAGGGTACATAAATTCCCTGTAGGTCGTTCAACACCTTCTTCAATACCTCCTAAAAGTTGAACTTCAATAGAAAGTGGGAAATTTTGATTTACACTTATGCTTTCTGGTGATTGGCAATGAATCATAATACCACTATTTCGTTCTGCCCAACCAGCACCTCCTTCAATTTGTTCTCCAGTAAAGCGGTATTGCATTTTAAATTTATAATTGGAAAAAGGGGTTTTGTAGAACATGTGCCCGAAGGAATTATTGAAATTATCATAGCCATCATAGGCTACTTTTATAACGCCGTTTTCTACCCGAAATGTGTGATGTGGATTTTTGCCCAAAGGATACCCTTTTATTTTTACTATCCAATCGGTTAAATCTTTGCCATTGAATAATGATTGCCAATTTTCTTGAACTTCAATAGTCTCTTTTTCTTTTGGTTTTTCTTTACAACTTATTGTGCAAAAAAATGTGGCAATTAAAAATAATTTTAAATAGTATTTCATTTTTAATTTTTTTGTTAAATGGACCAAGCTTTACCGCCAGTAAGATTTTCTAAAGAAGCGCAACCTATTTGCTCACCAGGAACAGGATCGTATGCTAAAACATGTTCTCCAACCTGTTTGCTGGTTTTGTATGCCCAAACCGATGTATTTCTAATACCAGCTAACATGTTAAAAATAATAGCATCTTCGTTGTCTTCATTATCTTTATCATGGTAAAATTTCTGTTGTTCTTTATTAACCCTTAAATATTTTGCGAGTAGATTATTATAATCTTCATTTTTTATAATGGCCGTATTATCATCAACAATATTTAAAGCTTTTAGAATAGATGCCATGCCTTTTTTAAATACAATTTTTTCCTCATCTTCATAAACTTTGTAAATAAATAAATCTATAAATTCAGGAACATTTACTTCCAAAGCTCCAGGAGAACTTTCTGTTTTGGGTAAAATCAAATCAACCAAATTTGTTAAAACGATACCTTCAGTAATACTTAAAAATTGCGGTACCCATATTTTTGGTTCTGTTTTACAGCTATACAGCAAACTCATAATTGACGGAGCAGCAACTGTATAGCCTAATGAGAGCCCTAATCCTTTTAAAACGTCTCTTCTTTTCATAACTAAGAATTTTTAAAATGTTTAGCAGCATGGTTTGCAGCTCTTGCTGTTAATGCCATATAAGTTAGGGATGGATTTTGACATCCTGATGAAGTCATGCTAGCACCATCAGTAACATAAACATTATTTACCGTATGAATTTGATTGTATTCATTTAGAATGGATGTTTTAGGGTTTCTTCCCATACGGGCAGTTCCCATTTCATGAATCCCAATACCGGGTGCTGCTAAATTATCAAAGGTTTTAATATCCCTAAAACCTCCTTTTTCCAACATTTCAGCAGCTTGTTGAATCATGTCTTTACGCATTTTTAATTCGTTTTCTTTCCATTCTGCATCAAATGTAATCGTTGGTAAGCCCCAATCGTCTAACTTCTCATAATCAAGTGTCATTTTGTTTTCATGATTTGGCAAGCATTCACCAAAGCCACCTAATCCCATGCGCCACTCACCGGGTTCTAATATTTTTTCTTTGTATTCTGCGCCATAAGCTAGTTCTGCAACATGTTCTGAAATAGCACCTCTTCCAGCGCCTCCTTGGTAGCCATAACCTCTTAAAAATTCTTTCTTTCCAGTTTTTTTATCACCTAAATTCCTAAATCTAGGAATGTAAATTCCGGTTGGACGTCTTCCTTTATAGTATTTATCATGATAACCATCAAATTGTCCTGAGGCGCCAGCGCCTAAGTGATGATCCATGATATTATGACCTAATTCGCCAGAATCATTACCCAAACCATTAGGAAAACGATCTGATTTAGACTGAAGTAAAATAGATGCTGATGCCATAGATGATGCACAACAAAATATAATTTCAGCATTAAAAACCATCGTTTCTTTAGTTTCAGTATCAATAACTTTAACCCCCGTGGCCTTTTTTAAATCGGCATCATAAATAATTTCATGAACTATAGCGTTGGGTCTTAAAGTCATATTTCCTGTAAGTTCAGCAGCGGGTAAGGTTGAAGAATTACTGCTAAAATAAGCACCGAAAGGGCAGCCCCTTCTACATCTAGATCGGTATTGGCATTTGCTTCTACCATTAAAAACTTTAGAACTATTTATATGCGCAGTCCTACCTATGGTAAGAAGCCTGTCATCATAATTTTTAGAGAGCTGTTCCTTTAAATGTTCTTCTACACAATTTAATGCCATGGGAGGCTCAAAAACACCATCTGGTAGTTGTGGTAACCCAAGGTTTTCGCCACTTACCCCAATGTAGCTTTCAACATAATCATACCAAGGGGAAATATCTTTATAGCGAATGGGCCAATCTACACCATGGCCATCTTTTTTGTTGGCTTCAAAATCTAAATCGCTCAATCTGTAGCTTTGCCTGCCCCAGGTAATAGACCTGCCTCCCACATGATAACCGCGCATCCAATCAAAACGTTTTGTTTCGTTGTAAGGATGTTTGATATCATCTACAAACCAATGTTTGCTTTCAAATTTCGTGGTATAGCCAGTTCTACTTTGCTTAAATTGTCTTGCTTTGTCTTCTGCAGACACGTTGTTCCGCAATTCCATGTCCCAAGGGTCTAGGTGTGCCGTTGGGTAATCGGTAATATGGTTTATCATACGGCCGCGCTCTAAAACCAGTGTTTTAAGCCCTTTTTCGCATAACTCTTTGGCTGCCCATCCACCAGAAATACCGGTTCCAATTACTATAGCGTCATAAGATTGTTTCATTAGAATTGTTTATTATTTAATAAAGTATTTATAAAGACCATGCTTTGCCATTAGTAGTTGCTTCATCAACTGTTGTGCAAGCAATAAAAACTCCAGGAACTGGGTCGTAATTTAATACTTCTTCACCAACTTTTTCAGATGTAAAATATCCAAATAATGTATATTCTTTCACAGATAATAGAAACTTGTACAACGCATAATTTTCTATTTGAGAATCTGTTACGTTTTCAATGGGAAGCCTTTGTTCTTTTAAAACGGCTTTAGTTTCTTCATCAGAAATATTGAAATAAGATGCTAATAATGTTTCAAATTGATTTTTATCACCTTCTATGACTTCGGAAGCAAACTGGGATTTAAATTTTTCAGCAAATAGTGAAGCTCCTTTTTTGAATATATCTTGGTTTTCTTTGTTCTCAATATCATTGTACATCAAGTCTAAAAACTGGGGGACATTAACATCCAATGCGCCAGGTGTGTCTGAAGCAGGCAGAATAATATCAACCAAATGCGTTACCAGATGTTTTTCTTCAGGCGATAAAAATAATGGCACCCAAGCTTCAGCTTTAGCGGTACAAGATGATAACATATTAAAAATGGTTGGTGCTGCAACAGTGTAGCCCAAACTCATGGTTAAATTTTTCAAAGCGGTTCTTCTGTTCATAATCTTAAGCGTTTTTGTTCTTTTTAAATGCTGCGGCAGCATGATGAGCTGCTCTAGCCGTTAAAGCCATATAGGTAAGCGACGGGTTTTGACATGCAGAAGATGTCATACAAGCACCATCAGTTACATATACATTGGATACGCTATGTAGTTGATTATGTTTGTTTAAAACCGAGGTTTTTGGATCATGACCCATTCTTGCAGTTCCCATTTCATGAATACATGCTCCTAAATATGCCTTTCCTAAATGACCTCTTACATTTTTATAGCCTGCAGCTTTTAACATAGCTATTGCTTGGTCTCTCATATCTTCTCGCATTTTAAGCTCATTCTCTTTAATTTCTGCATCAAAGGTTATGGTTGGTAATCCCCATTCATCAAGTTTATCATAATCAAGCGTCATTTTATTTTCATGATAAGGTAGGCACTCTCCAAACCCAGTCATACCAATGCGCCATGGCCCTGGTTTTAAAAGTTTGTCTTTCAAATCTTTTCCAAAACTTAATTCTGAAACAGCACGTTGCCATCCTGTTCTACTTGCGCCACCTTGGTAACCAAAACCACGAATATAATTTTTAGTATCTGTTTTTCCATCTCCTAAATTCTTGAATCGAGGGATATAAAATCCGTTTGGTCGTCTTCCTTTATAATATTTATCTTCAAAACCATTAACTTCCGCGGAAGCGCCAACTGCATAATGATGATCCATGATGTTATGTCCTAACTCGCCGCTATCATTACCTAATCCGTTAGGAAAACGTTTTGATTTAGATTGCATTAAAATGGAAGCTGAAGCCATTGTTGAAGCACAACAGAATACAATAGACGCTTTAAAAAAGAATTTTTCCTTGGTGTTTGCATCAATAACTTTTACGCCAGTGGCTTGTTTAGTTTTGTCATCATAAACAATTTCGTAAGCAATGGAATCTGGTCTTAAATGCATGTTTCCTGTCCGTTCCGCTGCAGGTAATGTTGATGAGTTGCTACTAAAATAACCTCCAAAAGGGCAGCCTCTAACACAGCGTGCCCTGTATTGGCAGTTCGATCTGCCTTCATGTTTAGCATTTCCTGTTTTATTTGCTACACGACCTATGGTTAATAATCTATCATCATCAAACTTTTCTTTAAGTGTTTTTTGTAAATCTAGTTCCACGCAATTTAGTTCCATAGGTTCTGAAAGCTTTCCGTCGGGTAATTGAGGCAAGCCTAAATTTTGTCCTGAAACACCTATAAACGCTTCAACCTTATCATACCATGGCGCAATATCATTGTATCTAATTGGCCAATCAACACCATAACCGTCATTTTTATTAGCCTCAAAATCCATTTCGCTCCAACGGTAACTTTGTCTGCCCCACATAATGGAACGACCACCAACATGATAGCCTCTTAACCAATCAAAACGTTTTGTTTCGTTATACGGGTGCTTTAAATCATCAACAAACCAGTGTTTTTTGTCAGGTTTGGTAAGTCCGCCATTCCATAATCTACTTTGCTTTTGCTGGTTTTTTATGTCGTCTTCATGTTGTTTCCCTCTGTATTTTAAATCCCAATCATCATCATACATCGTTGGGTAATCTTCAATATGCTTTACCATTCTACCTCTATCCAAAACTAGCGTTTTTAATCCATTTTCACAAAGCTCTTTGGCTGCCCAACCTCCGCTAATTCCAGTACCTATTACAATGGCATCATAAGCAGTTGGATATTCGGTTATTTCGTCTTCAGTCATTATTGTTTTTGTGTTTTATTTGATTGTATTAAAAGATGAAATTGGATAAGATTT
Source organism: uncultured Flavobacteriaceae bacterium (assembly GCA_963975495.1). Lineage (GTDB taxonomy): Bacteria > Bacteroidota > Bacteroidia > Flavobacteriales > Flavobacteriaceae > CAXBID01. The sequence goes on along the minus strand of CAXBID010000041.1, from coordinate 1,321 downwards.
ATCCTAATTTGATAATCTCAATTCATAAAAATAGAGAAAATAATAATTTAATTCCTAATTATCGGAAAATTAACTAATTTGCATGGTATTAATGTTCAAATTATTTCAGTGAAAATAAACACACAGGAAATTCAACCCTATGAAGCGGATGGTGTTGTGTATCATGCCGATACGTGTTTGCCTTTAATTGATGCTTACAAAAGGAAAAAGCTAAAGTTTAAGGCACTTGCTAGACATACCTATCCAGGAGATAGGTTAGACGAAAACACTATTGGGCTGAATAGTATTGGGTATTGGGATGCCAACGAACCACAAGATTGGGGCTTGGATTGGCACAGAAACGAGGGGATAGAATTTCATTTTTTAGAATCTGGTACCATGCCCTATTCTCAAGAAAATAAAGAGGTTTTATTAACACCAAATCATTTAACGGTCACGCGCCCATGGGAGGCCCATAAAGTGGGTAATCCACATATTGGTATGGGTAAGTTCTATTGGGTGATAATAGATTTGGGCGTTCGCAGACCGCACCAAGATTGGGTTTGGCCACAGTGGGTTACACTTACACCTTCAGATTTAACAAGACTAACAACTATTTTAAGACAAAATGAAAAGTCTGTTTGGAAAACCGATCAGCGGGTTAGAGATTGTTTTCTTCGGATTAATAAAGCGATTAATACGGATGCAAAAGGGAGCAATGCATCAAAAATTAGATTACTGATTAATTACTTGCTTATTCTGTTATTGGATTTGATGAACACCGATGATATTGTCTTAAACGAATTATTAACAGATAGTTCTAGAAGTGTAAACTATTTTTTAAATGAATTAGAAAAAAATCTTTCTGAAAATTGGACAATTGAACATATGGCAGAATCTGCAGGTGTTGGAGTAACTCGATTTACGCATCATTGTAAACGGTTAACCAACTTAACACCAATGCGCTATTTGGCCCTGAGGCGCTTGGAGCTATCAAAAAAAATGCTTCAGGAAAATAAAGATTTAAGTATTACAGAAGTGGCTTATACATGCGGTTTTACAACGAGTCAATATTTTGCAACGGTTTTTAAAAAGCACGAAAAGTGTTCGCCAAATGAATATAGAATAAAGTATCAAATTGAAAATTTTCAATTTGCTTGATGACATAATAAACAGTGTTTGGGTTGTATAAATTCTTTCACTGAATAAAAATAAACACTAATTTGAATTCAAATACATATTTTCACATGATTATCATGTATAGTTATGTGCGAACAAAATAATAGATATAAACACATGAAACATCCATAACTAAATCTTGATACCCAAGGGAATGATTAAA
>CAXBID010000040.1:0-20555 GCA_963975495.1 uncultured Flavobacteriaceae bacterium | reverse complement strand
TGTAAAATAAAGGAATGGTCGGTGCCGTTCTTTGAAACGAAAAAATGATTCCATTATCCCCATCAAAAGCGTTTTGTCCTCCAGTAGGCCCCTCATTACGTCTCCAAAATGCATTGGTAACGCTACTTAAAGTAAACCAATCTTTTAATTTAGAATTAATATTAAAGCTTAAATTATAACGTTCACTTTTAAATTTACTTCTTACGATGGCATCTTGCCCTAAATACCCTAAGGAAAGTCTATAGGTAGATTTTTTACTACCCCCAGTAAATGATAAATTATGATTTTGAATAGAAGCTTGTCTTAAAATTTCATCTGCCCAATTGGTATCTGCAAACTGGTCTGGTAAACTCCCTGTCCTTATTGCCTCAATTTGAGCCGTGTTATATCTTGGAATAAATCCCGCACCGTCTTCATTCCTAAATTTTTCATTCATTAAAGTAGCATAATCAAGAGCACCGAGAAATTTTGGCACTACAGTTGCATCTTGTACCCCATAATAACTATTATAACTGATTTCAAACTTATCAGCCTCACCGCGTCTAGTAGTCACTAAAACAACGCCATTTGCGGCTCTAGAGCCATAAATTGAAAGTGCTGAAGCATCCTTTAAAACCGTAATGCTTTCAATATCGGAAGGCGCTAAACTATTAAAGGCTGCCAAATCATCGTATTGAATATTATCAATAACAATTAAGGGCGATTGACCTCCAAAAGTACCAATACCACGAATTACGATTGATGACCCATCAGCTCCCGGGTTTCCAGATGATTGCGTTAATTGCACGCCAGAAAAACGACCATACAATAATTGACCTGCATTGGTAACAGGTTGATTAACCTCATCTTTAAAAGTAACCATTTCAACAGCACCTGTTAAATTCACTTTCTTTTGGGTGCCGTACCCAACCACCACCACTTCATCGAGTTGCGCTGTATCTTCTTCTAAAATTATTTGATACGTTTTTTTGGCATCAACAGTTACTCTTGTTTTTTTAAACCCAATGTAGGAAATCTCTAAAATATCAGCCTGTTTGGCGTTAATTGAAAATCCACCATCAAAGTCTGTAGTAGTACCCGTTTTGGTATTTGCAATAATAACTGTTGCTCCCGGCAAGGGTTGAGAATTGCTGTCCATTACCGTTCCGGTAATAGTGTTTTGTGAAAACGCTAATTGCCCTATTGGGATTATTAGCAGAACATAAAAGATAAATACTTTCATAAATAATTTAGTTTTGAGTTTTTGAGTTTAGTTTTGGTAATGAAAGTTGCATCACCATAACGTTAGATTACAAATATCGAAACTATATGAAAAAGGGGATAGGTTAAATAGGGCAATAAGGGGTTCAAATAAATCAATTACAGTAAAAACAAGGAATTTGCCTACTTGTTATTAATAATCTCCTTGTATTTTGAAGGTAAACAGTTAAACTGCTTTTTAAAGGAAGTTTTAAAATATTTATAATCATTAAACCCAACTTCATAAGCTATTTGGTTCAGATTTAAATCTGACGCTAAAATAAGATGTGCGGCTTTTTTTAACCGTATCGATCTAATAAAGGCGGTTAATGAAAGGCCTGTTAAGGATTTTATTTTTCTGTATAAAGTGGATTGACTCATATACAATTCATCTACCATATTCTCTATCCCAAAAGACGTATTGTCAAGATTTTCCTCAACTAATAAAATAGCTTTATGTATAAAAGCATTTTCAGTATCGGTATCTATTTCAATTTCTGAGGCTGTGGGTTCAAACCGAACTTTATTTAGTAAATGCGCTCTTAGTTTTTCTCTATTTTCCAATAAGCTTTCAATTCTGGCTTTGATTATTTTGGCATCAAAAGGTTTTGTAACGTAATCGTCAGCACCGGTTTTTAGGCCCTCAATTTCAAATACCGCTGATGTTCTTGCCGTTAGAAGTATGATTGGAATATGAGAGGTAATGATTTGTGATTTTAATTCTTTGCACAAAGTGATGCCATCTTTTCCTGGCATCATAACATCGCTTATAATTAAATCTGGTATGTCTTTCGAAGCTTTTTTAAATCCTGAATCGCCATTATTGGCTTGAATTACTGTGTAGGTATCTGATAGTATATCCTTGAGGTAATTTAAAATTTCTAAATTGTCATCAATTATCAATACAGAATAGTCTTTTGCTTCGATGTTCAGGTTATCGACCAAAATTGGTGTTTCAAAAGTGTTGTATCCTTTAATGTTATCAGAATTAATAAAGTCTTCATCCATTGAACCTTCATATAAATTGGGGTTCATGGCGAGTTTAATAATAAATTCTGTTCCCGCATTAAGTTCACTATTCACTGTGATGCTTCCGTAGTGTAATTCAACTATTTTTTTTGAAAAAGACAAACCTATACCGCTACCTATCATTCTAGCTGTATTAGCAGATTTTATTTGAAAAAATCTATTGAATATTTTATTAACATCTTCTGGATTCATTCCAATACCGGTATCTTTTATTGAAATGATGCAGAATTTGGAATCAGAGTCTATTTTCATTGTAATTGCATCACCAGAATTTGTGTATTTAATAGCATTGGATAATAAATTACATAATACGATTTCCATTTTAGTTCTATCAAAAGGGAAAAGAATTTCTTCTTGTTCGGTTTTAAATTTATAGTTTATATTTTTTGCTTTTGCAGCTTCTTTAAAATAGAGGTAAACTTCTTTTGAAAACCTAGCAAAGTTCCCTTTAGAAACATTAAGTTTTAATAAACCATGATCGGCTTTTCTAAAATCCAATAATTGATTTATAAGATTTAATAGCCTATTGGTATTCCTATCGATATAACTTAGGTTTTTGTAAATTTTAGGAGATAGGTTTTTGCTTTCCAAAAGCTCCTTTAACGGACTTATAATTAGCGTTAATGGTGTTCTGAATTCGTGTGAAATGTTAGTAAAGAAAATTAATTTAGCTTCTGTTAACTCCATTTCTTTTTCCTTATCTATTCTAGCAATTTCTAAGTTGTTTTTAAGTTTTAATTTATAGTTGTTTGATCTAATTAAATAAATAAAAATGGCTAGTAGTAAAAGGGAATAAATAAAAATGGCCAATGCGCTTTTCCAAGGAGAGCCTAATAATACAATGTCTATAGATTTAGGTTTGCTCCAATTTTGGTTATCGCGAGAACCTTCAACTTTAAGTGTATAATTCCCAGGAGATAGTCCAGCAAAATTAATTTCATTTTGGTTTTGTAAACCTATCCATTCATCTTGATAACCATCTAATATATAGCGGTATTTTATGTTTAATTGACCCAAATAATCATTGGCAATAAACCGTGTTGAAAAAAAATTATCTTGATGCGTTAGTGTTATTTTATTGGCATGATTGAAGTTTTTATTTAAAATATCGCTTCCGGGGTTATATTCAATTAATTCATTGTTAACTCTTAGTGTTGTGAAAATAATCTCGGGTATGGCATTAAAATCCTTGATGTTTGATGGATTAAAGAAAGTGATGTTATCGAAACCTCCAAAAGCTATAAACTCATTATTATAATTATAAAAACTTCTATTGTTAAATGAGGTTGATTTAACCCCGTTAATATTACCGTAACTTATAATTGATTTGTTTGAATCATTATACTTAACAATTTCTGTATGTGTAGTTAACCACAAATTAGATTTATCATCAAAGGTTATGGCGCATATAAAATCACTGTTTAGACCATCTTTTTGCGTGATAATGTCCTCTATTATTAATTTATTGTTTTTATAGTTAAGTTTTATTAAACCGCTTGGTGTGGCTAACCATATATGATTGCCTTTTAAGGCTATGGAATTGATTATTACACTTGGTAATTTTTCTTCTAAGAGTTTGGATTGATGAATGAATATTTTTTCTTTTTTATCAAACAGGTGCAACCCATTGTAGGTACCTACCCAAATAGTGTTATTTTCATCTTCTTCAATAGCTGTAATTCTATTACTCTCTATTTTATATCTGTTATCAACATTTTCTGAGTAAACTTGATATAAATCATTTTTGGTAATATTTTCCAAGGTAACTATGGCGATTCCAAGTTGTTGTGTGCCTATATAGAGTTTATTATTATGAACCAAAAACGAAGTAACCTTACCAAGTTTTTTTGAAGAAAAAATTATTTTTTCTAAATTAAGATCATAAATATAGAATCCAAATTGTGTTCCTATATAAAGTTTTTGACCGCTTTCATATAGAGCATTAACTTTTACATTTCCAATTTCTTTTATTTGCGATAAATTTGAAAAATCAGTACCGTGCCAAAGACCTAAAAATAAGGTACCCACAAATATTTTTTGTTTGTTTTTATAGATACTAGTGCAATTTAAAAATCCTTTTAATTCTCTATTATTTATAAGGTTTTCAGCATTTTTAAATCCATTACCTTCTAATAACTTTACAATACCACCACTTGCGGTTGCCAACCAAGTAACATTGTTTTTATCATGGTGTATATTTAGAATGGTATTATAATTACCACTGATTTTCCCAGAACTTTCAGAAACCAAATCAATTTTACTGAACATAGAAAGGTTGTCATTACTGCGGTAAACCCCTTGACCCCAAGTACCAATCCATAGTCTATTATATTTATCTAAGGACAGTTTTTTTGAAAAATTGCTGGTTACGCCCGTTTCTAGTTCTTCAATAGATTCCGTGTAGAAATTGAAATTATATACTTTCGTATTATTACCAGCTAATGTTATCCAAATTTTATTTCGGCTAGGATCAGAAAGTATATCTGTTATTTGGCTTTTTAGATCGTAAATTTTTGGTTTGGTACCAGATGTATTAAAGGCGTATAATTTAGTGCCATTACATAACCGCATATTGCCTTTAAAATCTTTTGTTATACTATATATTTGTTGCGAATAATTATAATGATCAATAAGTTTTTCATTTTTAAAATCAATTACAAAAACCCCATCTTTCCAAGTGCCAATCCAAATATTTCCGTCTTTGTCTTGAGATAGCGCTGTAATTCTTAAATCACCTTCTTTGGCTAGATCAATTATGTGATTAAAATTTTTTACTTGATTGGTTTTAACATCTATATAAGATAATCCTCCGCTTTTTGTACCAATCCAAATATTAGATTCGTCATCCTTAAAGAGTACTTCAATATTCTCATTAAGTAAATTTTTATATTTTTCACCAGGCTTTATATACTCAAAATCGTAACCATTATACTTTGTTATGCCATTTTCTGTACCTATCCACTTAACATTTAAATCATCACTAAGAATGCTAGTAGTATAATTATGAGATAATCCTTGTTGCGTCGTTATAAAATCTACAACATAATTGATTTCATTTTCTTGAGCATGAATTATAAGAAATAATAAGAAACAGATTGATGTTATTAGTTTTTTCATAGGGTTTTATAACAGACAAGCTATTATTTTAATACGTATATCTTTTAGAGTCTGTTTAAGAATTTGTGATTGGTCCCGATAATTATCGGGATTATTTGGCCATTTTTGATGCAGTATGAGGCATAATTTTTAAGCATAGCCATAGCTACGGTTCAAAATTGTAACGAAATAATGCGCAAAAAGGGACATAAAAAAATAATTGACGAAATCTTAAACAAACTCTTAGTAAATGTAAAAAAATAATCTTTGCCATTTCAGTGCAATTTACGGTATTGATTGTATCCACCCATTAATTGATTTATTTAACCCCTTAACTCTGTCTTTGTAATTCTATTTTTGGAAATAGATTCGTAATATTGGTTCATACGTTAAAAATATCTTGAGTAAAATGACAAAAATCCTATTCTTATTTATTTTGCTCATCGGCGGATGCTCTTTATTATCAGCTCAAAATCAATTAAACAATTTAAAAGCACAACCAAACATAATAATAGTATTAGTAGATGATTTAGGTTATGAGGATGTTGGTTTTAATGGATGTTTGGATATCCCTACGCCAAATATTGATAACATCGCATCAGAAGGCGTAAAGTTTACTAATGCTTATGTAAGTTATGCCGTTTGTGGCCCTAGTAGAGCGGGATTAATAACAGGGCGCTATCAAGATAGATTTGGATTTAGTAGAAATCCATTATTCGCACCAAACGACCCAAATATGGGTTTGCCGCTAAGTGAGGAAACGCTGGCAAGTGCTTTAAAAAAGTCAAATTATAAATCAATAGCAATAGGAAAATGGCATTTGGGAGCACACGAAACGCTTCGGCCTTTAGAAAGGGGATTTGACGATTTTTATGGTTTTTTAAGTGGTGGCCATCAATATTTTCCAGAAAATTGGACATTACAGGATGAATATGAAGTTAAAGCCCAATATGATGCTTACAACACAAAATTATTAAGAAATAATACACGAGTTGAAGAAACAGAATACTTAACTGACGCTTTATCAAGACAAGCTGTTAGTTATATTGACAAATATAAAGACCAACCTTTCTTTATGTATTTGGCCTATAATGCGCCACATACGCCATTACAGGCAACTGAAAAATATTTAAATAGATTTGAATCTATAAAAGATAAAAAAAGAAAAATATATACGGCTATGGTAAGTGCTGTTGATGATGGTGTTGGAACCATTATAGACAAGCTTGAGCAATTAGAGTTAACAGATAATACTATGATATTCTTTTTATCTGATAATGGAGGTCCTGAAAACACGAATGCCTCTAACAATGGTATTTTAAGAGGTGGCAAAGGGGATGTTTTTGAAGGCGGCATTCATGTGCCTTTTGCAATGAAATGGCCAAATAAAATACCTTCTGGCTCAGTATATAATGCTCCTGTAATAGCCTTGGATATTTTTGCAACAGCTATCGCACAAGCATCAATACCTATAAAAACAAAAAACACTATAGATGGCGTAAACTTAATACCTTATGTAACAGGCGTTGATAAAACAAAACCTCATGAGGTTTTGTTTTGGAGGAAATTTGATGCCAATAAACATGCAGCTCGCAATAGTACTGGAGAAAAAATAGTGGTTTTTGAAGATACAAATATGCTTTTCAATCTAGAACAAGATATATCAGAAACAACCAATCTAATAAATACTGAACCAACCACCTTTGAATATCTTCAGAATAAGTATGATGAATGGAAAAATGATATGCTGAACCCCGTTTTTCTTGGATTGGGTGAAGATTCAGAATACAACAAATTACATCCAGATAGATTCATCAAAAAAAATTAATACTATATCAGAAATAAACAATATCAAATGAAAAAAATAATTTATTCACTACTCGTGTTATTTGCTATTACTAATTCATGTAAAAACAATAGTAACAACCAAACAGAACAAGCAACACCACAAGAACCCCAAAAGCAACCAAACATCATTTTTATATATGCCGATGATTTAGGCTATGGCGATGTAAGTGTATATGGTGCTACTGAGATTAACACACCCAATATGGATAAACTCGCAAACGGAGGTGTAAGGTTTACTAATGGATATGCTTCCTCAGCGACTTGTACTCCTAGTAGGTTTGCCTTATTAACGGGCACCTATCCTTGGCGAAATAAAGATGCCAAAATATTACCAGGTACAGCACCACTTTTAATAGATACTGCTCAAGTTACTGTACCTAAAATGTTAAAAACAAAAGGGTATCATACAGGTATAGTTGGTAAGTGGCATTTAGGTTTGGGTAATGGCAATGTAGATTGGAACACTCATATTTCCCCAGGCCCAAATGAAGTTGGTTTTGATTATAGTTATATCATGGCGGCTACACAAGATAGAGTGCCAACAGTTTATATTAAAAATGGTTATGTTGATAATTTAGACCCAAACGACCCAATTATGGTTGATTATGACAAAAATTTTGATGGAGAGCCAACAGGAACAGATAATCCTGAACTTCTAAAAATGGTTGGCGATCCACAACACAGCAATAGCATTAATAATGGCATACCCCGTATTGGATATATGGAAGGCGGAACATCTGCAAAGTGGATAGATGAAGATATGGCCGACCGCTTTTTAGCTGAAGCTCAAAACTATATAAAACGAAAAAAAGACAAACCATTTTTCTTGTATTACGCCTTACAGCAACCTCATGTACCCCGAACACCACATCCAAGATTTGTAGGGACCTCGGGGATGGGACCTCGGGGTGATGTTATAGTTGAAGCAGACTGGGGCATTGGTGAGCTATTAAAAACTTTGGAAGAACTAAACCTTTTAGAAAACACGCTTATTGTTTTCTCTAGTGACAATGGACCTGTTTTAGATGATGGATACGCCGATGGTGCCGTTGAAAAACTAGGCGACCACAAACCATGGGGAGAACTAAGAGGTGGAAAATATAGTCTTTTGGAAGCAGGGACACGTGTGCCATTTATTACCTATTGGAAAGGAACAATAGAACCTCATGTTTCAGACGCATTGGTTTCACAAATTGACTTATTAGCATCATTATCGGCACTTGTTGATGCTGATATTCCTGATACCGATAGTCAAAACTTATTAGATGTGTTTTTAGGAAAAGCCAACGAAGGGAGAGAAAACCTAATTATAGAAGCCACAACGCGTACCGCTTTTAGGCAAGGGGATTGGATTTTAATTCCTCCATACAAAGGCCCTGCCATTAATAAAATTAAAAATATAGAAACGGGCAATTCCAAAGAATTTCAACTCTATAACTTAAAGGAAGATATCGGTCAAAAAAATAATTTAGCAAAAGCCAATCCTGAAAAGTTACAAGAGATGATAAAAAACTTTGAGTCTATTAGAGGCGGCTCATATAACGAAATTGAGCAACCCGTTTTTAATTAAACTTTAAATAGATATGAAAAAGAACTTTTTACTACTTGTTATTTCAATAATTTCAATTTCTGGTTATTCACAACAAATAGTATGGACAGGTAACGCTGCCAACAACAATTTTTTTGATGAAAATAATTGGCAAGACACCAATACAAATCTTCCTCCAGCATCAGGAACACTAGATGTTAACCAAGCCATTAATTTGGATTTGCAATTGCATAATACAAATACCAATGTTATTACCGCATCTGGTATTATTAATTTAGGAACCGGCACATTATCAATTACATCTTCTACCTTACAGGCAGATGCTTTCTCTGGCGGAAGTATCTCTGTAAATAATGAGGCATATGTAGATTTAAGTGCTGTTTTTCCTTTGCAAAATAATGTTACCATAAATTTCACATCTGGCATTGGTTGGATAAGAACCTTAAACAAAAAAGGAAGTGCTTTAATTAATGATAATCTATCTCAAATTCAAGTTAATGGAGCTGCATCATCTTACCAGTCTAACCTTCGTTTGGATAATTATTATCTAAACGGAACCGTAATTAGAAGTAACAATTTATCGAGCAGTCCTTTAACAATATATGATAATACTAATTTACAAGGTGCTTCTGCAAATTTAAGTTTAGATATTATTCATAGTGGAACCAGTATTCCTAATACCATGGATAATAAAGCTGAATCTTTTCTTTTGAAAAAAGGATATATGGCTACTTTTGCAATTGCTGAAGATGGTACGGACAAGAGTAAAAACTACATCGCTTCAGAAGACCATTTAATCATTAATGAACTTCCCGGTTATTTATTAAATGACGTATCTTTTATCCGTGTCATTCCATGGAATTGGGTTACTAAAAAAGGCATTGGAGGTAATACAACTGGTTTAAATCAGGCGTGGTATTATAACTGGGGTAACTCTTCAGAATCTAATTTAGAACTTGAGTATGCTCCTATGGCTTGGGGTTTTGGAGGTGCTAATGATGATGCAGATATTCAAAATTATAAGTCAAAATATAAGGCTACGCATGTCATGGCATTTAATGAGAGTGATAATTGTAACGACCAGTCAGGTCAATTTAATAACTTGTGCGACACCGATGTTGCTGTAAGTACTTATAAAAATTTAATGAAAACAGGATTGCGCTTAGTGTCACCCAGCGGTAGGGAAAATGCGCCGTTTGGTTGGCTTAAAGAATTTCATGATAAGGCTAATGCCCAAGACATCAGGATAGATGTTATCGGGGTGCATTGGTACGATTGGGGATCGAGCCCTGCTAATAGCCCAAATGCTGATCCAAACTTAGTTTTCAATAGGTTTAAAAATTATTTACAAAGAGTTTATGATTTATATGGATTGCCTATTTGGATTACCGAGTTTAATGCTAATCCTAACCGAACAAATGCTACAAATTACGGGTTTATGCAATTGGCATTGCCCTATTTAGAAACTTTAGATTATGTGGAGCGCTATGCTTGGTTTCAACCAAGTTCTGGGGTTGCAGATTACTACACCTCAGGAACAGTATTAACTAATGTTGGCATGTTTTATAAAAATCAAGTTTCAACACCTGCTGTTTCAGAATTTACTGTGTCTGCTAATAGCAATTTAGATATTTATTATACATTAGATGTTAATGACCTTGATTTTAATAAGTCAATACTATACCCAAATCCAGCCAATGGCATAATGAGCTTAAAAGTGTTAATAGGTATTCATTCATATCATATTTATAATATTAAAGGACAATTAATTCAGTCAAGTGAAAATCTGAATTTAAAAGAAACTGAAATAAATCTCTTTGGAGAAAAGAAGGGAATTTATTTTATAAAAATAAGAGATAATAAGGGTAATCAATCTTCAAAAAAACTAATTTTAAATTAATTTAGACCAAATCATTAAATATGTTTAAAAAGAATATTTTTTTTAGTATACTGATTTTAGTTTTTATTCTATGTACAGCTTTTAATGATAAAAAACCAAAAATATTAATCGTAGGCGATTCTATTTCAATAGGCTACACACCATTTGTAAAAAAGCATTTCTTAAATAATGCTGTGGTTTTACATAATATTGGCAATGCCCAACATACTGGAACTGGATTATTGAAAATAGAAGAATGGTTAGGAGATGCGCATTGGGATATTATACAATTTAATTGGGGATTATGGGATTTATGCTATCGCCATCCCGATTCAAAAGAATATGGGAATAGAGATAAAATAAACGGAAAACCTGAGTATAGCATTACTGAATATGCTTCAAATCTTGAATCCCTTGTATCCATGATAAAGAAAAAATCAAATGCAAAATTAATTTTTGTAACTACTTCTTATGTTCCTAAAGATGAACCTGGAAGACATGAAAGTGATGTTCAAAAATACAACGATGCCGCAAAAATGGTCATGAAAAAACATAACATAACGGTAAATGATATTTATTTAGAATCGGTGGATATTCATAACACTTATGGAAAAGGTTTGAAAGATGTTCATTATTCACCAGAAGGCTATAAAAAGCTTAGTGAACTGATTATCAAATTTCTAGAAACTGATATTAAATTATGAAAACTAGACATCTAATTATATTAATAATAACAATTATAGCAACATCTTGCACTGGGAAGAGAAAAGCTAATTCAACTAAAACAATTCAACCAAATATTATCTATATCCTATCTGATGATTTAGGTTATGGTGATTTAAGCTCTTATGGTCAAAAACTTTTTTCAACACCAAATATTGATGCGCTAGCAAAAGCAGGTATTTTATTTACCCAACATTATTCTGGTTCAACGGTTTGTGCGCCGTCGCGTTCCTCTTTATTAACTGGTCTTCACACAGGAAATACGCCTGTTAGGGGAAATAAGGAAGTAAGACCTGAAGGGCAATGGCCTATACCCGATTCTACATATACCATTGCTGAACTTCTAAAAAACCAAGGTTATGCTACAGGAGCATTTGGCAAATGGGGATTAGGCTATCCTGGTTCAGAAGGCGATCCATTAAAACAAGGTTTTGATACATTTTACGGTTATAATTGTCAGCGACTCGGACATCATTATTATCCATATCATTTATGGAACAATGATGAAAAAGTAGCATTAGATGGAAATTCAGGCACTAAAAAAGAGCAATATGCTCCAAATTTAATTCATCAAGAAGCACTTAATTTTATTGATAAAAATAAAGGCAATCCATTCTTTTTATACTATCCAAGTATTATTCCTCATGCAGAATTAGCTGCACCACAAGAATATATGGATAAATTTATAGGAAAGTTTGAACCCGAAAAGGCTTTTAAAGGTTATGATGAAGGGGAAGGTTACAGAAATGGAAAATATGAATCGCAAACCTACCCTCATGCAGCATTTGTTGCTATGATTAGTTTGTTGGATAATCAAGTTGGAGAGATTGTTAAAAAAGTAAAAGATTTAGGATTAGAAGAAAATACCATATTTATTTTCACATCAGATAATGGCCCGCACCAAGAAGGCGGCGCAGACCCAGATTATTTTGATAGTAATGGTATTTTAAAAGGCTATAAACGCGATTTGTTTGAAGGTGGTATAAGAGTACCAATGATTGCCAGATGGAAAGGCAAAATTAAAGCGGGAACTCAAACAGACCACGTATCTGCATTTTGGGATGTTATGCCAACATTAGCCGATATTTTAAAAGTTGAATTAAAAGCTAAAACAGATGGTATTTCATTTTTACCAACATTATTAGACGCTGGTAAACAAATAAATCATGATTATTTATACTGGGAATTTCATGAGTTAAAAGGCCGTCAGGCCATAAGAAAAGATCAATGGAAATTGGTAAAATACAAGGTAAAGGAAACGCCAGAATATTTTTTATTCGATTTAAGTTTAGATCCCAGTGAAACTAAAGACCTTTCTAATGAACGACCTGAGAAGCTAGTGGAACTAAAAAAAATATTAGAAACTGCCAGAACTGAGTCTGAGACTTTTAAATTTTGAGAACCCATGAATTTCAATCATATTTTTTTAATTGTTGCTTTTTTGCTAATCTCTTGTAAGGAAACTAGTAATAAATTGAGCGCAGTTGAAATTCCTAAAAAACCAAATATCCTTTTTATTTTGGTTGATGATTTGGGTTTAAAGGATTTAGGCTTTACAGGAAGTGAGTATTACGAAACACCAAACATAGATCAATTAGCCTCAAAAAGCACTATTTTTACGCACGGTTATGCAGGTAGTAGGGTTTGTAGCCCGTCAAGAGCAACAATAATGACGGGTAAATTTACAGCAAGACACGGCATAACAGATTGGATTGGAGCAAAAACAGGAACAGACTGGAGAGAAACTAAAAGACAAGATAAATTGTTACCAGCAGACTATGTTAGGAATCTACCAAAAGAAGATACTACTGTTGCTGAAGTATTGAAAACCAATGGTTACAAAACTTTTTTTGCAGGAAAATGGCATTTAGGCAATGAAGGTTCGTATCCAGAAGATCACGGATTTGATATAAATGTTGGAGGTTTTGGTTCCGGAAGCCCTAAAGGCGGCTATTTTTCGCCATTTAAAAATCCGAAATTAGAAGATAAAAAAGATGGAGAAAACTTGTCGATGCGATTGGCAGATGAAACCGTAAGTTTTATCAAAAAAAACAAAGACAAAGCATTTTTTGCCTTCCTTTCATTTTATGCAGTTCACGGCCCTATTCAAACTACAGAAGCAAAATGGGAAAAGTATAGAAACAAAGCAGAAGCTCAAGGCATTAAAGAAAACGGATTTGCTATGGAACGGAAATTACCAATTCGCCAAACACAAGACAATCCCATTTATGGCGGTTTAGTAGAGAGTATGGATGATGCAGTAGGCCAGGTTCTAAATGAACTTAAAATATTAGGCTTAGATAAAAATACGATTGTCATATTTACATCTGATAACGGTGGGGTTGCTTCTGGGGATAATTTTTCAACATCAAATTTACCTTATAAAGGAGGAAAAGGGTATCAATGGGAAGGTGGCATTAGAGAACCTTATATTATTTATGTGCCTTGGAATAAATCCAAAGAAAAAAAGATTGATTATCCCGTTACAGGCGCAGATTTTTATCCAACCATTTTAGAATATGCGCAAATCAATTTATTGGAAAATCAGCATAAAGATGGTATGAGTTTAAAATCTATTATTGAAGAAGGACAAGTACCAAATGAGCGTGCTTTGTATTGGCATTATCCGCATTATGGTAATCAGGGAGGCGATCCATCATCTATAATTAGAGAAGGGGATTGGAAATTAATTCATTATTATGAAGATGATAGCAATGAATTATATACTATGAAAAAAGACGCTTATGAACAAAATAATGTTGCTAATCAATTCCCTGAAATCACTAATAAACTTAGTATTAAATTAGAAAATTGGTTGATTAGTGTTGATGCTAAATTTCCTGAAATAGATTCAGAATTCAATTCTATAAAAAGAGGCAAGTATGAAAGACTGATACGTGAAAAGCGCTTGCCAAATCTTGAAAAAGAAAGAATTGAGATGCTTTCGAATGATTTTACCCCTAATAAAGATTGGTGGGGCAGTAAAGTGACAAAAGATTAACAATATTCGACAAAAAATATAAAATGAAATATAATAAAATACTGTTTTTACTAGCTTTAGTTTCAATATTTGCCTGTAAAGAAGACATTGTAGAAAGGCCCATTTATATAGCAGAGAAATGGGAAAATCCAGAATGGGAAAACCCAGAAGTTTTTCAAATTAATAGGGAAAAGCCAACGGCTTCATTCTATAAATATTTAGATGAAGCATCCGCTATAAAAAATGATAGTTGGGATAATTCAAAATTATATCAATCGCTCAATGGTACTTGGGATTTTTATTATGCAGATAGCGTTTCAGCTAGACCAAAATATTTCTATAAACCTGATTTTGATACACGAGGTTGGGATACTATATCTGTGCCTTCAAATTGGGAAATGAAAGGTTTCGGTATTCCGGTATATACCAATATTAAATATATGTTTCCCGCAAATCCGCCTTTTATTCCGCACAGTATAAACAACAATGGAAGCTATAAACGCGATTTTGAAATTCCTAGGTATTGGGATGGTAAAGATATCTACCTGCATTTTGAAGGTGTAAGTGGCGCTATGTATGTATGGCTAAACGGAGAGTTTGTAGGTTATAACGAAGGCAGTAAAACAGCTGCCGAATTTAATATTTCCAAATTGGCAAAATCTGGTAAAAACACTATTGCAGTACAAGTATTACGTTGGTCTGATGCCAGTTACATGGAAGACCAAGATTTCTGGCGACTATCTGGCATTGAACGCGATGTTTATGTGTACGCTTCAAACAAAGTAAGCTTAAGGGATTTTAGAGTGGTTTCAGATTTAGAAAACAACTATAAAGATGGCGTCTTAAACCTTAATTTAGAAATTGATAATAATACCGATTCATCTATTGAGAAATCAGTTGCGGTCAAGCTAATGGATGGCGATGTTGATATGTATTCAGAAAGTAAATCTATCAATTTAAATATAGGTACTAATGCAATTGATTTTAATAAAACAATTCCAAATATAAAATCCTGGAATGCTGAACAACCAAATTTATATACCTTACTAATTTCGGTAAATGGAGAATCTACAGCTGTAAAAATCGGATTTAGAAATGTGAAAATTGAGAACCTGCCTGACGGCAAGGCAGGTAGTCAGTTTCTAGTCAATGGGCAACCTGTTCTTATTAAAGGCGTTAACCTACATGATCACGATGAAACAACTGGTCACGCAATTACTGAAGCTTTGACGATAAAGGATATGCAGCTGATGAAACAAAATAATATCAATGCCATTCGTTGTAGCCATTATCCAAAAGCCCCTTTTTTCTATAGATTAGCAGATAAGTATGGATTTTATGTTGTTGATGAAGCTAATATTGAGTTGCATGGCATGGGTGCAACAAATCAAGGTTTGGATAAGAATCTAGAGAAACAAGCAAAGCATCCAGCCTACCTGCCAGAATGGAAAGGCGCGCATTTGGATAGAACAATTAGAATGTTTGAACGCGATAAAAATTTTCCAAGCATCGTAACCTGGTCGTTAGGAAATGAAGCAGGAAATGGTGATAATTTCTTTGCTACTTATGCTTGGTTAAAAGAACACGATACTACAAGACCAACGCAATATGAAGGTGCTACAGGTTATGAAAATACCGATATCCAAGCTCCCATGTATTGGCCCATTGAAAAAATGATAAAGTATGTTGAAGAGGGTGGTACTCGTCCTCTAATTCAATGTGAATATGCACATGCTATGGGCAACAGTCTTGGTAATTTTCAGGATTATTGGGATGTGATAGAGAAATACCCTACCATGCAAGGTGGTTTTATATGGGATTGGGTAGATCAAGGCATTCTAACCCAAAATGAAGCCGGAGAAGCCTATTGGGCTTATGGAGGTGATCTTGGAGGAGCACATTTACAAAACGATAATAATTTCTGTTTAAACGGTATTGTAAATCCAGATAGAACGGCGCACCCAGCATTGTTTGAAACTAAAAAAGTGTATCAAAATATAAAGATAAAACACATTAAAACAAATGTTTTAGGTGCTATTGAAATAAAGAATATGTACGATTTCAAGAATCTAAACACATTAGACTTCTCATGGAAGTTATTAGAAAATGGAGTGCAAGTTGCTTCAGGAAATTTACCTACCATAGATGTTGAACCCTATCAAGCTATAAAACAGCGTATAGATTTACCAAAACTTAAAAATAGAGCTAGCGAATATCATTTAAATATTTATGCAAAAGCTTCTAAAGCAAGTGATTTAGTCCCTTTCGGCCATGTTCAAGCTTACGAACAAATTCAACTTCAAAAAGGTGGTTTTTCAAATAACATAGTTTCAGAAGGAACGATTGCAACTAGTAAATCAGATTCGATACTTGTTCTTTCTAACGATAATTTTAAAATAGAATTCGATTTGAAATCAGGAGTATTAAAAACCATTGATTATGGTAATGGAAATATGATTAAAAAAGGTGTAACACCAAACTTTTGGCGCGCAACGACGGATAATGATTTTGGATTTAATATGCCTAAAAAATTAGGAGTTTGGAAAGAGGCAACAAAAAATCAAGAATTAATCTCTTTCACAGAAACTAAGAACAAAAATAATTCTGTTAGTATCAATGTAGAATTTATGTTAGCAGCAGTTAATAATGCTATCACTACTATGAATTATACAGTTTATCCAAGCGGAGAAATTTCGGTAAATACAAGTCTTAAAAACGTAGATTCCAAACTACCTGTTTTACCGAGATTTGGAACTAATTTTATTATTAATTATGAATTTAGCAACGTTAAATGGTTTGGAAGAGGGTCACATGAAAATTATCAAGACAGAAATACATCAGCTTTAGTACAACAATATGAAGCTGAGGTGTCAGAATTGTATTTTCCGTATATTCGACCACAAGAAAACGGTTATAAGACAGATACACGTTGGGTTACGTTTACAAATGGAAATGGCCAAGGTATTAAAATTTCATCGTTAAGTTATTTGAGTTTTAGTGCACACCATCAGTACAACGCCGATTTTGATGCGGGTGATAAAAAAATGCAGAGACATACTACAGATATCAAAAAAAGGGATTTCGTCAATATTAATATAGACTATAAACAAATGGGAGTTGGTGGTGACAATAGTTGGGGCGCCATGCCACACGAAGAATACCAGATTCAACCAAAAAATTTATCTTTTATTTATATAATTTCTAAAATAGCTAATGAAAAATAAACTATCCATAGTCGTTTTTTTATGTTGCTTGCTTTGTCTTAACATATTTAGCCAAAATAAAATATATAAGCCAAATGTGCTTTTTATAATCTGTGATGATTTAAATGACTATCAAGGTGTTTCTGGCGGGCATCCACAGGCTATTACTCCTAATATCGATAAACTTGCAAAAGAAGGGGTTCGTTTTGTTAATGCCCAAACTAATGTACCGGTTTGTTCACCCTCAAGAAACAGTCTGATTACTGGAGTTTATCCACATGATTCTAAGGATTATGGTTGGACAGATCTTAAAAAGCAACCCGTTTTAAAAAACAATAAAACATTAATGCGTTATTTTAAAGAAAATGGCTATATAACTTTAGGTACAGGAAAAATCACGCATGGGAATGTCGAAGAGGATTGGGATGAATGGGGAATGAGTTTAAAAAATAATTATGGCCCTTTTTATTTTGATGGGAAAAAGAAAAAGGCGCTTCCAACTGTTCCTTCACCATTTAATGAAATAGGACCTGTAGATGGCTCATATGGGCGGTTAACCAGCGCAGGAATTTCAACAGGCAAGAAAGGTGAAAAAGGATGGGTTTATGGTTGGAGCGATGAGCCTTTAAGATATGTGAATGATGATGATAGAGATTTATTGCAAGATGAATTACATGCTGAATGGATAGTGAAAAAAATCAAAGAACTTGAACAAGGGGAAACTAAGCAACCATTTTTTATGGGAGTAGGGTTTGTAAGACCACATACACCACTTCATGCTCCCGACAAATATTTTGATATGTTTCCTTTAGAAGATTTAGAATTGGATTACTGGAAACCAGAGGATAAAAACGACACCTATTGGGATAATAATTTTGACAGCGAACTTAAAGGGCCAAGATATTATAAAACCCTTTTAGAATCATATAACGGCAATAGGGAATTGGCATTGAAACATTTTTTGCAAGCTTATTTAGCATGCGTTGCCTTTGTTGATGGGCAAGTTGGAAAAGTAATTGATGCCTTGAATAACAGTGAATTTAAAAATAATACCATTATAATCTTTACAAGTGACCATGGCTGGCAAATGGGTGAAAAGGATTATTTATTTAAAAACTCACCTTGGGAGGAAAGTGCAAGAATCCCCTTGATTATAAAGACACCAAATACAAAGAGTGGATTGAAAGTTGATCAGCCAGTATCCTTAATTGATTTGTACCCAACGCTTTCTGATTTATGTGATTTAAGGGGCGATAATAAGATTAATAGTGATGGAGGAAATTTAGGAGGTTACAGTTTAAAGCCACTTTTAGAACAAAATCTTAATAACTGGAAAGGTCTAAATGGTGCGTTAACTGTTATAGGTAACTACGGTATTGAAATACCAACTGCAAAACAAAACTTCTCATACAGAACTAAAAATTGGCGTTATATAAATTATAGTAATGGTCAAGAAGAATTATATAATCACAAAAACGATTCTTATGAATTAAATAATTTAGCAAAGGTTGAAAAATATCAATCCAAAAAGCAAAAGCTCAAAAATGAAATGCTTACCATAATAAATAAAACATATTGATGAAAATAAAAATAATAATTTATCTGTTCATACTTCATGTAATGTCTTGTGCTCAAAAGAAATCTATAAATACTTTTAATCCAGGTGAATTATGGTTGGATAATAACGATGTACACATCAATGCACATGGTGGTGGATTTTTAATTTATGATAATACCTATTATTGGTTTGGAGAACATAAAATAGCCGGAACAGAAGGTAATAAAGCTATGGTTGGGGTTGGCGTCTATTCATCTAAGGATTTATACAATTGGAAAAATGAAGGTATCGCATTGTCTGTAAGTGAAGACCCCAATTCAAAACTCGTTAAAGGTAGTATTTTAGAAAGACCTAAAGTGATTTACAATAAAAAAACCGGCAAATTTGTCATGTGGTTTCACCATGAATTAAAAGACCAAGGTTATAAAGCAGCTCTTACTGGAGTTGCTGTTTCAGATAAAATAAAAGGCCCTTATAATTATATCGATAGCTTTAGAATTCACAAGGGTGTTTTACCACTAAATTTTTCAAAAGAAAACTTTTCTAATGTTGAATTAATAACAGATGAAGATTCCACAGAAACCATAAAAAGAAAAGAAAAAGAAGGGGCATTTTTTGTGAGAGATTTTGAAGTTGGTCAAATGTCAAGAGATATGACATTATTTGTTGATGATGATGAAACAGCATACCATATTACTGCATCAGAAGAAAACAGAACTTTACATATTTCTAAATTATCTGACGACTATTTATCACTTACAAATAACTATATAAGAGTATTTCCTGGAGGTAGAAATGAGGCACCAGCTATTTTTAAAAAAGATGGTAAATATTTTATGTTTTCTTCAGGATTAACAGGATGGAAACCTAACCCAGGTAAATTGGCAGTTGCTAATAGTATGTTTGGAGAATGGACTTTTCTAGGAAACCCCAGTCGAGGTACTGAAGAAGAAATCGCCACCACATTTTGGTCTCAAAGCACCTATATAATTCCTGTTATAGGTAAAAAAGATGCCTTTATTTTTGCTGCCGATAGATGGAAACCAGATAACGCTATTGATGGCAGGTATGTTTGGCTACCAATTCAATTTGAAAATGAAACACCATTTATAAAATGGTTTGATAGTTGGGATTTAAGTTTTTTTGATTAATGCTTTTTATATTGAATATTTTCAATTAATGAGCTTTATATCATAAAAAACTCTATGAAAAGTGTGTTTACAAAACTAAGGGGGAAAGCAAGGAATACCAGATTAAGCCTAACAATATGTCATTTAGCTATATAATTTAAAAAAAATAAATAATAAAAAAACAATCTATCTACAATCATTTTCTTGTTCTGCTTTTGTGGTCTTAATTTATTTATAATTGAAAAACCACCGCCTTTGACGGTGGCCATGTTTTAAAGGCTTTGCCATTTTTAGGTTTGTTTATTATGGTATTAACATATC
>CAXBID010000039.1:0-20715 GCA_963975495.1 uncultured Flavobacteriaceae bacterium | reverse complement strand
ATGGCTCAAAAAGATATTTTTGAAAAATACAGTGATGACTCTAACTTCCATTAACTCCTCTAATGAGCTTGAACGTGACTTTACCCACTTTGATATATCAGCAGATATTTCTGATTTATCCGTTATAATGGTTTTAAAGCTAGTAATACTGTTTACCATATCCATGAAAGCTTTAGCTTCAGGGTCTTCAATATCGATACCCATTTTTGCTATCATTTGAAACATTTTAGGTTTAATGGATACATAAGTAACATTAGAGTCATCACTGTATTTTTCAAAAATATCTTTTTGAGCCATACCGGTTAAAGGTATTAATATGATGGCCATTACGAATACTATTATTTTATTTTTCATTTTACTTGTTTTAAAAATTTGTTAATTAATTATTTGTTTGTTTTAAAAATTATACTTCTTGTGTTTTCAATTTCATTAAGGTATCCTAAAGTTGAAGTGCCTTTGTTTACTTCGTTTAAGTAATTTACAGTAGATGTGCCTTTATTAAAATGACTTGAAATCATAGCTAACGAATTTGAAAGTTCGTTAAACGCTTCTTCGGGTTCACAATAGGTACCTAACTCATCACAATCAGTAGATGCAGGTTCATTAAAATAAAGCCCTAACATAAGAACAGCTACAGCTGCGACAGAAATCCATTTGTAATTAAAATTACGTTTTGTTTTTAATGGAACGTCTTTGGTAAATTGCTCTTGTCTATTTACTAAAAAATACTCAAACATAGGTTTGTACATTTCTAAATGTGGTGCAACAGTGTCGCTAGTAAAATAGTTTTTCAACAGGTGCTCTTCTTTAAGTGATGTCTCACCGTTCTCGTATTTTTCTAGTAATTTTTCTATATTATTTAATACCATAATTATGTGTATTAGTTAATTTTTCCCTTATTGTTTTTCTTGCTCTCGATAAGTTTACCCTAACCGCTGTATTGTTCATATCCAGCATTTTTGCAATCTCATCATAATCGTAATCTTCTATATCCCTTAGTTGAATTATTATTTTTTGTTGCTCAGGCAAGTCTTCTATTATTTTTGCTACCCAAGTTACACTATCATTTAACTCAACTTGTTTTTGTAACGGTGTTCCTTTTTCCTCGTAATTACTATGTACAATTTTTAAATTTTGTGCTTGCTTCGATTTTAATTTATCAAAACAAAAATTCTTTGTCATGGTCATAGAAAATGCTTCTACATTGTTATACCCTTCAATCTTTTGTTTGTTATTCCATAACTTTAAAAGAACCTCCTGAGTTGCATCTTCAGCTTCTTCCGTAGATACCAGTAATCGTTTTGCTAAACGAAATACTTTATCCTTAAAAGGCATTACGATATTTAAAAACTCCGTCTGAGTCATTTTGGTTTGGTTTGTCCCCATTGTCCTTCGGACGTTTAACTCCTAATATTTATTTAAGGTTAAAGTATCGTTGAATCTTCGATTTCCCCAAAGGGAAACTTTATTGGTTTGGTTTTAATTAAACTAGCTTTATTAAGGCTGTTTGATATTACGACGAACAAGTTTCTGATTTGTTACATAGCTATTAAAAAATTAAATTAGGGCGTAACCCTTCCCCGAACTACGGGAGGGTCGGGCTTTATTCGTTGGTTTATATTTCAAATTAAAAGAACTCATGAATATAAATATTTCACAAGTCGCTCTCTCCGAGGAGCTCCAACAATTGCTCAATCCCTTACGCACAGCACAATTTCAAAACATATCTAAAGTCTAACATTTATGTTTTTAAATTTATAACCACCTCGTCTTAAATTTCAAGGTATTGAAATTTAATCCACTCCTCCTTCAAAAGGAGGAGAATTAAAATCCCGAATAAGAACGCCTTCCGTCTTCCGTCTTTCGTCTTTCGTCTTTCGTCTTTCGTCTTCCAGCCAATAAAAATTTTTAATTACACAATATTGTAAGTAAATTTAGGGTTTTATAGACTACTTATATAAAATTGCGAAAATGAAAAATTTAAAAGCCCTATTATTAATATTAATAGCTACGCTTTCCACGGTCAGTTGTTTTGAAGATAATGACGATTTATCATTATCTGCAAACGAAATAAATGATTTTGTTTGGAAAGGTATGAATGCCTTCTACCTTTATAAAGACAACATTCCCAATCTTGCTAATGATAGATTTAGAAGTAATGCAGATTACGCCGATTATTTAAACAGTTTTTCCAGTCCAGAAATACTTTTTGAAAGTTTAATTTATGAAAGAGAAACAATCGACAGGTTTAGTTGGATTGTTGATGATTATTTTGAATTGGAACAACAATTTCAAGGAACCTCAAATACAAATGGGATGGAGTTTGATCTGTTTTTTTCACCAAATACAAATCGAACTGAAGTTATTGGAATTGTTAGATTGGTACTAAAAAACAGTAATGCAGATCTTCAAGGTGTTAAACGAGGTGACATTTTTTACGCTATTGATGGAACTATATTAACCGAAAATAATTTTTCATCGCTTTTAAATCAAAATGATTACACCCTAAATTTGGGTATTTTGAATGACCAAGGCACCCCAGACCAATTAGATGATACAGTAGATCCTGTAACAGAAAGCATTTCACTTAGTAAAGTGCAATACACCGAAAACCCTGTTTACCAAAGTAACATCTTTAATATTGGTGGTGAAAATGTTGGTTATCTTGTATATAACGGATTCACGATAGGTTTTGAGGATGAACTGAATGATGCCTTTGGTGAATTTAAATCGAATAACGTTCAACATTTAGTTTTAGATTTAAGATATAACCCAGGAGGTCGTGTTGATGTTGAAACCTTTTTAGCTAGTATGATAACAGGGCAGTTTACTGGTCAGGTTTTTAGTAAAGTTATTTATAACGAAAATTTACAATCCAATAATAATATTTACAACTTTACAACTAAAATAGGAGATGGCACTACCATCAATAGCTTAAACCTGCAAAAACTATACGTACTAACTACCGATAGATCAGCATCTGCAAGCGAAGGTTTAATTAATGGATTAAACCCTTTTATAGATGTTATACAAGTAGGAACCAATACCACAGGTAAAACACAGGCTTCAATTACTATTTATGATTCTGCTGATTTTCAAAGAGAAAATGCAAATCCAAATCATACGTATGCTATGCAACCTTTAGTTGCAAATGCAGTAAACAAAAATGATGAATCAGTTCCAGGAACGGGGTTAATACCAAGTTTAGGTTTTGAGTTGGAAGAAGATCCTTTTAACTATGGTGTTTTAGGTGATCTTGACGAAAGCCTATTGGCTCTAGCAATTGCTGATATTCAAAATTCTACTGGTAAGGCAGCTGCAATAAAATCTAAAGTAAAAATACCATTAAAACACATAAAAGACAGTAACGACTTTAATCCTTTTGAAGGCGGGATGTTAATTGATTAATTTTAACAAGACTGTTTTTGGAAAAACTAAAGACCTATTTTAATTGGAGTTCTGGAAAAGATTCTGCTTTAGCGCTATATTATTTATTACAAGATGAAAAATATGCTGTTGATGAATTAATTACCACAATTAACAACCATTATAACCGTGTATCTATGCACGGTTTAAGAAAAGAACTTTTAATAGCCCAAACCAAAGCTATAAATATTCCTGCTAGTCTTATTGAATTGCCTGAAATGCCATCAATTGAAATTTATGAACAGAAAATGCTTGAAACAGTTTCCAGATTAAAAAAAGAAGGTTTCACTCACAGTGCTTTTGGTGATATTTTTCTTGAAGATTTAAAGCTTTACCGAGAAAAACAATTGGAAAAAAAAGGTATGAAAGCTGTATTCCCAATTTGGAAACGTGATACTAAAGAATTACTTAACGAATTTTTAGATTTAGGTTTTAAAACGATTATTGTTTGTGCCAATTTTAAATATTTTGGAGAAGAATTTGTTGGAACAGTAATAGACAAACATTTTATAGATAATTTGCCCGAGGGTGTTGACCCATGCGGTGAAAATGGTGAATTCCACACCTTTTGCTTTGACGGCCCTATTTTTAAAAACTCCATCCCGTTTACTATTGGCGAAAAAGTTTATCGTGAATACGATGCGCCAAAAACTGATGATTCTGTTTGTAAAAATGACGATGAAAAATACGGAGTTTGGTATTGTGACTTAATTCCAAAATAAATCCTGCAAGTCCCGATAGTTATCGGGATTGAAAACATAAGTGTTCTGAAGTTGAAATCCCTTCTAAAATTTATGTTTTTAGCAAAATACCTTTTTAAAACTCCTTCCCTTTTTTAAGGGAAGAGCCTGTGCCGAACTTGATTCGGTATGGCTTTGATTTCGCTAAAAGAAATCAAAGTCGGAAGGGTCAAACTCCCTAATTTATAATGTTTTCTTTGTCTTCCGAACGCTTATTTTCAAAAACCTTGTATCAAAATTAAGATTATTAAAAAAAAACCTACAAGGTATTAAAGACCTCGCAGGTTGTTAAATGATTTTTTCTTAGTAGAGAAGTAGACCTGTCAGGTTTTTGAAACCTGACAGGTCTGATCTAAAATCTATAAATTGATATTCAATCCTAAACTTACATTCCTTCCTTTTGTAGTATATCCTAAAATTTCAAAATAATCTTCATTAAAAATATTAGTTACAGTGGCAAAAAGCTTTAATTTATTCTTTATCAGTTTATGACTAACATATAAATCGATTAAAGAAAACGACTCCAATTCCACATTTTCAAACGTTGCAAAATCCAAATCGGTTCTACTTCCAACAAATTGATAGTTTAAGGATGCAAATGTATTTTCGCAAAAATTATATCCTAAACTTGCATTCGATTTAAAATTTGGCACACGTAATCGTTCACCATCCTTAACTTCTAAATATGAAAAATTCATACTAAAATCTAAATTTTTAATAAAATTGGCTTCAAATTCAAATTCAGAACCTTGAACCGTAGCATTAGTTGTTGCATTTTCATAAGCTGTCGTATAAATAATCGTGCCCTCTTCTTCCCTACTAAAAAACACCGTACTAACACGAAATCCCTTTCCATCATTAAATTCAAAACCAGCTTCTACAGTTTCGTTTTCTTCTGGTTCTAAATCTGGATTGGCACCAAAAAAACCAAATAATTGCGACAAATTAGGCGCAATAAACGAGGTAGCATAAGAGCCAAATATTTTATAAGAACCATAATTTGATTTAATTCTATACGAGGGATTTAAACTATACACAAATTGCGAACCATATTCACTATGGTTATTTAAACGTGTACCGGCATTTAGGTTTAATCCATAATCTGAAACATAAACAACATTCAAATAAGGATCGGTGTTTGTAAAACTTTCATCAGTTGTAAACAAGCTTTTATAATCGCCATAATTAACCCCAACTATGGTATAAAATTTATCATTAAAAACGTATTTATTAAAGACATCCAATACAATACTTTCTGCTTCGTTTACCGTCGAAAAATCAGAAATAGTTTCCCTGTTTATTTTTGTGAATGCCGCATTCAATTGAAAACTTCCATTTTTGTATTCAAACTTAGGCACTAATCCAAAGCGTGTTTGCTCAGATATATACTTGCCATCTGTATCAGCAATTGTGAAATTTGGTGGTGGAAAACCATCAATATCCGTTTTAAATTTATCATAACTTCCAAAGGCTGTGATTTGAAAAGCATCATTTACTTCGTAACCAATTTTTAAGTTGGTATTAAATCTAGAAAACACATCTTCTTCAGGGTTCTCGGATTTTGCTGCCGACATACCGTCAACGAAACGATTGCCAAAACTTGCCAAATAGGTTACTTTATTCGACGTTCCGTTTACCGATACATTATTGGTAAAACTAGACCCATTGTAATTTAAATCGTCTTGGGTTTGGTTACTGCCTATAACACTCAAAAAACTTCCTGAAACCTCTTTTTTAGAAGCCTTTTTAGTTGTGATACTAATTACGGCAGTAGCAGCCGCATTTCCGTATAAGGTACTTGCGGCACCTTTAATAATTTCAATAGATTCAACCGTATTTAAATCTAATAATCGTAAATCAAAATCGTTGGCAACAATGGACGGATCGTTTATTTGAATACCGTCAATAAGCACTAAAACCTGTCTGTTATTTCCGCCACGAATAAAATAGCCTAAATTTTGACCTTCAACACTTCGACTTCCATTTATTTCAATACCACTTTTGGTGTTGATTAATTCAGAAATAGTTCGTCCTTGATTATTTTCAATCTCTTGCTTCGAAATTTTAATAACCGTTTTACCTGAATTTTCACGTTTTAATTTAAAACGAGAATCTGTAACAACAACCTCATCTAGTTGTTTCACTTGTGTTGAATCTTGCTGCTGTTGTGCAAAACCAACCATGGATATACCAAAACACAGTACACCAAAAACATTTGTTTTTTTCATTTAAATGAATAATTACTCGAGAGCGGTAAGGTGTTAACCATACCTATATTATTCATTAATCAAATTAACCTAAAAAAAACTGCTCTTTAGTATTTATGCTTCAAAATAAAAAACACCATAGCTAAGGCTATGCTTTATTTTTCTTTTTTGCCTAAACGACAAAATTCCTAGTTTTATTTACGGCGAATTTAATTAATGACTAACATCAACTTTTATCCCGAAAGTTTAACTTATTTGTTTTGAAAATGGCAGGTCTCCTGACTTGTTTTATGTTATTATACCTTCCCAACAAAAATGCCAGTGGTAATTGCAGTTAATAACATCCTCTCTTTGGAGGTACTAAAATAAATTCAGCATAAACTTACAGTTGCGGGAACAGTTCTGGAATTAGAATTTACGATATCCGAATTACGATTTTTGAATTATAACCTATAAAATCGTAAATCTGAAATCAACAATCGTAAATCTCTGCACCAGATTCCCTTTTAATCCGCTCACGTGAAGTGAACAAAACCAAATTTCGATGTAAAAGTAAACATTCTGTTGAATGATTCATTCAAAAGATTAAATAATATTACTTTTGAAAAACAAAAAATTGAATCTTGAAGCAAATTTTTTTAATACTAGTTACAATTGTATTTATTTCATGTAAAAATGAAGCTACAAAACAAATGTTGGAAGTTGTTGATGGCAATCAACTTAAATTAAAATATGCTAAGGGATTTTCTATGACAGATTATAAATCTCATAAAATTTTAGAGATTAATAACCCTTGGCCTGATGCTGAAAAAACTTATAAATATGTTTTAATAACCAAGGAAAACGCTGCCAAAACAAGTTTTATGCAAGATGAATTTGATGGTATAATTTTCAATCCCATTGAAAAAATGGTAGTCACTTCAACCACCCATATTCCAGCTTTAGAATTATTAGATGTAGAACAAACACTAATTGGGTTTCCAGGAACCGAATATGTTTCATCTGAAAAAACAAGAAAACGTATTGAAAATGGATTAATAAGAGAACTTGGTAAAAACGAAGGCATAAACACCGAGATACTTTTAGAATTAAAACCTGACGTGGTGGTTGGTTTTGGTATTGATGGCAACAACAGATCTTTAGGAATTATTAAAAAATCTGGTATTCCAGTTATTTATAATGGCGATTGGGTGGAAAGCTCCCCTTTAGCAAAAGCGGAGTGGATTAAGTTTTTTGGTGCTTTATATAACAAAGAAAAAGAAGCAGATTCCATTTTCAAGCGTATTGAAAACGATTATTTGGAAGCCCAGAAATTAGCAAAAAATATAAAAAACAAACCCACGGTTTTAAGTGGTGCTATGCATAACGATATTTGGTTTTTACCAAACGGTACAAGCACTGAGGCACAACTTTTAAAAGATGCGAATGTCAATTATTTGTGGCAAGAAAGTGAAGGTACTGGTAGTTTACAATTAAATTTTGAATCGGTTTTTACAAAAGCAAAAGACGCCGATATTTGGTTGAGTCCGTCAAATTATAACAGTTTGGAAAGCTTAAAAAACGGAAGTTCGCAGCATGCTATGTTTAAAGCATTTCAAAACAAAAATGTATATTCGTTTACTAATACAACTGGAGCTAGTGGTGGGGTTTTATATTACGAATTGGGCATGACACGCCCCGATTTAGTTTTAAAGGACATCATTAAAATTTCCCATCCTGAGTTATTAAAAAACCACGAGCTTCATTTTTTCAAACCTTTAGAATAGTTGCAATCACAAAAAACATATAGCACGCCTTTTATAGTTTTAAGCCTTGTGCTGATTATTTGTTTTTTCACAAATATTAGTTTAGGTTCGGTTTACATTCCTATAAAAAGTGTTTTTAATAGTTTGATTGGCAGTGCTACCGAGCAAGAAACTTGGCAACATATTATTCAAAATTACAGATTGCCAAAGGCCATTACTGCTATAATTGTGGGTTCGGGTTTGGGCATTTCAGGTTTATTGATGCAAACATTATTTAGAAATCCGCTGGCAGGCCCTTTTGTGTTAGGGATTAGTTCTGGAGCTAGTTTAGGTGTTGCATTGGTTATTCTCGGATCTGGTGTTTTTGGAGGTGTTTTTGCGTCATTGTTCATATCAAAATGGGGTATCGTTTTAGCTGCAAGCTTGGGGAGTTTTTTAGTATTGCTATCCGTTTTAATGGTGTCTTTAAAAGTTAGGGATACCATGGCTATTTTAATTATCGGACTCATGTTTGCAAGTATCACCGCAGCCATTGTAAGTGTGCTATCTTATTTTGGTTCTGCACAACAACTACAACAATATATTTTTTGGGGCTTTGGTAGTTTAGGTAATTTATCTTGGGATGAAATTTTTATTTTCTTTTTGATTTATGCTATCGGAATTTTAATTAGTATCATTTCCATTAAATCTTTAAACACGCTTCTTTTAGGAGAAAATTACGCCAAAAGTTTAGGTTTAAACATCAAAAAGAGTAGATTAATCATAATTATTGCAACTAGTTTATTAGCAGGAACTATTACTGCTTTCGCTGGTCCAATTGCATTTATTGGATTAGCCATTCCGCATTTAACCCGTCAGGTATTTAATACGTCCAATCATAAAATATTGTTGCCCGCCGTTTTTTTATTCGGAGCCATTGTTATGCTTATTTGCGATAGTATAGCACAATTGCCGAATAGCGATTTTACATTGCCTATTAATGCTATAACATCATTAATTGGAGCTCCTGTAGTTATTTGGTTATTGGTTAGAAAACGAAAAATGATATTTTGAAAAAATTGACAGAAGACTGAAAGGTGAGTTGTGGTATTGAGTAATTAGTCATGAGTGATGTCCCCTTGAGGGGACTTTAGGGGTGTTTTAAATAAATAGTAGAATTATTAACTAAATTAGTAGATACTATTTAGAGATAAATAATAAATTAACTTATTGTTGACAAAAGAGAAGAAAAATATCATTTTAAAAACTGAAGATTTATCAATTGGCTATACTTCAAAAAAAGCTAAAACGGTTGTAGCTTCAAATATCTATATTGAATTAAAACAAGGGGAGCTTGTGGGTTTAATTGGCGCAAATGGTGTTGGAAAG
Organism: uncultured Flavobacteriaceae bacterium; assembly: GCA_963975495.1. GTDB lineage: Bacteria > Bacteroidota > Bacteroidia > Flavobacteriales > Flavobacteriaceae > CAXBID01. The sequence goes on along the minus strand of CAXBID010000039.1, from coordinate 11,229 downwards.
TCTACACTGTTACGAACACTCACCAATGTGCAAAATAGCTTAAACGGACATGTTTTTATCAATGAAAAAGACGTAAAAAATTATAATCCTTTAGATTTAGCCAAAGTGATGAGCTTGGTTTTAACCGAACAAATTACTTCTAAAAATTTATCGGTTTTTGAATTGGTTGCTTTAGGCAGACACCCCTATACCAATTGGGTCGGGAACTTATCTGAAAAAGATATTGTGGTGGTTCATGAGGCTTTGAAGCAAACCAATATTACCGATTTAAAACACAAAAAATGTTTTGAACTTAGTGATGGCCAATTACAAAAAGTGATGATTGCAAGAGCATTAGCCCAAGATACCGATTTAATTATTCTGGACGAACCCACAACACATCTCGATATGTACCATAAAGCATATATATTAAAATTGCTTCAAAAATTAGCCAAAGAAACTAACAAAACCATTTTGTTTTCTTCTCATGAAATTGATTTGGCCATTCAGTTATGCGACACCTTAATTGTGATGACTGAAACTGATGTTATTTCGGATGAACCTTGTAAACTTATTTCTAATGGCACCTTTGAAACGTTGTTTCCAAAGGATTTAATTGTTTTTGATAAAAAAACAGGAAGCTTCCGCGTTAAGAAATAGATTTTAAAAACTTCGGCCGTCAGCCTTCCGTCTTCAAACTAAAAAATTTATCTTTGATTATATTCTATCATTAAATGAACGACAGTCTTATACTTATCATATCCATTTTAATTTCTGCTATTATTGGTGGTTATTTAGGCATGCTTTTTACAAAACTTAAAAGTAAAAGTGAACAAAGCACACTTGAAGAACGCCAAAATCAAATGAGTTCTATAATTTCTGAATTAAAAGATAATTTAAGTAAAGTTGAAAATGAGCGTGAAGAGATTCGTAAAGAAAAGGATTTTTTGAATACGGAATTGGCAAGAAAAAATTCGGAATACGAAAACCTCCAGCAACTCAATATAAAACGTGATGCCGAGATTGAACAACGCCAAGAACAATTGCGTAAAGATTTTGAACTATTAGCTACTAAAATACTAGATGAGAAATCTGAAAAATTTACACTTCAGAATAAAGAAAATATCAAAAACATTTTAAATCCGCTTCAAGAAAAAATCAAAACATTTGAGGAAAAAGTAGATTTAACCCAAAAGGAAAGCATCAGCATGCATTCGGCCTTAAAAGAGCAACTTTTAGGTTTAAAAGATCTAAACCTACAAATGACAAAAGAAACCACCAACCTAACCAGGGCCTTAAAAGGTGATAGTAAAATGCAAGGAAATTGGGGCGAATTGGTTTTAGAACGGGTTTTAGAAAAATCGGGATTAGAAAAAGATAGAGAATATTTTGTGCAACAAAGTTTCACTTTAGCCGATGGCTCTAGAGTACTTCCAGATGTGGTTTTGCATTTACCAGACGGTAAAAAAATGATTATAGATTCAAAGGTATCTTTGACAGATTATGAACGTTTGGTAAATGCTGATGACGAGGATAAAGCTCAATTTTTAAAAGCGCACGTAAATTCTATAAAAAGACATGTGGATCAGCTTTCAGAAAAAAACTATCAAGATTTATATGATATAGAATCACCAGATTTTGTTTTAATGTTCATTCCTATTGAACCGGCTTTTGCTGTGGTTGTAAATGAAGATAATTCTATTTACAATAAAGCTTTTGAGAAAAATATTGTAATTGTAACGCCTTCTACGCTTTTGGCAACATTACGAACAATTGATAGTATGTGGAACAATGAAAAACAGCAACAAAATGCTATTGAAATAGCACGACAAGCTGGAGCACTTTATGATAAGTTTGAAGGTTTAGTTTCCGATTTAACAGGGGTTGGTAAAAAGATTGATGCTGCAAAAAGTGATTATTCAGCAGCCATGAATAAATTGGTTGATGGTAGAGGGAACCTAATTACCAGTGTTGAAAAACTTAAAAAAATGGGCGCAAAAGCTAAAAAATCACTCCCAGAAGCTATCATAAAACGTGCTCAAGAAGACGAAATCTAACACTATTCAAAACAGATGAAAACTTTATTAAAAATATTTTTTGGCTTATTATTAATTGGAATTGGGTATTTAAGTTTTGTATACATCCTGCATTATAGCGAAGGCGTAAGAGCAGGAAAACTTATTAAATTCAGTAACAAAGGAGTACTCTTTAAAACTTGGGAAGGTGAAATAAGCCAAGGCGTTTCTGATGCTCAAACATTCGTATTCTCTGTTGAAGATGATGAAAAACAAGTTATTGAAGACCTGAATAGATTACAGGGCAAATTTGTAAAGCTTCATTATTTTGAACGTTACAAAACATTATTTTGGTTGGGTGATACGAAATATTTTATAACCAAAGTTGAGAAAGAAGCAGACGAATAGTTAATACAAAACACATGTTTAAACATATAAAAGATTCCCAAATCACCATTTCAGAGCTCATGAGACCCTCCCAATCCAATTTCAGCGGTAAAATTCATGGTGGTTATATTTTAAATTTAATGGACCAAATAGCCTTTGCTTGCGCTTCAAGACACTCTAGAAACTACTGTGTTACTGCTTCCGTGAATAAAGTGGATTTTTTAAACCCCATTGATGTTGGTGAATTGGTCACTTTAAAAGCTTCTGTAAATTATACGGGGCGCACGTCAATGGTTATTGGGGTTCGTGTAGAATCTGAAAATATTCAAACGGGAAAAATAAAGCATTGTAACTCCTCATATTTTACTATGGTCGCTAAAGATGAAACTGGTAAAAACGCAAAAGTGCCTGGGATTATTTTAAAAACGGAGGAAGCTGTGAGACGTTTTGCTAGAAGTATAGCACGACAAGAACAATCCAGAAACAGATCTAATAATTTTAAAGCCTCTGAGTTTAAAATAGAAAATTATTTAGAAGCTTTAAAATCTCATAATGTTAAAATAGAGATCATTTAAAAATTAATTTTAAGGTCTAATCCTATGAGAAAGTCGATTGTAAACTTAAATAATATCAAACGGTAATATGTAATTTATCATTTATAATCCCGTTAGTAATTGAAGTGGTTTAAACTTTTTGGATTGAGGCAAAAATTAGTTATTTTGTGACTAATTGAAGGCTTTTTTTAAGTTGCATAGCCCCGACGCTTCGGGGCTACGAAACGAAAAAAAGACAAAAAGTAGGTGCAAAAGAGCTCCCGAAGCCTCGGGATTTAGCCAATTAAAAAAGTTTAAACCACTTCATTATCCAAACCCAAATAGCTATGAAAGTTAACCTTTTAATTTTTACATGTATTACAACAAGTTTATTTCTAATGAATTGCTCCAGTAGTGATGATGCAGATACTCCAGATTTAATAGTTACCTATGACTCTGATATAAAAAGTATTATGAGTAATAATTGCACGAGTTGCCACGGTGATCCGACAACAAATAGTGCGCCAATGTCTCTAACTACTTTTGACCAAGTGAAATCGAATATAAATAACATACTAAGTCGTATAAACAATGCGTCTAGCCCCATGCCACAAGCTGGGTTAATGACCATTGAAAATAGAAATTTAATACAGCAATGGAAAGATGATGGCTTATTAGAAAACTAATAGCCAAAATAGAAATAAAAAAATCCGCTATAAAGCGGATTTTTTTGGTTTACTATTTACTCAAATACATTTTTCGTCTGGAATACAAATCGTAAAAATTATCATCTTTTAAACTATCAATAAATAGGATGCTCTCTCCTGTACTTTTCATTTCAGGTCCTAAACGCTTATCTACATTTGGGAACTTGTTAAAAGAAAACACAGGTTGTTTGATGGCATAACCTTCTAATTGAGGGTTGAAATCGAAGTCGGTTACTTTTTTGGCTCCCAACATCACTTTAGTCGCATAATTAACATAAGGTTCTTTGTATGCTTTTGCTATAAACGGCACAGTCCTAGAAGCTCTAGGGTTGGCTTCAATAATATATACGATATCATCTTTAATGGCAAATTGAATATTAATTAAACCCACAGTATTCAATGCTCTTGCTATGGTATGTGTATGGTCAATGATTTGCTGCATTACCAAGTCTCCTAAATTAAAGGCTGGTAATGTAGCATTGGAATCCCCGGAGTGTACACCACAAGGTTCAATGTGTTCCATAATGCCGATAATATATACATTCCCGTCAGCATCACAAATGGCATCAGCTTCTGCCTCAATGGCGCCATCTAAATAATGATCCAGTAACAGTTTGTTATTTGGCATTCTTCTTAATAAATCGACTACATGTTCTATTAAGTCCTCCTTATTAATGACAATTTTCATCCCTTGGCCTCCCAGTACATAAGACGGCCTAACTAATAAAGGAAAATCCAATTCATCGGCTAAAGCTAAAGCTTCATCGGCATTTTCTGCAATTCCAAATTCTGGATAAGGGATGTTGTTTTCTTTCAACAACCTTGAAAAACTCCCTCTATCTTCAGCTAAATCTAAAGATTCAAAACTTGTTCCAATAATCTTAATACCATATTTTGTTAGTTTTTCCGCTAATTTTAATGCGGTTTGTCCGCCTAACTGAACGATGACACCTTCGGGTTTTTCATGACGAATAATATCATAAATATGTTCCCAAAAAACAGGTTCAAAGTATAATTTATCAGCGGTATCAAAATCGGTAGAAACCGTTTCTGGATTACAGTTAATCATAATGGTTTCGTAACCACATTCTGCTGCTGCCAAAACCCCATGAACACAACAATAATCAAACTCTATACCTTGCCCAATTCTGTTTGGTCCTGAACCTAAAACAACTATTTTCTTTTTGTCGCTTACAATACTTTCGTTATGTACGTATTTTTCTCCTGAAGGCGTTTCAACAAAATTTTCGAATGTAGAATAGTAGTAAGGTGTTTTAGCAGTAAACTCAGCAGCACAAGTATCCACTAACTTAAATACGCGCTGTATATTTAACTCATCTCGTTTATTGTAAACCTGACTTTCCAAACAACCCAACATGTGTGCTATTTGACGATCTCCATATCCTTTTTGCTTCGCTTCTAGCAACAAATCTCTTTCTATAGTATCAATATTGAATTTGGATATCTCCTTTTGTAGCTGGAATAATTCTTCATACTGTTTTAAATACCACATATCAATTCTAGTGATATCATAAATTTGACTCAAAGGAATCCCTATTTCAATAGCATCATAAATGGCGAAAACACGGTCCCAACTTGCATTTGTTAATTTATCAATAATCTGATTGTAATTTGTATATCCCTTGCCATCAGCACCTAATCCATTTCTTTTTATCTCTAAAGATTGGGTTGCTTTATGCAATGCCTCTTGGAATGAGCGCCCAATTCCCATAACCTCACCAACGGCTTTCATTTGTAAGCCTAAAGTCCTGTCCGATCCCTCAAATTTATCAAAGTTCCAACGTGGTATTTTCACAATTACATAATCCAATGTCGGTTCAAATAAGGCTGATGTAGATTTTGTAATTTGATTATCCAATTCATCTAAAGTATAACCAATGGCCAATTTTGTTGCAACTTTGGCTATGGGATAACCGGTTGCTTTACTAGCTAATGCTGACGAACGGGATACACGTGGATTAATTTCAATGGCTATAATATCTTCATTTGCATCTGGACTAACGGCAAACTGCACATTACACCCACCTTCAAAATCACCAATACTACGCATCATTTTAATAGCCATATCTCGCATTTTCTGATACGTTCTATCACTTAATGTCATTGCTGGTGCTACTGTTATCGAATCACCTGTGTGAATTCCCATCGGATCCATATTCTCAATAGAACATATAATAACCACGTTGTCATTTCTATCTCTAAGCAACTCTAACTCATATTCTTTCCACCCTAGCATAGCCTTATCAATCATCACCTCATGGATTGGAGAAATCTCTAAGCCCATGCGTAATAATTTATCATAATCTGCTTCATCGTGCACAATTGCTGCACCAGCACCACCCAATGTATAAGATGCTCTAATACAAAGCGGAAAACCAAACTCTTGAGCAATTTCTTTTCCTTTTAAGAACGATGTTGCCGTAGCTTGTGGTGCCATATCTACACCTATTTTTCCCATCAATTCTCTAAACTTTTCTCTATCTTCTGTAATATTTATGGCGTTAATATCCACACCTATCAACTCAACCCCGAAATCTTCCCAAATGCCTTTTTCATCAGCTTCAATACACAAATTTAAGGCAGTTTGTCCGCCCATAGTTGGCAATACTGCATCAATTTGTGGATGTTCTTTTAAAATTTTAATTATAGATTTTGTATTCAAAGGCAACAAATAAACATGATCTGCCATGGAAGGATCTGTCATGATGGTTGCTGGATTGGAATTTATCAAAATAGTTTCAATCCCATCCTCTCGAAGCGATCTTAAAGATTGAGAACCCGCATAATCAAATTCGCATGCTTGTCCAATAACAATAGGACCAGAACCAATAATTAAAATAGATTTAAGTTTTTCGTTTTTCGGCATTTTCTCGTGGTTATATGTTGGATTTTAATTCATTGCAAAAATAGTAATCAGTGGACATAAAAAAAGGCATTACACTTAAGTAATACCTTTTAATTATCAACAATTGTTAATCATTATTTCTTATGTCTTGATTCGGTTGACACAGATAATTTCTTTCTTCCTTTAGCTCTTCTACGTGCTAATACCTTTCTACCGTTAGCAGAAGCCATTCTTTCTCTGAAACCATGTTTATTCCTTCTCTTTCTTTTTGATGGCTGAAACGTTCTTTTTGGCATTGTCTTATTTTTTTAAATCCGAATTGTAATTTTAAAATAGATGGTCTATTAAAACCGAGGGCAAATATACAAAGCCTTTATTACATTGCAAATCATTTTTGAAAAAATTTTTTTTATTTCATTTTACAGTTAAAATATCTTAAAAACGCCTTTATTTATTTAACATTACTGTGGTTTTTTGTTGAAATTGTTTAAGTTATTTTTCATAAAAATTTAGTTTCTTTGTAGTCTAAATTAAAAGTAACGTGCTTTTTAATTAAAAAGACGTCAATTATACTTCTAAAATTATAAAATAATGTTCAATAAAATTATAAAACTTATTATTGCCGCAGGTATTTTAGCTTACGCTGTTTATCAATTTACAGAAGGTTACATAGGTAATGGTATTATGTTTATTTTACTGGCTTCCATCTTCGTATTTCTATATTTTAAAAATGAATTTATACTTTTAGCTTTTTTAAGGCTAAGAAAACAAGATTTTGAAGGTGCTAAAAAATGGTTGAATAAAATTAAAAATCCTGAGGGCGCTTTAGTAAAGAAACAACAGGGTTATTATAATTATTTGCACGGTATCATGGTGTCCCAAAGCAATATGAATGAGGCTGAAAAATATTTTAAGAAAGCAATCGCACTGGGTTTATCCATGAAACATGATTTGGCTATGGCAAAATTAAATTTAGCCGGTATTGCTTTTTCCAAACGCCGAAAACAAGAAGCACAAAGACTACTTACCGAAGCCACTAAACTAGACAAACAAGGTATGCTGACTGAGCAGATAAAGATGATGAAGCAAAACATGAAGCGTTCCGCAGGTCCAAATCAGCACTACGGTTCTGGCGGCTCTTTAAGAGCTCAAAAACGTAGAGGCTAAATTAGTGGCGACCAAAGCCTACAATAGGATTCTTTTAATTTATCAAGTTTAGGGCGATTTAAATAGGTATTATAATTCACTTCTTCTGAATTATCCATATCTTCTAAAAAGTGTTTCTTTAGAATTTTACTTTGGGATTTATCATAAATAAAAGCATTGATTTCAAAATTGATGTTAAAACTTCTGTAATCCATATTGGATGTTCCTATTGTTGAAAAAACATCGTCTATCACCATAGTTTTCGCATGTACAAAGCCTTTTGTGTACTTATAAACTTTTATTCCTGCTTTTAGTAACGCTTCTAAATAGGAATTTGATGCATGTTTTACAACCCAAGAATCAGATTTCTTTGGAATAATTAGCCGAATATCTACACCACTTTTAGCTGCTACTTGTAACGCAGTAATCATTTGTTCATTGGGTACAAAATAAGGTGTTGTAATATAAATGTAATCTTTGGCAGTAACAATTGCCGTAAAAATAACTTCCATAATGTTAGCCCAATCAGTATCTGGACCACTGGCAGCTATTTGAAGGGCAACCTGTTTCTTTTTTGCTTTAACTTCAGGAAAAAAGGTTTGGTAAACCGCTAGTTTTTCATCTGATACAAAATCCCAGGTAGATAAAAAGTGTATTTGTAAAGATTTTACGGCTTCGCCTTTTATACGTAAATGTGTATCGCGCCAATATTTTTTAGTTTGATTTTCATTAAGGTATTCATCAGCTATATTGATACCTCCAACATAAGCTGTATCACCATCAACAATAGCTATTTTTCTATGGTTTCTGTAATTCATTTTACCAGTAAATTTTGAAAAAAGAACTGGCATGAATGGATAATGCTTAACACCGCATTCAGTAAGTTTGCGTTTCATGCTATTGGGTATTTCACTTCCAACATCATCATAAATTAGTCTTACCTTTAAGCCTTCTTTTGCTTTATCACAAAGTATATTTAATACTTGTAATCCTATATCATCATCATTTACGATATAATATTCCAAGTGAATGTGATGGCTTGCAGACTTTAAATCCTTTAAAAGGTATTTAAATTTTTCATCACCATTTTTAAGTATCTTAATACTATTATTTAAGGTTAATGGTTCTTCATCATTAATATATAATAGCTTAACCAATTTAACTTTCTCATCAAGATACTGGTCTACTTTTTTGATTTCGGCTTTGCTGAACTCAAGTTCCTTATTTATTGTTTTTACTATACTTTTATTTAAAATATGTTTTTTATCAAAAATTTTATTCTTTCTATATTCCTGACCAAATAAATAATAAATAACAATTCCCAAAAAAGGAAAAAACACTAAAATAATGATATATGAAATGGTTTTAGTTGGGTTTATGTTTTTAAGCAGAATAGTGATAACAGCAGATACCACTATAACATAATTAAGAACAATAAGTACAACCCAGAAATTTTCCTTTAAAAATTCTAACATCTTGACGACTATTTATAATAGCCTTTCTCAGGTATATCAATATGATATAATTTTCTTGAACCATTATTAAGGTTAGGCTCTCTAAGCCAAGGGTTGTGTATTTTAAGTATTTTGTAATTTATACCAAACGCTTTGGCGAAAGCAGTAAAATCAGTTACCGCAGTATCAACTTCAACCTTATATGTTGGTACGTTGTAGTATAAATCTTTTTCCCTGAAATTAAACCCATATTTTGATGGGTTTTTTAAAATTTCTTTAAGCGCAACAATTCTAAATAAATAACGCCCGGTTTCTTCACCCAATAACAAATCGTAATAATCATTTACGCCTTGTTCTTCCAAACGTCTTGATATACCTGAGTTTCCAGCATTGTATGCCGCAGCTGCTAATGTCCAACTCCCTAATTCTTCCTTAGATTTTAGCAAGTATTTGCATGCCACTTCGGTGGCTTTTTCCAAATGGTAACGCTCATCTACATTATCATTAATCTCTAAACCATTTTCTTTACCTGTAGCAGGCATAATTTGCCAAACGCCACGGGCTCCTGCAGGAGATACTGCATTGGTTAAACCACTTTCGATAACTGCTAAATATTTAAAGTCATTTGGTATGCCTTGCTTTTCCAAAATCGGTTCAATGATTGGGAAATATTTTTTAGCGCGCTTAAACATTAATAATCCGTTGGATTGCCAATAGGTATTAACCAATAACTCTCTATCCATACGTTCTAAGATATCTGGATTTTTAAGCGGCATAGGCTCGCCTGCAAAATCTAAATGTTCAGGTACTTGCAACGCATAAACATTATAATCGTTTATAATTTTTGTTTCAAAATTTTCATCGGTAGGGGCATCTTGTAGGGCATAAATAAATAGGGCACATAAACTTAATAATCCCACAAACGCTAATAATTTTTGGACTGTCTTCATTTTTTAAAAAGTTTGCTTAAAATTAATTAAAAAATTGGAATAAACGATTTAACTCTTCAAAATAATATTTGGCAAATGTTTATTAAACCACTTGTACTTATTAATAATCATAATATGGGTGCCTCCTTTAATTTTAATACAATTGGATATATTTTTAATAGAAAAAACAGCGTCATTATCTCCATGAATATGAATAATATCTGGGTTGTAATGCTCCTGACTCCAACAAACCATATTTTTAATGGCCCAACTTAAATATTTACTATCGTTAATGGATAAGTATTTTTTGTATAATTCCAATCGTTTGCTCACTTTTGTACCGTAAGCATATTTAGCTAAAACATCAATATTGCTGGCTAATTGTGTAGGTACTAATTTATATGCTTTCGTTATTTTAGCTAATAACATATGCCTGGGCAACTCGTTAACCGATTTTACGCTAGAAACAATTATAAGTTTCCCAACCTTGACATGTTTACTCATTTCCTGCACTAAAACCCCACCAAAGGAAACGCCTAATAGCACAATGTTTTCATGTATTATTCGTTCTGCCATTCGCAAAGCATAATCTTCAATAGTCTCATTATCAATGGGAATTACCCATTCTAAATAATGAATTTTGAATTTATCTTCAGACAATTTAATACGTTCAAAAATTTTCGGGCTAGCTGCCATACCTGGCATGAAATAAACATGTATTAACTCTTGACCCATAAGCTATTAACTTGTTTTTTTCTTTAGATTGAAGATTATTTTATGTACTTTTGCAAAACAAAGTTAGAGAAATAGTACTCACTATTTAAGATTATTCCTAAGAAATAAAAATAATAAATATTATGGTTGAAGCTGCAGAATTGATTGATAATGATTTTTTACGCCAATTTGAAATTAAAATAGATGATCATCTAGCTAAAATTGAATACTCATTGCAAGAGCGAAAGATTTTTCTAACTAAAATGATTATTCCAGACGGAATTAAAGACGAAAATTTTAAAAAAGAATTTTTAGCGGCTGTTTTTGAGCAAATTAATGATCGGAATTTAAGTGTTGTTCCTACTAGCCCTGAAATTGCAAAGTTTGTAAGAAGCAATAGAAAATACAAGCGTATGCTTCCTGTAGGGCTTAGAATATAGTTCTTGAAGTTAGAAGTTAGAAGTTAGAAGTTAGAAGTTAGAAGTTAGAAGTTAGAAGT
>CAXBID010000038.1:0-20800 GCA_963975495.1 uncultured Flavobacteriaceae bacterium | reverse complement strand
AAAAAAAGAGAACGAAATTTTAAATTTTAGATACTTCAAATTTGACACCCCACCTGCAAGGTTTCAAAAACCTTGTAGGTATTTTTGACTTGCTTTTTTAAACCTACAAGGTTCCAAAAACCTTGCAGGTTGGCAAAGACACTTTTAAAGTATATATCATCAGTATTTAGCTTAATGGTAATAATCGAACCAAGGTTATAAAAGTCAATGTGATTCCCCTTTGGGGCTAATCTGAAATCCAAAGTCACCGTTTTTAACAGTGGTTGTTTACTGGCTTGAAGTCTATCTGCGTAAACTAATTTAATCCTGTCCAAGTAAAGGTCTCACGTAATAATTGTTTTTAATTTATCGTAATTTAAAAATAATTGTAATAAAGTGTCATATTTTGAAGATTATGGTAACTAAAATAGTAGAGACAAGCTTTAAAAATGAGAAAAGAACGTGAAACTATATTTCTTGATGCCTTAGAAGAAAACCAGGAGAAACTATTTCGAGTTTGCTCGATTTATTCAAAAGACCATGAGGACGCCAAAGACCTTTTTCAAGAGGTTTTGGTTCATGTTTGGAGGTCGATGGTCTCATTTAAAGGCAATTCATCCCGTAGTACTTGGATGTTCAGAATTGCCTTAAACGTTTGCCTTCGTTTTAAAACCAAACATACTAAAAACCAAAATAGATTTATAAGGCTAGATAGTATGACTATAGAGAATTTTGGGTCGGAAGATAGGAGCGGAGGAGAAAATGAAAAACTAATTCGTCTAAGAAAATGTGTAAAAAAATTGAATGAAGGAGATAAAGCGATCGTTGCGCTTTACTTGGAAGGATTGGTCTATAAAGAAATTTCTAGTATTCTAGGTTTGTCTGAAAATAACATAGCCGTAAAAGTCAAGCGAATTAAGTCAAAATTGTTGAACTGTATAAATAAAATATTATGATAGAAGATGAATTAATTAAAATCTGGCAATCGTCCAGCAATCAGGACCGTTTAAAATTTGAGAAATCTAAACTGATGATAGAATTACAAGCAAGTTTAGGACGTTTACACCGTTGGTGGATGTATATAGAACGGGTAAATGTTATTTCTGCATTGATAACTATTCCGCTATTTATGATTATTGTTTATTGGTCCCCTTTTACTTCCATGAAAATTGCGTCGGTACTCGTAATAGTGTGGTCAATATATGTTGGAATTCGAATGTCAGGCATAAAAAAAATCAAACCGAGTGACCTCGAAGAAAATTACCTACACTATCTAGAAAAGACTAGAACCTACCTTATTGCCCAAAAGAGAATGCTTGAAACTTCTTTGAACTGGGCAATTTTGACTATTTACCCCATAGTCCTTTTATTTTTTGTTGATCTTTGGGAGAAACCTTTGGCGCGTTATTTGGCAGCCATATCATTTTTGGCTTTGGTCGGAGTAGGAATTTATGAATACTTTTTAAGCAAAAGAAGAGTAAAAAATGAAATTATGCCTAGAATCAATAGAATTGATGAATTGATTGAAAGTTTAAGGGAATAAATCAAAAGGTTGTCCAGCTTTTTCCAAACCCTAATGAGCAACAGTTCCTACTTATTAGATGCACAGGAAAGATAACCTCGTTTGTTTTATTCCGCTGAGAATATTTTTTGGGCTATTGAAGATAACGGTCTCGGCTATGAGTAGTTGCCTGGTTTAGCACTTAACCCGCCCGAACGTACCGTTCGGTACGGGCAGTCTTTGCAAGTACACACCAACCTGAAAATCTGCAAGTCCCGAGCTATCGGGATTCAGAAGTAGGCGAGAACAAGCAATTATTTATAGGAGCCATTGTTGTGTGTAGTGCTTTTTATTCAGTCGCCAAGTCCATTTTTTGGTTCAGCAATTCCACGTTAAAGTTTATTTTAGCGTTTAATGCTCTAAAAACTTTCAAAATAGTTTCAAATCGAGCGTCCGTCAGATTATTTTCTATTTTAGAAATTTGAGCTTTTTTCACACCAATTAATTCTCCAAGTTGGGTTTGGGTCAACTTCCGTTCTTTACGAGCTTGTTTGATTGCTTCTCCGATTAAGTCAAGTCGCAATTCGTTTTCATAAGTTTCCCTTTCTTCCGTACCTTTTTTTCCAATATACTTGTCTTTTGCTTCGTCAAGTGTGTATGTTTTCATCGCTTTTTGTTTTTAGATTCAAAATATTTGTTCATCAGTTCGGTTGCTTTATCTATATCCTTTTTGGGTATTTTCTGTGTTTTTTTGACAATTCCGTGAGTTGCAATTACGATAGTCACTTTATTGTCCGTTTTGTCCCAGAAGGCAAAAAGGCGATATCGCTTTTTGTTGTACAAAGTCCGAAATTCCCAAATATCCGAAGTTAGTTTCTTAAAGAGTTTATTATCGGTTTTGACTTTTGCTTTGTCAATATTGAAAAGGATTTTATCCCGAGCTTTTTTATCAAGTCCGTCTAAAAAATCAAAGACTTCTTTAAGAAACTCAACTTTAAATTTTTCCGTCATTCAGGTATTTGTTTGTTACAAAGATAAAAGTTTCCTTTTTAGTAAACAAATTTAATTTTGAAAAACGGATTTCCCACATTACACACAACTTGTTACAAAGTAACTTGTATTGCTCATATCCCGTAAATAAGTCAGGATGGGATAATTTTTTATGGCATGAGCTAATGGACTTTATATGTTATAAGTCGTTTTTAGGTATGCTTTTTTTCAGGCCCAAGTATTTTTATTGACCCTTTTAAAGGCTTAAATTATTATTGCAACAAAGAAACCCACCCAACCAGGGGCCCATATTAATTCATTCTATAATTTCATAGTCAATACTTAGTTTTCTCAAAGCTCTTAAAGCAGAGCCAGAGTTTTTATCTTCCACCTTAATATCAACTGCATCTCCTTCTAGGAGAATATCTGTAAGTTCATTAGATAAGGAATCATCAATATTAGACGAAATCTCTACAATACATTTGGCTATCGCTCTTCTATCTGGTCTCTGAGCATCACAAGACAATAAGTTTAATTTCATAGTGATAAAGATAATTTTAATTTTATGAAAGCGTTTTAATGTTTCATACTCGAAGTTAAATATAAGCAGCAAAAATTTGCTCAAACTCAGGTTTCCTACTAAGGATATTATAAAAAGTAACACCAAAAAAGCGCTATAACTTAAGGATAAAAAATAAATCAATCTTCCTCAGGAAATGTAATATATTGATAAGCTCCTAAATCAGGAGAAGTGGTTCTATTAACATTTAAAATATCAAAAGGAACTTGTATCGCAAAAGCCGCTAAACCTTTATTAATGGCTGCAGATTCATCTCCAATAATGAGCATATTTAAATCTGGATCTTTAAAATCAGGGTTTTCATTAAAGATATTATTTTCATATCGGTTGGTATCGTTCAAATCGTAATTAGCACCTGTAAAGTTGTTATTATTATCTTCAAAACGAATTAAACAATTAGTAAATTTAAAATTGAATGAAACCGCTTCATCTTCAATTTCATCTAAAAGAATTTCCGGGTTGTCATTCCCATAAATAATACAATTGTTAAAATTTGCTTCGGTTAAATCTGTAATAATAACTGTATTGTTTTCACTTTCAACATAATTATTAAGAAAAACAGAAGGGGCACTCCTAAAGCCGTTATCCCAATAATTAACAATGGTGCTGTGTGTAAAATTATATTTCCCACCAATGGTTCCTGCAAAAGAGGACTGACCAGCATTATTTATAACCACGTTTTCGCCAACTATGGAAGTGTTTCTACCTAAAATACCAAAACTGCTAGAATTATATATTTGAGAGTTTGTAATAGTTAGCTTGTTGTTCACGTCATTTGGGTTGCCATCGCATAAAATACCAACTGTTGCGTTTTTAATGGTTGCATAATTTATAATATTATTAACGCTACCATCTAAAAGCCAAATAGTGCCCCATTGCCCAGGAACATCCGAAAAAGTAGGTTCTAAACGGTCGCCTTCAAAAATCACTTCATTTTCTAAAGTATCTTGGTCATTACTAAAAGTGCCATTGACTTGTAAAGAAGCGCCATCAGACACTATAAGTCCAGAGTCTGAATGAAAATAAACACGTGCACCAGCATCAATGGTTAAAGTTTCTCCATTCGGTACAGCGGCAAAACCATAAACTACATAAGGTTTATTGTTTGTGAAAGTGAGTTCTTCTGGTAATAGCTCCCGACCTTGTAATTCTGTTTCAACGAGTTCACCACCAACGCTTAATGTGAGTGTTTCAATAACCTTGGTTGTGTTATCCCTATTTGGATAAATAAAAACGGCATCTTGAATAAGGGTAACAAGTTCCACAGTTTGCAGGTTCGAGTTGGAATCAAATTCTATTTTATCAGTATATAAAAAAGTACCATTGGTATCAGGGAAACTATTTATATCAATGGTAGTTTCCACAAAAATAAATAAGCTGTCTTTAGCCAATAATTCAATATTTTCAAATTGTTTGCCGGCTAACCCATCAACGCTCAATCTGTAGTTTGATGATTCTCCTAATGCTAATTTTATAGATGGAATAAAAATATCATCATTACTTCTATTGTAAACTTTAAGATTGTAGGTGCTTGAACCAGTATTGGTAAATACGGTATCTAAATAAATGGTGTCCTTTGAAAACTCTAAACGACCTGTACTTGGCGAAAAATCGAAATCTTTTCTGCAGGAACTCCAAAATATTAAAAAACCTAATGTAAAAATTATATAAAAGGAACGCTTCATTTAGGAATAGCTATAATTTAAGAATCATTGATAATTCAAAAATATAACTTTTAAAATTATGAAATAGTATAAATTGATAAAACTACTTTTAAAGCAAAGCTCTAATCATTTTTACGGCACTTTCAGCAGTAATATCGCGTTGAGGTGATCCAAACATTTCGTAGCCAACCATAAATTTCTTTACTGTTGCACTTCGTAATAATGGGGGATAAAAACTCATATGCCAATGCCAATGCTTGTTTTCATTACCATCTGTTGGTGCTTGGTGAATACCACTAGAATACGGAAATGAGGTATTGAATAGCTTATCATAAGCTTTGGTTAAAACTGAAATGGCTTCTGCAAAAAGGTATGATTCATTGTCTTTTAATTCTAAAATATGTTTTCTATGTGCTTTTGGAACAATCATGGCTTCAAATGGCCAAACCGCCCAAAAAGGGACAAGCACTACAAAGGCGTCATTTTCAAAAATAATACGTTCTTGCTTTTCTAATTCTTGTGCTAAATAATCACCTAAAAGGCTACGATTATTTTTATTGTAATAATTTAATTGTTGGGTGTTCTTTTTATCAACTTCGTTGGGAAGTGTTGATTGACTCCAAATTTGACCGTGTGGATGTGGATTACTACAACCCATTACTGCGCCTTTGTTTTCGAATATTTGAACGTAATGTATTAAATCATTTTTACCCAGTTCTTGGTATTGGTTTTGCCATGCGAAAACTACTTTTTCGATATCCTTTATATCCATATCGGCCAGACTTTTTGAGTGATCTGGACTAAAGCAAATCACTTTACAAGTACCTTGTTCGCTTTTAGCTGTTAACAAACCCTCTTCAACTGAAAAAGTTGGGGAGTCGCTTTGTAATGCGGCAAAATCATTAGTAAAAACAAAGACATCCTTATATTCAGGATTTATTTCACCGTTAATTCTAGTATTTCCAGCACATAAATAGCATTTTGGGTCGTGTGTTGGTCGTATTTCATTATTAACCGCTTCATTTTGTCCTTGCCATGGTCGTTTTGCTCTGTGCGGAGAAACCAAGACCCATTCGCCAGTAAGTATATTGAATCGTTTGTGTGAATAATCTTGTAAATCGGTATTCATTGTAATGCAGTATAAATTAATTTATTTTGTGTGTACCATCAGAAAGTTCAACGGTATAAATTGAACAATCCTTATCAAATACGTTTTTGTAAGCTTCAGTAATAAATAATTTGAAGGCTTTAACTTCTTCCTTAGCAATTAAATTAATAGTGCAACCACCAAAGCCACCTCCCATCATTCTTGCGCCTAAAATATTTTTATTCAATTTGGCTTGTTTCACTAAAAAGTCCAGTTCATCACAGCTTACTTTGTATTGATTTTGTAAACCATCATGAGAGCCATAAATAAGTTTGCCTAATCTTTCTAAATCACCATCTTCCATGGCTTTTGAAGCTTGTTCTGCACGTTTGTTTTCTTGAATTACAAATAAGGCTTTTTGGTAATCTTCATCACTAACTTTGTTTTTAACTTGTTTTAAATCATCTTCCTTAGCATCTCTCAACGCTTTAATATTTAGCATTTCAGAAATTTTTTCACAAACCGAACGTCTATCATTATAAGCGCTATCAGACAAGCTATGTTTTACATTGGTATTGATAAGCATCAACTCATGATTGTCAAAATTAATCTCAAAAGGCTTCGCTTCAATAGAACGACAATCTAAAAGTAAAGCGTGATTTTTTATACCAAACATACTAGCATATTGATCCATGATACCACATTTAACACCAACATAATTATGTTCCGCTTTTTGCGAAATAAAGATCATCTCAGTTTTACTCAATCCTAAATCAAATAATTCATTAAGCCCAAAAACAACACTATTTTCTAGTGCAGCAGACGAAGACATACCTGAACCAGAAGGAATATCGCCACCAAAAACCATATTAAAATTGCCTACCGTTTTTCCTTTTTTTTGTATTTCAGAAATCACTCCCAAAATATAATTACCCCAACTTTCTTTTTTTAGAGGCGCAATATTATTAACCGAAAATTTTATTGTATCATTAAAATCAGACGCTGTAACAGTTGATTTGTCAGTAGAGCTTTTAGATATTGCTGCAATAATACCTTTATTTACAGCCGCAGGAAACACAAAACCATCGTTATAATCGGTATGTTCGCCAATAATATTGATTCGTCCGGGTGAAAATATCATCAAAGGGTCGCTTTTAAAAGCATCTTTAAATTCTTTTTTTATAGTGTTGGCAAGATTAACATTCATAATAATTTGTTTAAAATTTTAGTCTAGTTTTAAAGTCCATGTAAGTTGATAAGTTTCGTTGGGATTCAAGGTTTGTAATCCTATTTTGTTATTAAAACTATCTGAAATTCCAGTAGTAGGCTCGATAGCTATAGTGTTTCTTCGTGGTGGTATATAGGTTTGTAGAAAACTGTTTTTTTCAGTAGATAAAATTTGCAAGTTATATTTTGGAGTTTCAAAAATTACTTTTGTGTCATCTAAAACCCAACAATCGTCTAATTTTTCAACATCAAGATTTAAGGATGAAGTTTCAATATCCTCGGTTTTTTTGGTAATCATTCTGTTATCAAATACTATTTTTTTTGAGCTTTTAAATTTTAAATGACTTTCACTCAAATTTTTTGATACAAAATAGGGATGCCAGCCTAAAGTAAAAGGAAAGGGTTTAGAACTCGTATTCGTAATGGAAACCTTTAGATCTAAGTTGTTTTCAGATAAAATATATTCCAGTTGAATAGAATATGTAAATGGAAAGCCCTTGGAAATATTATCTTCTTTATAAATTAATTTAACTGAAGCATAATTTTCTGTAGCTATAGAATCTAAAACCTCAAAAGTTTTATTATAGACTAAACCGTGAAGGGCATTATTATTGGCTTTTTCATTTATATCAAACCCATAGGTTTTGCCATCAAAACTATAAGTCCCATCTTTTATTCTATTTGCAAAAGGAAATAATATAGATGAAGCATAGGTGTTACTATAAGAAAGAGGAGACAAATCTTCAATTAAAACAATGTTTTTTAAAGTTAATTCTTGAAGGCTGGCGCCTTTAATTAAATCAATCTTAGCCAAATCTCCCCTCTTAGAGTTTGTGATTTCTATAAGATTTATTTTTTCAGGAGAATTCTCAATATGGTTTATTGAATACAATTAGTTTAGTTTGAGTGTTATTAAGGTTACAAATATACTAACTAGAGTTTGAATTTTAGTTAACAATCCTTAATTAAATGTATTTTTTACGCTTAATAATTTTTATTCGTGTAATTTACTTATATTTGGTTCATTAAAACCAACTAAACTAATTATTATAGCTATGACAGCAGGATTTGAATTTTGGGATTATGCCATATTTGTGGCTTATGCCATTTTAATTTTAGGAGTAGGATTGTGGGTGTCTCGTGAAAAAGAGGGCCATCAAAAAAACGCAGAAGATTATTTTTTGGCCAGTAAATCATTACCGTGGTGGGCTATTGGTGCATCGCTTATTGCAGCAAATATTTCAGCAGAACAATTTATTGGAATGTCTGGATCTGGATTTGCATCTGGTTTAGCCATTGCGTCCTATGAATGGATGGCGGCTATAACCTTAATTATTGTTGGTAAATACTTTTTACCCATCTTCATTGAAAAAGGCTTATATACCATACCTGAGTTTGTTGAAAAACGATATTCAACTAACCTTAAAACTATCTTAGCGGTATTCTGGATTGCTTTATATATTTTTGTTAATCTAACTACGGTACTATATTTGGGCTCTCTGGCACTTAACACCATAATGGGTGTTCCAATAATTTATGGTGTTATAGGTTTAGCCTTATTTGCTGCGGCATATTCATTATATGGTGGATTATCGGCAGTTGCATGGACTGATGTAATACAAGTGGTGTTTTTAGTGCTAGGTGGTTTAGTAACTACATATTTAGCTTTAGATACTGTTTCTGGAGGAAAAGGCTTTATAGCTGGTTTAGGCACTGTTTATGATGCCGTTCCTGAACGTTTTGAAATGATTCTTGATCAGGCTAACCCTGAGTTTGCCAATCTTCCAGGTATTGGAGTACTTGTTGGGGGTATGTGGGTTGCTAATCTTTATTATTGGGGGTTCAATCAATATATTATTCAACGTACCTTAGCTGCAAAGTCTTTAAAAGAGGCGCAAAAAGGTATTTTATTAGCAGCAGGTTTAAAATTAGTAATCCCTTTAATTGTAGTTATACCGGGAATCGCTGCTTATGTTATGGTTAACGATCCAGAGATAATGGCTAGATTAGGAGATGGTGCACTCAAAAATTTACCCTCTTTAGAACAAGCGGATAAAGCATATCCTTGGTTATTGCAATTTTTACCAACAGGACTTAAAGGTGTTGCTTTTGCAGCCTTAGCAGCAGCTATTGTATCATCATTGGCTTCTATGCTAAATTCCACTTCAACCATATTCACAATGGATATATATAAGCAATATATAAATAAAACGGCTAGTGATAAGGCTACGGTAAATACGGGTAGAATATCTGCATTTGTTGCTTTGGTTATAGCTTGTGTTATGGCACCTCTTTTAGGAAATCTAGATCAAGCGTTTCAATTTATTCAAGAATATACAGGTGTTGTAAGTCCTGGAATTTTAGCCGTATTCCTATTAGGTTTATTCTGGAAGAAAACCACAAACAAAGGGGCTATAGTTGGTGCATTGGTTTCTATTCCAATTGCCATGTATTTCAAAGTCGCTCCCAAAGGATGGTCAGATTCAGCTTTATTTGTTGATGTACCCTTTATGGATCAAATGGGATATACGTTACTACTAACTATGGGAGTAATTGCTTTAGTTAGTTATATGCAACGAAAAGGAGCGGATGACCCTAAAGGTATTGAAATCACTAAATCGTCGTTTAAAACATCACCATTATTTAATATAGGCTCATTTGCCGTATTAATTGTTTTAACCGTATTATATAGTTTATTCTGGTAATAGACTAATAGCGATAAAGTTTAAAGCACTCATAAAATTATGAGTGCTTTTTTATTTATTATAGTTCAGATTTTATTGAAATCATAAAGTATCATTCAAACTACTTTAGGCTAAACTAATAGGCTAACTGTTTTTTTTATCAAAATAATTCAATGAAAATTATTAGAAATTTTGAAATTCATATTCGAAAAAAACATATTCTTTGGTTAAAAGTAATTCGCTTTTAAAATATTTAATATATCTTTCAATTAGCTCCAACGTATTTTAAGCTTTTTTGTTCGTTAAACGGTCTATATTTATAGAATAAAACGCTTTTAAATTAGAATGGTAAATAAAAAATAATAATAAGTGAAAATTATATTTATTCAAACAGGTGGAACTATTGATAAGGATTATCCGCACACAACAAAAGGATGGGCTTTTGAGTTTGGGGAGCCTGCGGTAGGGCGGATTTTAGAAAAATTAAATCCTTCTTTTGAATATAAATTGATCACTGCCTTTCAAAAAGACAGTTTAGAAATAACAAATGATGATAGAAATGTACTTGTGGATTTGATTAAAAACTTAAAAGATGATAAATTTATTATAACACATGGGACAGACACGATGATTGAAACGGCTTCTTACCTAAGTAAATATATAAAGAACAAACGTATTGTTATTACTGGCGCTATGTTACCAGAACGATTTAGCAACTCGGATGCTTCAATAAATTTAGGTTCAGCTATCGGAGCTATTAATATTTTGGACGATGGAATTTATATTGCAATGCACGGTATTGTTAAAACGTTCAATGAAATAAATAGGAACTTAAAAACGGGTAAGTATTATTAGAATTTTAATCTATTGTAAATTGTTCAAGATGTTAGCGAAAAAACTTATAGAAGCACATAAAAGAATAAAACCTTTCATTCATAATACACCAGTACTTACTTCTGAACTCATAAATAAAATAACTGGAGCAAATCTGTTTTTTAAGTGTGAAAATTTTCAGAAAATGGGCGCTTTCAAAATGCGGGGTGCTACTAATGCCATTATGCAGCTCAGTGATTTACAAAAGAAAAAAGGTGTAGTTACGCATTCTTCAGGAAATTTTGCACAGGCATTGTCTCTTGCGGCAAAAAGCTTAGGTGTTAAAGCCTATATCGTTATGCCCAGTAATGCACCGCAAGTGAAAAAAGATGCCGTTAAAGAGTACGGTGGTATTATAATAGAATGCGAACCTAATTTAATGGCTAGAGCGCATACGGCTCGAGATATTGAGCAAAATAAAGGTGCTACTTTTTTACATCCTTCTAATGACATGAATGTTATTTTGGGGCAAGGAACAGCATGCAAAGAATTACTAGAAGATTACCCAGATTTGGAATATGTGCTTACTCCTGTTGGTGGAGGCGGTCTTATTGCGGGTACTGCTTTAGCTGCAAGTTTTTTTGGTACAAATTGTAAAACTATTGGTGGCGAGCCCTTTGAAGTTGATGATGCGTATCGATCTTTAAAAAGCGGCAAAATAGAATCCAATACGTCTACAAATACCATTGCAGATGGACTTAAAACCCAATTGGGAGATATAAATTTTCCCATAATACTAAAGCATGTAGATTCTATAATTCGTGTTACAGAAGAAGAAATTATTTATGCCATGCGTTTAATTTGGGAACGTATGAAAATTGTATGCGAACCCTCATGCGCCGTTCCTTTAGCAGCTGTTATTAAAGAAAAGCAGTTTTTTAAGAACAAAAAAGTTGGAATCATCATCTCAGGAGGTAATGTAGATTTAGGAAACTTACCGTTTAAATAATAGGAATTAAATGGTCTATATAGATTGGTTTACTCGCTTTTATTTTTTACTGCCATTAATTTGGGATTTAAATTAATTGGATTTCCTTAACTGGCAGTTTAAATTTGATAAATGAGGATTAAGCATTTTTTCAAGCTTTATCTTTTGAAACACTGTTTAAACTGAGAAAGAGGCTCTAGTGACCTTTAAATTTTATCAATGAAACCAAGGTTTTCCGAGTTTTATTTTACCATAGGGTAACCCCTTTTTTGTATCGATATGCGCTTCGTAGATTAACGATAATTATCTTATGAAAGTTCGTGTCTTATTCCCGCTACAAAGTATAAAGAAGAAACAGTTTAGTTTTTACTAAACCCCTTTTTTATGCTTAAATTTGAAGTAATAGTATATTAGGATAAAACAACTTTATTAAATTGGCTTAGTCAATCATAAAAGTTTAAACCAGTTCTAAGCATAAAGCAATTAGTTTTTCATTATGTACACAAAATTAAATAGGTTGCAATTTTACTTGATATTAATTTTTGCATTAAGCTTTAACCATATAAGAGCGCAGTACACACCATTTTTCCAAAACTACTCATTAACTGAGTTTAATGCTGGAAATCAAAACTGGGGTGTTTCTGTAGCTGATAATGGGAAACTATACGTTGCCAATGATAAAGGTTTGGTTGAGTTTGATGGTTTAAAATGGAGTTTCTTTCAATTACCAAATAAAACAACAATACGATCTGTTTTAGCATATAAAGATTTAATTTATACAGGTTCTTATGAAGAATTTGGTTATTGGAAAAAGAATCAAAAGGGAGAGCTTATTTATACGTCATTAAGCAATTTTAAGGAAGATAAAGAATCTTTGGACGAAGAATTCTGGCAAATCTTAAATTACAATGACACTGTATTATTTAGATCGTTTTCAAATTTATACCTCTATAAAAATGGAGAAATAACAAAAATTAAATCTAAATCTACTATTATTTCATGTAGTATAGTAAATAACAACGTTTACGTCTCTACTTTAAAACATGGAATTTATTTACTTAAGGACAAAATTTTAACACCCTTCATAGTAACAGATAAGTTATTTAATGTAAAAGTTATTTCCATAATAAATTTCAATAATAAGTTACTTTTAACTACCGCTTTAAAGGGGGGGTATTTATTTGAAAATGGGATGTTAACGCCATGGGAACCGCCAATAAATAATATTATTAAAGAGCATTTACTAAACAGTTTTTTAGAATTGGAAAATGGCAACCTGATTTTTGGAACTATAAAAAACGGCATATACATTACCAATAATTTGGGTGTTGTACTTTTTCATATTAATAAAGAAAATGGCTTATTGAATAACACTGTTTTAAGTCAAGCCTTAGACAAGAATAATAAGCTATGGGTAGGTTTAGATAATGGAGTGGCACTAGTTGATTTAAACTATAATTATGTTTTGTTCAAAGATAATTCTGGCAAACTAGGAGCTGTTTACGATATTATAAATTATAAGGATACCTTGTTTATTGGTAGCAACACGGGTTTATTCTATTTAAATGAAAGCGATAATAAACTAAAGTTTGTTGAAGGTTCACAAGGCCAAGTTTGGGACTTAAAGGAAATAAAAGGCCATTTGTTTTGCGGACATAATAGCGGTACATATTTAGTTCAGAATGGGAAGCTAAATAAAATATCAACGTTTACCGGTGGATGGGTAATTAAAAAAGTACCTGAGTCAGTTAATACTTTTATACAAGGTACTTATACGGGTTTAGTGCGTTACACATATAAAGACGGCGCTTGGGAATCTCTTCATTTAGAAGGAACTACTATTCCTATACGTTTTTTGGTCTTTGAAGATGCACATACCGCTTGGGCGGCTCATGCTTATAAAGGGCTTTACAGGGTAAAGTTCGATGAGGATTACGAGAATATTGAAATTGAAGATTATAAAAACAAAGGGCTATGGTCCGATTATAATGTAAAAGTACATAACATTAAAAACGATATTTGTTTTAAAACAAATGAAGGTTGGCAAAAATATGAAGCCTTATTGGATAGTATTGTTCCGAATACATTATTGAATGAAACTTTTGGTGCAGATACGGATATAATTTCAAATCCCACACCAGATCTATTGGTGGCTAAAAACATTCATGATAAGATCAGTTTTATTTCATTAAATAATGGTGGTACTAATTTGGAGCTGCCAAACAAATTATTTAAAAACAGATTGGTAGTTGATGGGGAAAGTGTGTCTCAAATAAAAGATTCCTTGTATGCCTTAAATTTGTATGATGGTTTTATGCTAATTAATAGAGCAAGTTATAACAATAAAAATACACTTCAAACACCAATTATTGAAAAGATAGAAGTTGATAAAAATTTAATCGATATAAATGATTCAGATAGTTATGAATTTCCGTTCAATAAAAATATATCAATATCAATATCATCTCCAAATTCAAGTAATCATTTTTTTGAATATTCCATATCTAAAAGCTCTGATTCATTAAGTTGGTATAAAATGGATAACGAAAAGTTAGAACTATCCAGCTTAAGTGACGGGAATTACAAAATCCATTTTCGTACAACAAATGTTTCGGATAAAAAGTCAAAAATTAAAACCTTACAACTGGTAATATCTCCACCATGGTATAAAAACACACTTTTTTATTTTATAAGCGTATTACTCATTAGTCTTATCGTTTATGGGCTTCATAAACGAAAAATCAATAAAGAGCAAAAAGCATTACATAATAAGCTCCTCAGGGAACAAGAAGCTTTGTTAAAAGAAAAAGCTATTGAAAATGATAAAAAAATGGTTCAAGTGAGAAATGAGTCACTAAAGAATGAAGTAAAATTAAAAAGTAAGCAACTCGCTAATACAGCAATGGCTTTAGTAAAAAAGAACGAGTCCATGCTGGAAATCAAAAATGAATTAACCAAAAACAAAACGGCTTTCCAAAATACCACAGCTTACAAACGCCTTTTAAGAAAGATTGATAATTCTATTGGTCATGAAGATGAATGGCAGCTGTTTGAATACAATTTTAATCAAGTACATGAGGAATTTTTTAAACAACTAAAAAACAAACACCCGCAACTTACACATAAAGATTTAAAAATTTGCGCCTACATCAAAATGAATTTGTTGACCAAAGAAATTGCGCCATTAATGAATGTATCAATTAGGGGCTTAGAAACCCACAGATACAGATTAAAACGCAAGTTAGATTTAGAAAATGATAAATCTTTGGCTGATTATTTACGAAATTTCAAATAAAGAGCGGTTTAATTATTGATTCTATCATCTTTATACTACTTCATTGCTACGTCATATAACGTTTTATCTCTTTGTTTTTAAGAAAAATTTAGTATCATATCATACGTCAATTAATGTTTTTGCTA
This sequence comes from uncultured Flavobacteriaceae bacterium, assembly GCA_963975495.1. GTDB lineage: Bacteria > Bacteroidota > Bacteroidia > Flavobacteriales > Flavobacteriaceae > CAXBID01. The sequence continues at coordinate 5,867 of CAXBID010000038.1, read as the reverse complement.
TTTTCTTATTGTATGACGTATTTTATGTGTATTTCAATTGTTGCTAACATCTTGTATAGTTTATAATTTAGTAAAAACTAACTTCTAAATAAAACTACATGAAAACAAGATTTACTTTATTGTTAATTTTTCTATTTTCAATACATGCTTTTGCCCAAGACATATTAGTGAGTGGTACCGTATTAAGTACCGAAGACAATATGCCCGTGCCAGGTGTGAATGTTATAGTAAAAGGAACAACACGAGGCGTAAGTACCGATTTTGATGGTAATTATTCCATTGATGTAAACAAGGGAGAAACTTTGGAGTTCAGCTATATTGGCTTTAAAACGTATGCCGTTACCATTCAAAATCAAACTACGGTTAACGTATCTCTCGAACCAGACATTGCTTCTCTTGATGAGATTGTCGTTATTGGCTACGGTACTCAAAAGAAGTCAGATTTAACAGGAGCTATTACCACCATTAAATCTGAAGACATTACCAGAACACCAGCTGGTGCCGCCATGCAGTCTTTACAAGGTAAAGTTGCAGGTTTACAGGTAGTAAGCAGTGGTGCCCCGGGTACAGCACCTACCGTTAGGGTGCGTGGTCTTGGGTCTTACACAGGGGGCGGGGCTGCTAACCCACTCTACGTTGTAGATGGCACTTTTTACGATGATATAGATTTTTTGAACAACGAAGATATTGAAACCATTTCGGTGCTTAAAGATGCTTCGGCTTCTGCTATTTATGGTGTAAGGGCAGCAAATGGCGTGATACTTATTCAAACAAAATCTGGAAAAGTAAATCAGAAACCTCAAATAACCTATAATGGCTATCAAGGGGTTCAAGTGGCTCAAAATCTTGTCAAATTATCAAATTCAGAACAATTTTCCACATTGGCCAGGGAATCTGGTTCTGCTGCCGAAGCGAGTTTTATAGACAATGCGATGCAACGTTATGGGCGTAGTAGAATAAACCCCAATATACCAAATGTAAATACAGATTGGTATGATTTAATTTTGCGTCATGCCCTTATACAAAACCATAGTTTAGGCGTTACAGGCGGAACAGAAAGTGTAACCTATGCATTAGGATTAAGCCAATTTCAACAAGAAGGTATCCTTAGAATGAAAAATGACTTTGAGCGCTTTAATATACGATCGAAAATAGACGTTGATGTGAGCGATAGACTAAAAGTTGGGGTGTCTTCAATTTTAAGTAATGCGACTAGATACCGTCCAGAAGATGGTGCTTTTAGTTCGGCATATTTTGCGGTTCCTATTATGCCTGTTCTTGACCCATCTAAAACCGATGCGTTTCCTAAACCGTATGCCGATGCGCAAGATTTAGGGTATAGAGGACCACAAAATCCATTTCCTTTAATGGAAAATACCGAAAACAGGAATAAAATACGAAATACCTTAGTGAGTTTTAATTTACAGTATGAAGTAATTCCTGATAAGTTGGATTTTAGAACGCAGTATTCCCATAACTTTGAAACGACCGAAACCAGAGAGGTTAGGCTTCCCTATTTTTTTGGGAATGGAAATGCATTTAGGGAAAATGCAGAGTTAATTAAAAGAAATGAAACCTTTTCTGAACAAACTTGGGATAATACCTTAACCTATAATGATGCTTTTGGTAAGCATAATCTAACGGTGTTGGCAGGTACATCTTTTAGAGACCGATCTTTTGAACAATTAGAGGCAAAAGGATTAAACTTCCCGAATGGTCCAGGAATTGGTGACGAATCGTATTTTTTGGATTTATCTAAAAATATTGATATAGATGGGGTTGGCGATAATGGAGTAAGACAATATTTCTTCTCTTATTTTGGGCGTGTTGCTTATAACTTTGATAATAAGTATTTAGTGTATGGTACGTTTCGTGCTGATGGTACGAGTAAATACCAAGAAAAATGGGGCTATTTCCCTACCATTGGTGTGGGTTGGGTCGTTTCTCAAGAACCCTTTATGAAAAACAATGGTGTTTTCGATTTTTTGAAATTAAGAGCTACTTGGGGTGAATTGGGAAACGCCAATGTAAATGCTAGTAGTGGGGGTATAACGTCAACCGAGGTTGATGCCGCTTTTGGTGATACGAGATTTCCCGGTTTAGTAACAAGTAACGATTTTGAAGCTTTAAAATGGGAAGTTACCACTGACACGAATTTTGGGATAACTGCAAAAATGTTTAATAACCAATTATCTATCGATGCCGAATATTTTAGTAGAGAGACAAGAGATGCCATAATCCCTGTGTCCAGGCTTTTAGTACCCGGCTCAACCAGACAAAATTTAGGGGTTATTAAAAACTCTGGATTTGAAATCGCTGTAAACTGGAATAATCGTGTTTCAGACGATTTCAGTTATAGTATAGGAGCAAACTTTACAACCCTGCAAAACGAAATATTGGATTTAGCAGGTCAGGAAAATTTAACCACTGGTGGCGATACCGCACAACGCTCTGTTGTAGGAGGTGCCATAAATTCATTCTACGGACTTGAGGTTGCGGGTGTTTACCAAACACCAGAAGAAATTCTAGCAGATCCTGCGGCACAAGTAGCTATAGCAAATGGATTAACCGTTGAGCCAGGAGATTTTAGATTCGTAGACCATTTTGAGGATGGAGAAATAGATGCACAAGATAGAGTAGATTTAGGATCTTATTTACCCTCTTACACATTTGGTTTCAATTTCGGACTTAATTATAAAGCTTTCGATTTTTCATTAAATATTATCGGGCAGGGTGGGAATGTCATTGCAAACATTAAGCGCTTTGATATTCGACAAACTTCCGACCGAAATATAGATAGGGATTTTGCTATTAACCGTTGGAATGGAACGGGCACCTCAAACACATATCCATCAGCAAGGGGAATAAGAAACCCTTGGAGCAATCAATTCCTTAATAGCTTTTTTGTTGAAAAAGGAGACTTTGTGCGCTTGCAAAATATTACCATAGGTTATACATTGCCTGAATTAAAAGGTAAATTCAATCCTGATATTAGGTTTTATCTCACTGCGGAGCGCCCATTAACCCTATTTGGATATAATGGCTTTACGCCAGAGGTTGCAGATGGTAGAGACCAGCAAACCTATCCTATTCCAGGGGTATATACATTAGGGGTAAATATTAAAATTTAAAAAAATAGCTATGATACATATAAAAACAAACAAATTACCTGTGCTTTTGGCCTTGTTAGGGCTTCTGCTTACAGGCTGTTCAAACGAGTTGGATCAACCCGAACTCAACAACAACTTTGCTGGGGGTACCGATTTTTCAAAAACTGATGATATGATTTTCTCTCTTATTGGCGTTTATCAAGCCGTTACGTCTAGAGGTTGGGAACAACCCTTGGTAGTTTCTACCCGAGGGGACGATGTGAATGCTGCAGGAGACCAACAAGGTCTTAAAAATCAGGATCGTTATGTATATGACAACTCATTTTTTGGTTCTAGAACCTTATGGGAAACCTATTATGGCGATATTATTCGTGCCCATACAGGTATGGAGCAAATTCAAAGATATATGGATTTAGCAGATGAAGATGGTGTGGCTTTGGGGAATCAATATATCGCAGAAGCCAAAGTGTTAAGAGCTGTATTGCTTTTTCAATTATCACAAGTTTATGGAGCCGTTTTTATTCCAGAATCCTCCGACCTTAAAGATTTTGAGAATGTAACCTCTGTACCTTCCAAAGATGAGGTAATGCAGCACCTCTCCGATCAGATGGATGAGGCTATCCCGTTTTTATTGGATATGCGACCTAACGAGCGTACCGATTTACCCGGAGCTGTAACTAAATATACCGCTTTGCATATTAAGGCCTTAGCGAATCAGGAACTAAAGAACTATCAAGCCGTTGCAGATGCTACTGGTCAGATTATAAGTTCTGGAAAATTTAGTTTAATGCAAAATTATATCGAGTTATTTAAAACACCCGGAAAGTTAAGCGATGAAAACCTTTTCGAATTTCAATACTCCGATTTTGGTGAGGGTACGGGCAATAGAGTAAGTCACCTTTATGCACCTTATGGTCCTAACTGGAATCCAGCTGTTGCTGGGGCTAGTGGTGGATGGCAATTCTTTGAGCCCAGTCTAAAATATGTTGAGTTTATGTTAGATAGAGGTGATAACAAGCGTTTGGAAACCTCGGTATTGTTTACCCAAACAGGTATAGATAGTATTATAGCAACTACTAATTATACAGCAGCAACATTACCGTCTTTTGTGTCTTCAACAACCAGATATGGCGATAAGCTGAACAATAGTGCAAGAGCTATTTTTCAAAGTGGAAAACACTATTTACCAAGTACCCAACTTATTCCTGGGCGTACTGAATATGGAAGCAATAAAAATTATATTGTGTACCGTTATGCCGAAACGCTCTTAATGTACACCGAAGCATTATTACAAGGTGCTTCTAATTCTGCTATGACTGCAGATCAAGCAGTAAATTTAGTAAGAGCAAGAGCAGGACTTACACCATTAAGTGGTGTAACCTTAGATCAAGTAGTCGATGAAAAATACGCAGAACTTGCCATGGAATGGGGCAAACGATTTTTTGATATGGTGAGATTAGAGCGCTATAATGAACTAAGCTATGGAGGAAGAACCTTTACGGCAGATAAGGCATTTGTGACATACCATCAAGATCAAATTGATGAATTCCCAATCTTGGGAGAAATATCTAATTAAAAAAACAATAAGAAAATGAAATCATTTAAAAATAAATTCATTGTATTGTTGTCGTTGTTGCTTGTGTTTTCTTGCGATAATGGTATCGATCCAATAACAGCGGTAGATCCAGGGCCAGATGCTGGTGCACCTGTAATTAATATTGTTAAGCCAACCGAGGGTTTCGAAATACAAGTTCCAGAACCTGTAACATCGGTTAACATTCAATTTAAAGTTGAAGATGATATTGAAGTTAGTTTAATTACGGTCCAATTAGATGGTGTTGAAATTGCAACCTATAATGACTTTTTAGACTATAGGATTGTAAACAGAGAAATGACCTATGACAATGTAACAACAGGAGATCATGTTTTAATCGTTGAAGCTACAGATATTGCAGGTAATGTTACAACAAAAGTTTCAAACTTTACTAAAACGCCGCCATATACACCGCTATTTAATGGCGAAATGTTTTACATGGCTTTTGATGGAAGCTATTCAGATTTAGTTTCAAATGTAGAAGCTACTGAAGTTGGGAACCCAGGTTTTGCCGGTGAATCAAAAGTTGGCACTAATGCGTATGCCGGGGCTACAGGTTCTTATTTAACCTATCCAACAAATGGATTGTTAGGTAATGAGTTTAGTGCATCATTTTGGTATAAGGTAAATGGAACTCCCGATCGAGCAGGTATTTTGGTCATTGGACCGCCAGATGATGCCAACCCAGATGCACCAAACAATCGAAATAATGGATTTAGGTTCTTTAGGGAAGGGGGCGCAACAAACCAAACCTTCAAGTTGAATGTGGGCAATGGTACTGCCGACAGTTGGTTTGACGGAGGTGCTGCAGCAACAATAGACCCAACGGTATCAACAGATTGGATACATTTGGCTTTTACAATTTCCGACACCGAAGCAGTGGTCTATATGAATGGAGAGGTTGTAAGTCAAGGGCCTTTCCCAGGTGTAGATTGGACAGGTGGTGATATGCTATCGATCATGTCCGGTGCACCTCGCTTTACGGGCTGGGGACATCTGTCCGATTTAAGTTATATGGATGAGTTAAGGTTATTCAATGTGGCACTATCACAAAGTGAAATTGTTAACTTGATAGCCCAAAGCAGTAAGATTTTCAATATGCCTTTTGAGGGAAGTTTTACAGAATCTATTAGTAAAACGGATGCTACAGAGGTAGGAAACCC
>CAXBID010000037.1:0-20867 GCA_963975495.1 uncultured Flavobacteriaceae bacterium | reverse complement strand
AAGGTGACGGTAATACGTGTTTCTTTTCAGAAAAAGTTTGTTTAAATAATCAATTGACTTAGGTACTTAACCAATAACGATAAAAGTAGTAAATTCGGGGAAACAAATATCGAAAACATGGAGCAAAGATTCAAGAGCATGTCCCTTTTCGACTTTATGGAGAAATTCCCGGACAACGACAGCTGCCTGTCTCACCTGGCCGGGCTGAAATGGGGCGATGGCTACAAATGTCCCAAATGCGGCCACGGCCACAGCTGCGAGGGATCCTCGCCGCACTCCAGGCAGTGCACGCGGTGCCGCTACGTGGAGTCGCCCACGGCGGGCACGCTCTTCCACAAGGTGAAGTTCGACCTCCTCAAGGCCTTCTGGATCGTGTACTTTTTGGCGACCAACAAAAAAGGGTTCTCCTCCACCGAGCTCGCCCGCAAGCTCGAGCTGGGGCAGAAGACCTGCTGGAGGTTCAAGAGAAAGGTGATGAAGGCCATGAAGAGCTCGGGCGACCACCCCATAACCGGTACCGCGGAGGTGGACGAGACGGTCTTCGGCCAACAGGAAGAGGGCGTGCGCGGCAGACAGAACGCCAACAAAAAGCTGGTCGTGGTCGGCATAGAGAAAAAGGGCAAGGGCGTGAGCAGGCTCTACGCAAGGGAAATCCCCCATGCCGATGCGGCGTGCCTCGGGAGCTTTATGAAATACCACATCGATCCGGCCGCAAAGGTGACCACCGACCAATGGACGGGCTACGGGCCGTTGGAAAAGGATTTCGCGAACATGGTACGGATCCCGTCGGGCAAGAAGGGGAGCAACTTCCCCGAACTGCACAGGGCGATCATGATGCTAAAGGGATGGCTAAGGGGTATGCACCACCACGTGGAAGACCTGCAGGACTATCTCGACGAATATTGCTACAGGTTCAATAGGAGCTTCATGAAGGAGGGGATTTTCGACAACCTAATGCTGCGCATGGTAAAGACCCCGCCATGCCCGATCAAAAACATTAGTGGCTAAGTGCCTAAGTCAAATAATCAATTTTCCGATCATGGTAATCCCTTAGTTTGGACAAAAATTTCAATACCATTATTTTTAACCAAAAACAGAAAATGTAGAAAGGTTGGTCAATCCCCCCCCCAACATTTCTAATGTGCTTTCATTTAAAATAATTAATATATTGTTGGCTATTGGGTTAACATAAATACCATTTAAGTTATTTTACAAGATTATAAAACTTTAAATTTAAGCTAAGGATTTTCAATATCTTTATTGTTGTAGTGGAGCAATTGAATATAATTCAGGTAAAGCTTTGCCAAAAAGGTTTAACTAAAATTAAGAGTGTCTTTGGCAGTATTTATGCTGCTAAATTTAGTGTCTGGAACATTTCAAGATGAAGAAGCGAAAAAAAGATATAAAAATGTATAATGTATTATGAAATACATCACTTAACCTATCGAAAAGGATATTTTTGCTTATAAAGTATTCATAAACAAGTGTGAAAAATAAATTATGGAAGGACGTGTTTGGGTCTTATTTAGCAAAAACCATCAATTTACTTACCATGGCCCTGCTTAAAAATACGATTGTAGGTTAGGTAAAAGAAATGGTATTTACATATTTATTGTGACGTATAGAAATTTAAATATTTTATAAAAAATGACACCTGAAAAAGATTCAAATACATTTAAAATTAAACATTTACCTTCTTTAATTGTAGATACTTTCAAAGCTTGGGATGCCGATAATCCTTTTCGTTTGAGTGCAGTGGTAGCTTATTATGCGGTACTTTCTTTACCAGGGCTTTTAGTAATAATTATTAACTTGGTAGGATCTGTTTGGGGTGTGGAGATTGTGCAAGGGCAGTTAACAGACGAGATTTCCAGTGCATTAGGTCGAGACGCTGCGGATTCTATCCAATCCATGATCCTCGAAACCCAGAATAAAGATAAAAGCACCATTGCAACCGTACTTGGTATTGGTACTCTAATTTTTGGAGCCACTGGTGTCTTTTATCATTTACAACAATCTTTAAATAAAATATGGTCAATAACATCAAATAACAAAATCAGTTTTATAAAAATAGTGCTTGATCGTGCTAGAAGTTTTGCTTTTATTCTGGTTGTAGGTTTCCTATTGTTAGTAAGTTTTTTAATAACCACTGGTATCTCGGCATTAAATAATTACATTAAAAGTATTCTACCAGATATAATAGTTTATATCGCCTTTACTTTAGACATCTTAGTCTCTGTAGGGATAATTACAATTTTATTTGCACTTATTTTTAAGTATTTACCTGACGCTAAAATAAGATGGAAAACCGTTTGGATAGGTGCATTAATAACATCTATTTTATTTGTATTTGGTAAATTCTTATTAGGTTTTTATTTTGGAGAAGCTACTCCAGGGTCTACTTACGGTGCTGCTGGAACCGTGGTATTAATCTTATTGTGGGTGTCCTATTCTTGCTTGATTCTATTTTTTGGTGCAGAATTTACATTAATCTATTCGAAAAGATATGGTTTAGGTATTAAGCCAAGTTCTAAAATGGATAGTAAAGATTAATGCTTAGAAAGTCATTAACATAAATATAGACTTTCTCGTTATAAAGTATGAAAAAAACCCACTAATTTTTCAATTAGAGGGCTTTTTAATGGTCTTAAGTTTATTGGGACCATTCTTCAATTTCTTTTTTTAACTCTTCTTTTTTCTTTCCTGTTTTCTCTTGAAGTTTTCCAATCATTTCATCGAATTTTCCTTCAGAATAAGTGAGGTCATCATCAGTCAAATTACCATATTTCTTTTTGAAATTACCTTTAACTTGTTTCCATTTACCTTCTAATTGATCTTTGTTCATAATTATTATTTTTAAAATTAAAAATTCCTTTAACTTGTCATAAACAAATTAATAAAAAGAAGAGGTGTTAATTACCTCAAAAGCAAAAAATATTAATGCAATACATTATTTTTGATATATCTATTAAAGTTAATTATTTAAGTGATTAGGATAAATAATTTTCTTTTTTATGTTCAAATTTGTATAAATTTAAATAGAATGTTTATGGATATTCCAAATATAAAAAATGAAAACCAATATAAAGCTTTAAGAGATAAAGGTTACAGTAAAGAAAAGTCTGCAAGAATTGCCAATACCGACAATGCAGGTGAAAAGGGTGGCAATGCAAAACCTTATGAAGAATGGACTAAAGAGAAACTTTACCAACAAGCTAAAAAAGTGGGTATAGATGGTAGATCTAAAATGAATAAAAGTGAACTAATTAATGCATTAAGAAACTAATATCAACCAGACAAATTTTTTTATGAAAGCCATTGATGCCAAAATAATTCGTCAGATTTTTTTACTCTTGTTAATCATACTTATTGGAGGCATGATCTTTTATGAAATGCTCCCTTACTTTTCAGGGGTTTTAGGTGCGGTTACACTTTATGTGTTACTACGAAATATAATGTCTAAATTGGTTAAAAAAGGTTGGCATCCTAACCTTGCGGCAGTCTTTTTAATGCTAATTTCCTTTTTTGTTATATTGCTTCCAATAGCAGGTATAATAATCATGTTAGGTAATAAGATTGGGATAGCCGTAAATAATTCTGAAAAAGTAATTAAGGCCGTTGAAGGACAGTTGAGTGAGTGGGAATCTAAGATAGGATATAATTTAACTTCCCAAATTGATACACCAGCAATATCTGGTTGGCTAACCGAAAATTTACAAGGTTTAGCTGGGGGCACATTTACCTCGATAATAACTATTTCAATCATGTATTTTTTATTATTCTACATGCTTACTAACCGTAAAAAATTACGAGAATCGTTATTTGAATATATTCCTGTAAGCGACCAAAGTTTAAAAATTATTGGTACTGAAACTCGGCAAATGGTACGGGCTAATGCTTTAGGCATACCTATGGTGGCAGTAGCCCAAGGTATTGTGGCATTAATAGGCTTTTTAATATTTGGTGTAAATAGTCCTTTCTTTTGGGCAGTTATCGTAACATTTGGGTCTATGATCCCTTTTGTTGGTAGTCTTTTAGGTACTATCCCCGTATTTATATTAATGATTTCTAATGGCGATACATTTCAAGCCTGGGGTATTCTGCTTTATGGTATCATTGTGGTGGGTTCTACAGATAATTTAATCAGGTTATTTGTGCTTCAAAAACTAGATGATGTACACCCACTAATCACACTATTGGGCGTTATTGTCGGTCTTCCTTTATTTGGTTTTGTAGGATTAATTTTTGGGACACTGCTTATTAGTTTGTTCCTAATCATTGCGCGCATTTACAAAAAAGAATACGGAAAACAAGAGGAGGGAAAACTTTAGTAAATAAAAATTATTTTAAGTTGTCGCTTCACTCTTCATAATTTAAATCACAAAAAATCTTCTAAAAGATAGAATATTCTGATTTATAGTTATTGCATCAATTTTTTATTTTTTTGCGTTAAGACTTGAACATTTTAATAATTATTTTACCTGTATTCAGATTTTATCTAATTAATTATTCCCATCATATTTTTGGTAATTTAAGTAAATGGAAAAGTTTTATCAAAAATAAATAGTAACAGATTCTTTCTTAAAATTTTAAAATAATATGATTGGGAATCATAAAAAACACGCATCATGAAGATAGGAATTATAGGAAGTGGAAATATTGGAGGAAACTTAGGAAAACATTGGGTGAAAGCAGGGCACAACGTGCTGTTTAGCTCAAGACATCCAGTGGAACTAAATACTTTGGTTAAAGAAGCAGGAACAAACGCTAAGGCAATGAGCGTAAAGGATACTTTTGAAGCAAACGCTGATGTATATCTCTTGGCTATGCCGTTTAAAGCCATAGATAAATTGGCCGAATTGTATGCTGGCGAGTATGGTAAAAAAGTTATTATTGATGCTACTAACCCTTATCCGGAACGAGATGGAGAGATGGCACAGGAAGTAAGAGATGCCAACTATAACGCATCTGAATATACCGCAATGAAGTTTGGCACCGCAAAAACCGTAAAAGCATTTAATACCATACGAGCAGAACATTTGCGAGATTGGGCTTTTCGTAATGTGGATAAATTAACAATACCATATGCAGCACAAGATCAAGAAAGTAGAGATGTAGCTAAACAACTTATTGAAGATATTGGTTTTGATGCATTATATATAGGAAATTTAACAGCTACACGTATTATGGACCCAGACCAAGCTATTTATGGAAAATCCTTGGAACGTAAGGATTTAAAAAGTTAGTAGATAGTTTTAAAGTACAATAAATGAAAAGCTTAAACAAATTTTATGTTATTATTTAATGCATTTAGTGAAAGTGCCACATTGTATCAATGCAACTATATTATGAATATCAAAATATTAAAACAATGAATAATCAATTTGCAAAACACGAAAAGAATTATATTAAAAAATATGAAGAAGACGGTTACGTTTCTAGTTTTCATATTAAAGAAGGAAAACTTATTAACAACGAAACAAAAAATGAATACACTCCAAAAGATGTAAAAATAGTTGCAGAACATAGATATGAAGGCATGAGTAACCCATCGGACATGTCTATATTATATGTTATTGAAACGAGTAAGGATGAAAAAGGCACGGTATTATTGGGTTACGGTCCAAATGCTGATTTAGACGCTGCAGAGTTTTTCAATAATATTCCCAAAACAAATATTTCTGATGAAAAAAATATAAATAATATTTAATAATCGACTTGACAATCATTCACACGTTATGAAATGCACGCTCATAGTCCTTATGGATTTTTGGTAGATTTTTTCATACGAATCCGTTGTACTTTTAATCTATAGAATCCCTCGACGCTCTGCCTCGGGGTTAAGTGGAAAGTTTGAAAACCTTAGGTTTTCATCAATTAAAAAAAACTTTTTTCCGCTTGATACCTCGATGGCTCTGCCTCGGGTTAGTTCATTCCTATATAAAATCTTCATCTTTAGTTGTAGAAGATATCGTTGGTTCTTCATGACTAAAAGTTTTTTTCAAGCCTGCAGAATCTACACCAAAAAAACTTTAATATTTCTGAATCATAGATATTATAAAAGGGAAATCAGTTGGCATAAAAGTATCACTCTAAAAAAAGCGATTTAAAAAGCATACGTAACAGATAAGACGTAATATGCTGAAATTATGACGTTTATATGCCATTTTAATTTTTTGTCATGTACAATATCAAATTATATTAAAATCAAAAAATATAATAAAGCTCTTTTAATAAAGCTCTTTTATCTTTTTAAGTTTAGTTTTCCAAAGTTTTAAGGACTCTTTGTGAGCTTTTATATTGTTATGAACCTCTTTTACCAAAGGATTATCATCATCAACGTTAGTGAAAAATTGTAAGTTATTTTCCAATTGATTAATCTGACCTTTTACTTCATCTATTTTTTTACGAATAAAAGAACGCTCGTTATCTAAATTTCTAGTATCATCAGAAGCGTTTAAATGATCAAGTTTATTTTCAAACTTAATCATTTCAACTTCATTCTTTTCCATTTTTAAATTAGATAATAACTCGTCAACAGTTTTCTGAAATTTGCCCTCAATATAGCGTTTGTCGTTAGGCACTCTCCCTAATTCCTTCCATTTATTAATATAGTCTTTAATTTTAGCAACATCTTTTTCTTTATCTTTTGATGGTTTTAAACCCTTAAGTGTTTCTAAAAGACTTACTTTTTTATTAAAAGCGTCTAAATTCTCCTTATTTGCGGCATTCCTTTTAGAGTGCAGTTTATCAAAATAATGGTTACATGCGGCTTTAAATTGCTTCCATATTTTGTCGCTATCTTTTCTCGGTACATGTCCAATTTTTTTCCAATCACTTTGAATTTTTTTCATCAAAGGTGTTGTTGCTTCAAAATCATCACTCTCTTTATTGTCTTCAGCAATTTTAATGAGTTCTAATTTTTTTTGAAGATTTTGGTATTGGTCTTTTTTAAGGCCTTTATAAAACGCATTTTTTTGTCTGTTAAAAACCCGTACTGATTCTTTAAATTTAGCCCAAGTAGCTTCGTTTACTTTTATGGGTACCTTACCAGCATTGAAAAACTGGTTTCTAAGTTCTTCAATATGTTTAATCTTTTTTTGCCAACCACTATGCGAATTTGTTTCTTGTTTATTTATAGTATCAATATTGGCAATAATTTGAAGTTTTTCTTCTAGGTTTTTTTCATAAACTTTATCAATTTCTTGATAATATATTTGGCGTTTATCATTAATTATCTTGGTTGCAGCTTTAAACCTTCCCCAAATTTCTTCTCTATGCTCCTTACCAACAGGGCCCAGTTCTTCTTTCCACATTTTATGAAGCTCTTGTAGCTCCCTAAAGGAACGCATAACATTATCGTCTTGCGCTAATTCTTCAGCACGCTCGATAATTAATAACTTCTTTTCAAGATTATGCTTAAAATCCAGATCGCGCAAGTCTCTATTTAGATGTAAAAAGTCATAAAAAATTTCTACATGGTGGTGATAACTATTCCAAGCATTGTTATACTTATCTCTTGGAATAGGCCCAGTATTTCGCCAGCGTTCCTGTAATTCCTTAAAGTGTTTATAAGTTGTATTTATATTTTCTTCAATATTTATAAGCCCTTTTAATTCTTCTATAATTTCAAGTTTATCGGCTAAATTTTGCTTTAGGTTTTTTTCTAAACCTTTATAATGATCGTTGAGTTTTTTACGGTAATCTCTATAACTTGCTTTAAATCTTTTTTGAACAGGAGAGGAATAATAAAAATCTATTTCGTTACCTCCATCATTTATAAACTGTTCTTTTTTCTCGTCTATTAAAGCTTGAAGTTTGGTCTTAAAAGTTTCATTAATACTATTTATATGCGACTTAATAGCCTGAATTTTTTCATTTTTTAGAAGTTTTTCCAACTCAATGGCTAGTGCTTCTAACGACATGGTGTCGTATTCTTTTACTTCAATAGTATGTCGGTCTTTATGGCCTTCATCCTCAGCATCTTCAGCGTTGGATTCTTCAATTTCATTAATACCGTCATTATCTTCAGACGCTATTTTTTCATCTTCTGGTTTAGCTTTTTCTTGGGGTTCTTTGGTAATTTGAGGGGTTTCAACTTCAGAATTTTCAGTATCAACACTTACTTCTTCTGAAATAGATTGGTCTTCAGTTTTAAGACTATCTTTTTCTGTTAAGGTTTCCTTAATTGAGTTGTCTTGGTTTAACTCATTTGTAGTGTCATTTGTTTCTTCAGCTCCTTCTGCGTTTTGCAGTTTATTAATCTCAGACATTTTAAAAAATGTTTAGGGTTCATCAAATTACTTTGCATTAAAGATACTAACAAGTCTAGTATTTACAAAGTAGTATAAAGGCTTTTAATTGAAGTAAGACTAATTTCAACCCAAATTCCAGATAGACCACGATTTTTCTGCTTGTAACTTTAGCATGTTTAAACCATTGGACGTAACAGCATTTTGTTGCCTACCATGTTGTAAAAACTTCGTTTCCTCTGGATTGTATATTAAATCGAATAAAATATGATGGTTTGTGATGCCATCGTATGGAATATTTGGGCAATCATTAACATTTGGAAATGTGCCTAATGGGGTACAATTTATTATTATTTGATGCGTTTCAATAATACTTTTAGACAAGCTTTCGTAAGTATAAGTAACGCCTTCTGATTGCTTTCTTGAAACGTAATAATAAGAAATACCTAGTTTTTTTAAACTATATGCAATGGCTTTACTGGCACCACCAGTTCCTAAAATTAAAGCCTTTTTATGATGTGGTTTTAAAAGTGGTTCCAAAGATTTTGAAAACCCGTAATAATCTGTATTATAGCCAACTAATTTTCCTTTTTTTGTAATTTTTATGGTATTAACGGCACCAATAGCCTTTGCTTTTTTATTTATTTTATCAAGAAAAGGTAAGACCTCTTGTTTGTAAGGTATGGTTACGTTTAAGCCTTTTAAACCTTTTGTATTATTTATAATTGAAGGGAATAAATGGATGGATTGAATGTCAAAATTCTCATATGAAATACCCTCAATATTTTCGTCTTCAAACTTTCTTTTAAAATACGTTTTTGAAAATGAGTACGATATATTTTTGCCTAAAAGCCCTAATTTACGCATTGGTTTTTCTAGTTTTTTGTCCATAAATTTCTAGTGCCAAAACTATAGCAATTCCAACAAAAATAAAAGCTATGGCGTAGTATGTTTCAGTATTTAATTCTGGCATAAAGCGTTTATAGTTTTGCACAATTCTTTCACCTGTAGAATCCAATAAGAAATCGCCATTTTCATCTATGTTATAAATGGTCTTTTTCCAAGGCCATACCACGCCTAATGAACCAACTATAAAGCCAATAATTGCTGATATTGTAATGCTTTTATAATGTTTTAAAATATAGCTTAATAGATGCGAAAAGGTTACTAAACCAGTAACTGAGCCTAAGGTAAAAACTGCAATCACTTTTAAGTTTTTTATGCGTTCTGAATTTTCAATGAAACTAAAGTTGCCCCTTAAAACATCATAAACGGTATCATATAAGGCATTAACCGAATCTACCAAAAGAAGCACATAATTACCCAAAAGAATAAGAATAAATGAGCCAGAAAATCCTGGAAGCGTCATTCCTGAAACACTAATTATGCCGCAAAAAAACACAAACCATAAATTGTCATTTTCCTTTGCAGGGTTTAAAAAACTAATACTTAAACCTAATATAATACCTATGGCTAAAGCGATGTAGGTTTTGTAATTCCAATCCCTGAAATCTTTATTAATATAATAAATGGAACCTAATATCATTCCGAAAAAAACACTCCAAACATATAATTCATAATATTTTATAAGGTAATCCAAAACTTTAGAAACACTAAAATAGCTTATAATCATTCCAAGAAAAAGTAAACCTAAAAACCGCCCGTTTACGTAATTAAAAAAGCTTTTAAATCGGCCATTAACAAGAAGCAAAAAGGCCTTTCTATTTATTTTTTTTAATGAATAAATAAACTCCTCGTAAAAACCTGCTACAAAAGCAACTACACCACCAGAAACACCGGGCACTTTATTTGCAGCCCCCATACCAAGCCCTTTCAGGATAAGGAAAATTTTATCGGTAAGTGTTCTGGTTTGTTCCATTATTGTTTTTTAGAACCTATTTTTTCAAGACTAAAAATAGTTAAAAATCCAATAATCATTAAAAGTAGTGCTAATAAGAATTGTGAATCGGCTAGGTAATTATTTAATTCATTATAGTGAATTGGAAGCACATTTTTCTGAACAATTGGTTTATAGGATTCGAAATCTTTTGTATGAATTTGAAAAAAAGATAATGTGCCAAAATCAGTTATTGAATTGAAAGGGATAACCTCTCCTGTTTTTTCAATCATAACTGAAATTGTTTTTTTCCATGGCCAGACCTTATTGAGTGAGCCAAAAATAAAGCCTGTTAACAATGCTAATGTGATGTCGTGATAGTTTTTAAAAAGCCATTTTAAAAGCTGGCTAAAGCTTAATAATCCAACAACTGCACCAGCTGTAAAAATGAGTATTTTTTTTATATCGAAATCATTAAGCGCATCACTAAGTGTTTTGTAAGCTCCAAGAATTATTAATATAAATGAACCTGAAATACCCGGTAAAATCATGGCGCAAATGGCTATGGAACCTGCAATAAATAAGTATAAAGAATTATCATTACTGGCAAGCGCAGGAAGCGTGGTAACATAAAAAGCAATACCTGCTCCAACTATAAAAGTAATAATTGTAGAGACGTTCCATTTTGTAATTTGTTTTCCTACAAAATAAATACTGGCTATGATGAGTCCGAAAAAGAACGACCAAATTAATACAGGATGATTTTCCAATAAGTACTTTGCAAGCCTCATAAAAGACACAAAACTTATAATAATACCAATTAGAAGTGCTGCAATAAAACTTCCGTTTAAATCTTTCCAAAATGATTTTATTCCTTTACTGAATAAGGTTTTAAAAAGGGATACATTTATATTACTAATAGTAGAGATTAGTTCTTCATAAATTCCAGATATAAATGCGATTGTACCGCCAGAAACCCCCGGAACAGCATCGGCTGCCCCCATGGCAATTCCTTTAAGGGATATGATTAGGTAGTGTTTAATACGTCTTTGCATATTTTGATTTTTAAGCCAAAACCAAAGATATGTATTTTAACTTGACGTTTAGAACTCGTCTTAATTAAAGATTTGTTTTTAGTATGTTTTTAACTAAAATTTTGTTTGATACTTCTGGGAAAAGTTCTTCAATTATAAAGGCATAGTCTTCATTGTGTTTCAATCCATTTTTTAAATGAAATGTGCCTTTATCATTTTCATTTAAAGAAAAATATAATCCGGCAAGTCTATATTCTAATTCGGCATTTTCTGGATAAAAATCAACAGCCTGTTCAAAATTATAAATAGCGGCTTCTGGTTCGCCAAGTTTAATTAATAAATCGCCACGCGATAGCCAAGTATTTAATTCGTAATTGCCTAATTCCAAGGTTTTTTTGAATCCGCGTTCTGCTTCTTCATAAAATTTTAAACGTTGATGGATTTGTGAATACAGTTTCCAATATATCACATTTTCAGTGTCAATATTTATAGCCTTGTTTATGTAATATAATGCCTTTTGATAATTCCCTTTTTTGTTGTAATATTTGGTAATAGCTATCCACCCTTTGTCTAATAGCGGATCTTCGTGCACTGTTCTATCATAATATTGAAGTGCTAATTCATCATTGTTCAACCTTTCATAACATGCGCCAATACGCAACAAAGCAAATGATGTTGGGTCATCAAGTTTAAGTGTTATGGAATAATTTTCAATAGCTTCTTCGTAGCGTTTTAATTTTTCTAAAACTTTACCACGTTCAAGGTAGGCACCAACAAAGGTGTCATCAGAAATGATGGCAAAGTCATAAGAAGTTAACGCTTTATTATATTTTTTTAATATAAAGTATTGCTTTCCTAATTGATGCCATGCGACTTCACAATAGGGGTTTTTATCTAAAAAGATGTTTAAATACTCAATAGCATCTTTGGTTTGATTTAAGAATTCGAAACAGTAAATAATATTATAAAGTGAGGAATAATCTTGTAAATCCTCCTCTAGGCACTTCATAAAATATGTTTTAGCATCTTCCAGCTTATCTAGAAACAGATACTCCATACCTATTAATGAGTATAAATCTACAACGTCATCTGTTAATTTCAATGCTTTTTTAAGAACATCTATCGCTTTTTGATGCTCATCTTTTTTAGATAAAATATTGGCCTTTTGAATGTATAATTCCTCATTCATTGGGTCTAAAGTATGGAGGTCGTTTAATAAGGTGTCAGCCTCAGTTAGCTTGTCTTCAAAAACATAAACTTCAACTTTAAAAAGTCTTAAATTAATAGAGGTGGGGTGTTGTTCTAAACCTAATTTTATAGCTTTTTTTGCTAGTGCTATTTTTCCTTGATTTAGATAATGATGAATGATGTTTTCAAATTCTTCAGAATCGAAGAATAAAACATGATTTGTTTTCAACATCGATTCAAACTTAGTTAGCGGCAAGTTAGTATTGTCATTATGACTAAACTCCATAGGCACATTTGTAATGTTACTTCATCAATAAATTTAAGCTTCTATTCCTCTTTTACAGTCACTTTGTGTAAATGTTTTCAACAAAGTAATGAACAGGTATACGTTTTATGGCCGTTTTAGTTTGATTTTCAGAACGTTAATAAATGATTATTCTTGTTGTATTTCATCTAAAACAGTAATGATAATGCTACAACCTTTGATTATTTCATCATTTGTAATGGTTAAAGGTGGTGTAATTCTTACTGCTTTGGGTTCAAAAAGTAACCAAAACAGAATTAAACCTAGGTCTTGACATTTAAGAATAAGCGTATTTGTTATCTCTGGTGAAGGTGTAATTATGGCAAGCATTAAGCCTATACCTCTAATTTCTTTTATCAAAGGGTGAACTAAAAGGCTTCTAAACAGTTGTTCTTTTTCCAGTGTTTTTTGCATTAAATTGCTTTCGGTAATTTCCTTTAAAGTTGCTAGCGCAGAAGCGGCTATAACCGGATGTCCTCCAAATGTTGTAATATGACCAAGTTTAGGGTTGTCTTTTAACAAATCCATCAAACTGCTTGAAGCTGTAAAAGCACCAATTGGCATACCGCCACCTAAGCCTTTACCAGTTACTAAAATATCTGGAATACAATTATAGTGCTCGAAACCAAAAAGTTTTCCTGTTCTGCCAATACCTGGTTGAATTTCATCTAAAATAAGTAGCGCACCAACTTTATTACATTGTTTTCTAACCTTTTCTAAATAATTATTTTCAGGTTCAATAAAACCTGCTCCACCTTGTATGGTTTCTAAAATAACACAAGCCGTTTTGTTGGTAATTAGATTTAACTCTTTTTCGTTATTGAATTCAATAAACCTAACATCAGGAAGTAATGGTCTGAATGCTTGTTTGCGTTCTTCATAACCCATAACGCTAAGCGAACCCGTAGTATTTCCATGATAGGCTTTGTTTGCTGCAATCATTTCGCTTCGTCCTGTGGCGCGCTTCGCTAGTTTTAATGCGCCTTCAATAGCCTCAGTTCCCGAATTGGTCAAATAGGTTTTCTCTAAAGGATAAGGAAGATTTTCTGCCAATAGTTTGGTAAGCTCTACGGCTGGTTTTTGAATATATTCGCCATAAACCATAACATGAAGATATTTATCCAATTGTTCTTTAATGGCATTTACAACCTTAGGATGATTGTGCCCTAAAGGACAAGCCGAAACGCCTGCAACAAAATCTAAATAGGCTTTATTGTTGGTGTTATAAATATAAGAACCCTTTGCATGGGAAATCTCCATAGCCAAAGGGTGTGGTGTAGTTTGTGCTTGATATTTAAAGAAATCTGATATCATTATTCCTTGGAAACATTCTGGGGGTTTAAAAGCTTCTTTTTATCTTCCATACTAGGATTTTGAGCTTTTAGTAGCTTTTTGTCTTTTACACGTTGCGGTAAATTTCTTGAAGCTTTTGGTTCTTCTTTATTGTTTGTTTTAGCTTCACCATCAGCTTTTTTAATTCGTTTTAGAAGTTCCTCATCAAAGAAATCCTCTTGTGGAATATAATCATCTAATCCTTTAATTATTGGTAAATCCAAAGGTGGGTCATCTTTAAATAAATCCTCAACACTTAATGGGCGTTCATCTTCCCTCCAATCAAATCCTTTTAAAACTTTTTCATTTTCAGGAAATTCAGATTCTGGATATAGTTTTCCATCAATTTGATTGAACCTACTATACTCTTCAATATCACCATTATCAAATAGAATGGATATTCTTCCCGATTTAGCTTTATCTATACCTATAAGTTCTTGTAATTCATTTCTAGTATAAAAAATGGATTGCGCATTTTTATCAATATCAACTTTTCGCAACGTGTTTTCATCATTAAACCAACCTGTTAACCGCATACCATTAATTTGATTATAGCCGTTTTCACTGATGGTGTCTTTACTTATAATGAAAGCATTATCATAAACAAGAAGCGAGTCTAATTTTTCGGTTTCAGGATTTGAAATTAAATGAATGGTATCACCCGTCATCTGGTTTTCAATATTCCAAAGGATGGGTTTGCGCTTTGTAGAAAAGGCATCACTTTGTGAAAAACGGTCAATATTAATTAATTGTGTCAATCCCGTTTTTTGGTCAGCATGAATAGAATCAGATTTTGCACTAATATCCGATTTATATATTTTGGCATTATAAAATGCTTTTATAATTCTATGGTCTGGTTTGCCAGTTACCGTTAATTTATCGGCATGCATATAAATAGAATCGTTTTCTTGAACGGTAATTGCTAAGGCGCGTTTGGTTATAAATAGCGAATCTTTTTCTTCACCTCTATAAACTTCGGCATAATGCCCTTTTACAACACTGTTATTAATAGTATCGGTAACTTTTATATTGTTTGTGGCTGAAGCAAAATTTGTATTATTATTAAAAAACAAGCTATCGCCTTCAATAATGCGTTCGTCATAATCTATCCTAGCTTTTTTTAACGCATAACCAATTTTGTTTTCAGTATCATAAAACCCCTTTTCGCAGTAGGTTTTACTTTCCTCTGTTACAATTGTTGATGGACCGAATAGATAGGCATGACCTGTATCCTCATAAAAATCGGCGAAATTTGTGTTGATTGTTGCTTCCTCATTTACCATCAATACATCTTCAACGAATTGAAATTTTTTAAGTTCCATATAATAGCGACCAATTTTGCTGGTTATGGTTCCAGATGAATCTTTTACAACGGTGCCTCCGCTTTTATAAAATGATTGCTGTTTTATACGGTCAAAGTATAAGGTATCTGAAGAAACAGTTGAATTTGGAGTTTTCAATACCACGTCTCCACTAGCAAATGCAAACTCTGTTTTTCCACTATACTCAATATATTTGGATGTCATATTAATGGTGTCTGCTTGTACCATTTTTACATTACCGTAGGCTTCAATAAATTTATCGGTACTGTAATGAATGGCTCTGTCGCACCATAAGTCAATGGCGCCATGTTTTATATGAACTTGTTCTGAATCATCACGAGTTAAAATTTTTGCTCCAGGATAGTTGGCTTCATCAAAATTTAAAAACCCAGTATATTGTATTTCAATTTGTTTTTTTTCTTGAGCAATTATAGTAGTTGTATAAACTAAACTAAAAATAATTATAAAAAATATAGATATGGGTCTATTCAAAGTATAAAAGGGTTTATGGCAAAAATAACGATAATAATGAGGTTTAATTATCTGTTAGGGTTTTTTTATGATTTGGTATGAAATGAAAAACGCTTCATTTCTGGAACATTTTTTATAAGATTTCAGGAGAGAATTAGTTTAATTGTTTTATGGTTATATATAATTGTTCAATCACGGCACTCATTTTATTTAAGTCTAAGGTTTCAATGGTATCATTTTTTGTATGATAATTTTTATTTCTATAAAAAGAAGTGTTTGTAATCATGACGGCAGGATAGTTGAAATTCCAATAGTTTAAATGGTCGGAATAATCAACACCACTAACTAAGCTAGATCCTTTAAAAGAAATGGTTCTAATTAAACTTT
Organism: uncultured Flavobacteriaceae bacterium; assembly: GCA_963975495.1. Classification (GTDB taxonomy): domain Bacteria; phylum Bacteroidota; class Bacteroidia; order Flavobacteriales; family Flavobacteriaceae; genus CAXBID01. Next base: position 4,740 of record CAXBID010000037.1, on the reverse strand, counting down.
GCTCTTTCATTAATAATTGAATTTGATTACCAAATTCACCACTTTTTTCATTTTGAACCACTGTAATAAAATTTGCTATATCACCGTATAGTAAATTCATTTCTGAAATAGGGTAATTTTGAGATCCTTTTTTATTGCTGTAATAACCAATCATTTCCAAACAAATCATGCCTTTAACAGGAATGTTGTTTACTTGCAAATAATTTGCATGAATATAACTTCCCATTTGTTGTGTTCTGAAAAAAGGTGGTTCTTCTAAAGTATAAGCTACAAAATCGATTCTATAATTTAATTCTTCTTTGGAAAGCAAACGCGCTAATTCTAATAATCCAGAAACTCCACTAGCATTATCATCCGCTCCTTGTTGATTGCCAAAAACATCATAATGCGCTCCTATAATAATACGTTCTTTATGGTTTGTGCCAATAGAACCAATAACATTCTTATACGTTTTGCCATTTACTTGGTAGGGTTGAAAAGTTGTAGAGTCACTAACTTTCCCCAATTCAAATTTTATATAATCTGCTACGGTATTGAGTGTTTTTATATTTTGATAGTTTCTACTCTTTGGTGTTTGTGTAATTTTTATTAAATCGGTTTTAATTCTGTCTTGGTTTATAAATTTAAGAGAATCTATGGGCTTGGTCTGTGAATAAGTAAGAGTTGATAAACCAAAAAAAAATATGTATAATAGTTTTTTCATTTTTTAAATTTAGCATTAAATGGGTTAATTATCAAGCCGTTTATTAATGCTGTTGAGCATTTTAATAAATATAATTTCTTGAAAAATCATTTTAAAAGTTAAACGCTCCAAAATATTTTGAAGCGTTTAATGACTATGTTTCTTATATTAAAACAAATTAAAAGTTAAGAAATATTTATAACCACCTTGGTCAATCATAATCCAAGCAACTAACTTATCAGTATCAGGATCAAAGAGTAATGTCCCTAAGGGGTTTTCTGGTTCTTTTTTTATGTAGTAAACAAAAACATTAGAACTTTCTGTGTACAATTTATCTCCATCAATACTTTCCTTAGCTAATTCTTTTTCAAATGGTTTATATATTTTGTGTTTTTTATAAAACCTTACAGGTTTGGCATCCAAATTTTCAAGACCTAAACTATCAATTGTATTTCTTAAACTATAGAAAAGTGTGTCAAAAACAGCGAGTCTTTTTGTCGCCTTTCTATATTTGTATCGTTGAGGACATAATCAAAAAAGATAAATTTATCGAATAAAGTATCTTTTGAGATTTCCTGTTTACGTTTTTCAGAAACATATTGTACTAATTCACTTAGTTTTGAATATTGGGATCTTTCATTTTTAGTCCAGTTTTCAAATTTTTTATTTTGCCCTGAACATATAAAAGTAACTGAAATCAGGATATTTAATATTATAATTTTCATAGAGTTTTATAATTATTCATGATTATTTTATAATTAGGTTTTTAGCTTTTTTCCAATCTCATATTTATAAATATTTTATAAGATATGTAAACAGATATTAAAACATAAATTAAAAGAGAAATACTTACGGGTAAGCTGCTTTTGAGTTCTAAAAAGTCAATTATATAATATAACCATAAATAAGTTAAAAAATAACCTATTATTGTAAAGTGATTTTCTTTAAAATAGATTAAGATAACACCTATTACGCTGCATGGTAAAAAGAAATAACCTTGTGGGAATAAGCCATTTTTCATAAATGCAAGACCTAAATCTGTAATTATGATAAAACCATTTATGATTTCTAATTTCCCGTAAGGAACAATCATGAACAGAAATATAAAAAGAGATATCTTTTTTAAATTTTTTATGGAGTTCATTTTAAACTAGAGCCAAATTTATCATTAACGGGTTAATTATCAAGACGTTTATTAATGCTGTTGTGCATTTTTATATATATAATTTCTCGAAAAAATTATTTTAATAGTTAAACGCTCCAAAATGTTTTGGAGCGTTTAACTATTTATAAAATATAGCTAATAAGTGAAAAAATAACCCAAGTTTTCGGATTTAATAAATAAGCTAAAAGATAAAATTTTGTCATTATCTTCATTAAGAAGAAAATACTGTAATATTTCCTCATTCTTAGTATCCAATAGAACGTATATTCTATCTTTATATTTATTTGAAGTCCCAATTTCTATCTTATCCAAATTTTTATACTTTTTGTACGGATAAACTCTTGGATCATTAATAAATTTTATTTCATAATTAGGTATTAACCATGAATCATCAGATTGATTGTTTCTTGCCTTTTCAATAATACCAGATGCTATTTTTTTTCGATCTGAAATGGAAAACTTATTTAAACTATCTGGCTTTACCTCTATATAAATATCAACTACATCATCAGTCGAAATTTTATCATTAAACTGGTCCTTAATAAATTTCTCAATCATTTTTTCTTTATTTAGATTCTGACAAGAGGATAAATTAAAGCCAAAAATTATAAACACTATAATATATTTTTTCATTTTAAGAGTTTTAAATTCTAGGTTACAACAAACTATAACTTTTTTTAATCACATTCACCTTCTTTATTAGGTGAGTTTTCTTTAATTTTTTTAATTGTTTTTGTGCTATCTGAATTCATAGCTCTTATCTCTTGTCCTAATTGCCCTGGACTTCTCCCTTTAAAAGGCCAACTTGTAACTGTTGTAGATGGTAAATTCATCCCTCCAAGATTACCTATTTTAATAGCAAAATCTGTACAAGCATAATCATTGACATCATATTTTTCTGGAAAATTATTTATGTAGTTTTTTATAGTTGTTAATTGAGAATTCGATATGTCTAGTGAAACACTAACATGGTAAAGGTAATCGTAATTATCTCTTAATTCTGAATCATATTCTTTACCTACAGCTACTAAACCATCGCTTGCACCACTCTCAGGATAAAAACCTAATTGTCTTGTTATCCCACTCTGTTCAATACCAATAAAAGCATGACCGACTTCGTTTGGGCCAACAAGTTGACTTGAGTTTTCTTTAGGTTGTTGAACATAAATAGTAAGTTTGGCTCCTTTTGTTAAATCAAAACACTTTAGCTCTTCGTTGGGGTCAATTTTATCAGTATTGTCTGTATTTGGAGTAAAGTTAGTTTCTATTATGTTTTTTGCATCTTCAAAACTCGATATTTCACCATCAACTAAAGCCTGAATAGCAAGATTAGCAAAACTACTAGCATCTTCGTTACATGACTCATCAGGATTTTTATTTTCTTCTAAAAATGTTTTTATTGCAAAACTTTGTAATGATCCATTTAAAAAATCTATTTGTTCAGTAGTTAAATCTGGAATACAATTGGTAATATAATCAACTGGAGCTGCTAAGAGGTTAACCCCAATACTTCCGTTAACATCAGTACCATCACAACAGTCCCCTCCTTTTTTGGTATTACTCGATTTATTTGTATTTGCATCTGGTATAAGCTGGACAATCCATGTTCCATCTGCACCAAGGCTTCCAGGGCCACCACTACTAGTTGTACAGGTACAATATGATGGATCGGGATGACTATTACCACAAGTACATACCCAATGAACATATGAGCCATCATTCGATTCTCCAGTTGTAGCACCACCATAGTTATGATTTATCCCTCCAGCATAAGCTCCAGAATAAGTGTTAGTGCTTCCTAATGTAGTAGGACCAACACTTGCACCACCACCTGCTATTGGTAAAACACGCCCTCTTTGTAAAGTAATCCTATTACAGTCAACTACTTCATCAATATTTTGGATACAAGTATCGCCCTTTGCAAAAAGACTAGAATTAGGGTTAAAAGGAAACGTAAAAATATTTCCTGTAAACTCAGAGAATGTTTTTAAACCTGTATGATACTCTTGAGCAAAATCAGGAGCCATTCTATATTCCATTATTGCCATATTAGTAGATCCATTTGATGAATTTATAACGAGGTTGAAAATAGAATTGGGTTTAGGTGTTTTAGGAACGAGAGTAAAAGAATAATTTTGATTACCTGTAGTATCGATAACTTCTAAAATACTTTCAATAGAAATGGTGCCAAAAGGTGCAGAAATTGTATTTGATTTTGAACTACTAGATTTTGATGATGCACCATTATCATCACCTAAAAGATTTATAATATTTGGTATTTTCTCTCCCGAAACATAATTAATGGACATATTGTTTTCGGATACTTCTTCAATTTCTTCTATAGGTGCTGTGTCATCTTTTTGACAATTGGTGAGAATAAATGCGAAAAGAATAAGCATAGTTCTAAAAAATAGTTGTTTCATGTTTTTTATTTTAAATTATTATTGAAACAATATTAAAGTAAACCTAGTTGTACAAAGTCCAGCATTTCTATAAAGTTAAAGATTTCGGACACCTTTTTTATATTCCACAGGAGTTTTTCCAGTAAATTTTCTAAAAGCACTATAAAAACTGGATTTAGAATTAAAACCTGATTCAAGACCAATTGCAAGAATGGTGTAGTTATCGTACTCAGCATTTAACAACATCTTTTTTGCATCTTCAACCCTTAATGAGTTGATATAATCATTAAAATTTGTATTAGAATTTTTATTAATTATTTGAGATATATATCCTTCACTCAAATTAAATTCATGAGATAGATTTTTAATTGATAAATTTGGATTTAGATATAATTTATTTCCGATGATAGATGAATTAATTTTTAAGAACGAAGAAGCACCGTTATTTTTTTTAGGCTCTTTGTAATTTACTTGCTTATGTAGAATTTTAT
>CAXBID010000036.1:0-21289 GCA_963975495.1 uncultured Flavobacteriaceae bacterium | reverse complement strand
TAACATGACCCTAAATTATCTTTGAAACACAAAATAATGTTAAAATGTTTTTTAAAACTAAACGATTGGTTAGTTTTGTTGTGTAATTAGAAATAATGGCAAGGAAAAAGCAATATATAGAAGAAGAGGTTATTGATAAAGCAATGCACTTATTCTGGCGTAATGGTTATGAAAACACCTCTATGCAGATGTTAGAAAAAGAAATGGGCATCAATAAGTTTTCTATATATTCTAGTTTTAGTAACAAGCACGGAGTCTTTCTTGAAAGCCTAAAAAGCTACAAAATGAAAATTAATGGGATTTTTGAAAAATTCGAAAATGCTTCAAATGGCATTGAAGACATCAAACAGTTCTTTTTTGACTCGGTAAATGTTTGTTATCAAGAAGGTAATGAAAAAGGCTGTTTAGTAACTAATACATATAATGAATTTTCTGGAAGTGAGGACGAATTAGTAAAAGATCAGATGACTGCCTTTATGAATAATCTTAAAAATTTATTCATTGAAAAATTAAGAAAAGATACTTCTAAAGATGAAGACACCATATTAAAACAAGCTAACTTTTTGGTATTAGCAAAACATGGGTTGGCTGCAGCTACAAGAGTCAACAGCCATAAAGAAATTGAAGATTACATAGAAATGACATTTAAAAACTTATAAACATTTTTTTTAACCCAAAACTAAACGATAGTTTAGTTATTTATTCATATTTATATATTTAAAAAGAGAAATTATGACAACATTAAAAGTTCACAACATCGAAACTGCACCAGAAGGCAGCAAAGCATTATTAAAACAATCTCAAAAAGCGTACGGTATGATTCCTGGTTTGCATGGTGTATTGGCAGGAGCTCCTGGAACTCTTGAAGCATACCAAACATTACACAAGTTATTTGTAAACTCTTCATTTAATGAGGAAGAATTAACTGTAGTATGGCAATCCATTAATGTAGAACATGCATGTCACTACTGTGTACCAGCGCATACAGGGATTGCAAAAATGATGAAAGTAGATGACAGCATAACAGAAGCATTACGAAACGTAACAGCTCTTGATAATCCAAAATTAGAAGCTTTACGCACAATGACATTAACTATTGTTCGTAATCGTGGACACGTCACTCAAGAAGATTTAAATACCTTCTATGCTGCAGGATATGGTGAAAGACAAGTAATGGAAATCCTTTTAGGATTATCTCAAAAAACAATAAGTAATTATGTAAATCATATTGCTAACACACCTGTAGATGCGGGATTTAAAAAGTTTACTTGGTCTAAAGAGAATGTGGAAGCCTAATTGCCACAGATTGATTAATAGCTTTAAACCTTCCGTTAATTCGGAAGGTTTCGTTTTAAAAAGTAATTACAAATAATATAATAATAAACTAAAAATTAAATCATGATTAAATTAACTGTAATGTATCCGAATAGTGCCGAATTAAAGTTCGATAAAAACTATTACATAAATCAGCATAGTCAATTGCTTAAAGAGTTATTAGGTGATTCAATCCTATCATCTAACATTAATTTCGGAATTGCTGGTGGAAGTCCAGAACAACCTGCACCTTATATTGTAATTGCAAATTTAGTTTTTGAATCTAGGGAATCTTTCCAACAATCTTTTGGTGCAAATGCCGAATCCATTTTAGCTGATCTTCCAAATTTCACCAATGCGCAACCACAGGTTCAAATTAGCGAAATTTTATAATCCCCTATTAATACTAAAAAAATGGCAGATAAGATTAAAATTGATATAGTTTCCGATGTGGTGTGCCCTTGGTGTACCATTGGATACAAACGTTTAGAAAAAGCAATCGCAGATTTGGATATTCAAGATCATGTAGACATTGAATGGCAACCTTTTGAACTAAATCCGAATATGCCTGTGGAAGGACAGAATGTACAAGAGCATATTGCAGAAAAATATGGTTCTACTTTAGAACAGCAAAAAGAATCGCAGCAACATATAGCAAAAGCTGGTGCTGAATTAGGTTTTACTTTCGATTATTTTGATGACATGCGTATGGCAAACACTTTTGATGCTCATGTTTTATTGGAGTATGCAAAAGATTTCGGCAAACAAACCGAATTGAAAATGCGTTTGACTAAAGCTTTTTTTAGCGAACGAAAAGATGTTTCTAAAAGAGATGTTTTAAAACAAGCTTTATTAGATGTTGGTTTAAATGCTGAAGAATCTTTAGCAAAATTAGATAGTGATGAAGCACGTTACGAAATAAGAAGTAAACAAGACTACTGGAAAAATGCAGGAGTCAATTCTGTACCAACTATAGTATTTAATGGTAAAAGTGCTGTAACAGGCGCACAACCTGTGGATGTATTTAAACAAATACTTTCTGAAGCACTTAAAAACAATAACTAAATTGAAAAACATTAAAAACCAAGGTATCAATATTGTAATAATAGGTATAATGACCTTTTTTGCAATACCTAAATTATTAGGAAAACCACAAAGTATTGAAGGTTTTAAACAATTTGAAAATGCCATTAATATAGATGCTGATTTTTTTCGAATATTTACAGGTATTTCAGAAATAGGGTTAGCCCTTCTTGTATTATTTTTTGCAATCAGTAAGAACAAAACTATTGGAAAAATAGCTTTTTCTTTTTTACTAATTACCATGATTACTGCCTTAGCATTAGAATTTTTCGCTAGACCAGAGCCTAAAATAATATTAGTAATTATAGCTGTAATACTAGTATTGTTAGCTATTTATAGATTAAAAACTGTTAAGAAAGCCTTTAACCAAAAATGATAATAAAAAAATAAATAAATATACTAACCATAACCTCTCTTGAAAATTCAAGCGGGATAATTGTAAAAAAGAGAACATGTATTATTCAAAATTAGTTACTGTAATTTTCTTCAGCACGTTATTGGTGGCCTGTGGAAATAAAGAAGAAAAGACCGAAGAAACTGCTAAAGAGGTAGAGATTAAAGTACCTGAATTTCAAAACAAAGGGTACGAATTAGTCTATAAAATGACTCAAGAAACAGGCAACTATCAAGACTTACTGAATTTGAAAGACATTGTTTTCAATTATACGTATCGGACACCAGACCAGAAAGAAGATATCTCCATCGAATCGTACATTTTTGATGGAGAACTTTCTCATGGTACTTATTTAAAGCACGAAAGAACCCTGCCTGATTTAAATGGAAAAATGGACCAAGGGTACAATGGAAAAGACTTTTGGTTAAAAATGGATGAACAAGAAATAACTGATAGTACAGCCATCGCGAGTGTGATCTTTACTCGTAAAACTAATTTTTATTGGTTCGCTATGATGCAAAAACTATTAGACCCTGGTATCAATTATGAATACTTGGGGCAAGAAAGCGCAGTTGGTAAAATTTACGACGTGGTAAAAATTACGTTTACAACAGCTGATGATGTAGCTGCCGACATTTATCAATTATATATAAATCCGGAGACTCATTTAGTAGACCAGTTTTTATTTACTGTGGTGTCTAAAAATGTGACTGACCCAATTTTGATGCGTGTCAAATATGAAAAGGTGGAAGGTATCTTGTTAACAACGTACCGTAAATACACTAAATCAGATTGGGCCGCAAACGTAATTAATGATGCTTGGATTGAAGAAATCACTAAAGACATCAAGTTCGATCAGAATTTAGATAAAGCCTTCTTCAACAATTAAGATGAAAATATATAAATACTAACAAGGATTTTTGGATTCTTAATGCGACCCGTCTTAAAATAAGGCTACATAGCTGTTTAGAATTATGTAGCCTAATTTCAGGACGGGGTCAAACATATTTACAACGTTGTTGTCTAGCAACATCTTGAAAAATAATCTGTTTTCAACACTTATTATGACTAATTATTACAAGTTGCCTTCTGAAGTATTTTTTAAAACTTAGTTGCGATTTGTCAGTTTTGAGTTTCGTTGCGTCTGTTCCACCAGAAGAATATTTAAAAAGTGTCGTGTGAAGTAACTTTTGTGAAAATTCCACTATTTCTTACTATTCTTTTACAGTACTTTTAAGATATACATAATCAACATTTTACACTTTTAGTTATGAATGGATTAACAAAATATTGGTTTCTGGAAGGCTTCAACCTTTTTAAAAAATTAGGAATGGTAACGATGATGAGAATGTGCGAGATCCTAGAAATGGAAAACATAAATAAAGGAGCTAGGATTACCTTAGTTAATAGAAATAAAAAAAGCATCTTCTTTTTAAAAAAGGGAACAGTCAAAATTGTAAATACTTCAAACGATACTGTGAAATATGTTGTAAAACGCGGGAATATATTTGGAGAACTCGTTTTATATGATGAAGAAACTGCAAAAGAGGAAGTAGCTTATGCGCTTGAAGATTGCATTATATGTTATATAGAATCTGAACGTATGGAAGAGTTCATTGCAAAACATAAATCATTAAAAAACGGAGTACTAAAAATTTACGGATTAAGAATAAAAAAATTAGAGAGAAGACTTCAAGATTTATTATATAAGGACAGTCCAGAAAGAATCAAGGACTTTATTATAGATTATTTAGAAGAATTTGGTGAGAAAAATAAAGCAGGAAACCTCGTTTCAAAAAATCTGTTATCACATAAAGATATAGCGAACCTTACCAATACATCAAGGCAAACGGTGAGCAATGTATTAAGTTTAATGAGAACAGAAGGATTGATTTTTTATGATACACAAACTATCTCAATGCAAGCTATACATCATCTAAACGCAACAAATGGAAATTCTAACCCATTAATTAATCCATGAAGCTAACCACAACATTAGGATATTTAGGGCTTATAGCTTCTCTTATAGTAGGATTTGGAGAGTACTTTCTACATTATTCGCCTCAAATATTAGACAATTCAGCGAACTATGAGTTTTTCAAGTTTGTTTCCCTACAAGATTTAACAATAGGTCATTTTCTATCTGTTATAGGATTGCCATTTTATTTTGCAGGTTACATTCATATTTACAGAATGCTTCGTTCAGGTAATGAAACCTTGGCGAGAATGGTTTTAGCTTTTGGTTTTATGGCTTTTGCGGTTGGAGGTATTTGGATAGGTTCTCGATCTTCTATAGGAAATATTGTTCACTTAAAGGAATCGATGGATTCAACTCCATATCAAAAATTACTGGATCATTATACAAATCATTTAGAGATATTAGTAAAAGCACTACGAATTGTTATTGCGATATTATCCATAATATTTGCCATTACAATACTTAAAGGAGGTACTTTTTATAAAAAATGGATGAGCATTTTTAGTCCCATAGTCATTCTTATTCTATTGGTTCTCATAGGCAAAATAATACCTTCTATTGGTAAACATATGCTCCCTATATTAATGAACGTCACCCACTTTATCCTATTCTCTTTGTCATTATATCAACTACATAACCATTCAAAAACTACTCTAAATGCTAAGTAAAAATACCAGAAATTTATTAAGCGTATTCAAAAAAACCTTTATAGTGATTGGCTTACTAATATTAGCATTATTGATCTTTGTTCTATGGTTTTTCTGGAATGATGCCAATTCAGAAAAATATGATGTTACTATAGACAATAATATGGTTCCGATATTCTCAAAAGCGGACCTCAATTTTAAGCATCAATACAATAGTGAAAAATCGTTACCTATTGTACCTTCTGCATTAATAGATATCAATAATGACCATATCGACGAGGTCTTTTTTGGTGGCGGAATGGATCAAGAAGATGCCATATTTGGCTTTAGAAATAATAGTTTTGTTGATATTTCTTCGGAAGTACATTTGCCTAAAAAAGGAACCTCAACAACTTCAACAGGTGCAGTTTCTGCCGATTTTGACAACAACGGATTTACCGATCTTATGGTTGGGAGAGAAGATGGTTTACATCTGTATTACAATACCAATGGAACCTTTAAGGAAACGCTTATTGATACACCCATGAACGATAAATCCACACCATCAGGATTTACCGTTGGTGATATTAATAAAGATGGTTTTTTAGATATTTTTTTAGGAACATACATCAAAAAAGAATTGATGGAAGGACAAACCATTTTTAAAGATCCTACCTATGGTTCTACCAGTGAGTTACTCTTAAATAATGGTGATAACACCTTCAAAAGCATTACAAAAGAAGCTGGTTTAGATTATATACACAACACCTTTCAAGGCGGATTAATCGATATCGATAACGACTCTTGGTTAGACCTCATAGTTGTACACGATACAGGTGAAGTTAGAACCTATAAAAATAATGGAGACTTAACATTCACAATGAAAGAAAATCCATTAACCAATAAATTTGCCTATCCAATGGGCTTGGGCATTGGCGACTATAATAATGATGGTTTAGTAGACTTTATGTTTTCTAACACTGGAAGTACTTTGCCACGGGCTTTAGCCAAAGGTGATATTGAAGATGCTTCTCGTTTTAATGAAAAGTGGTTGCTTTTTAGAAATGATGGCGATTTTAAATTTACAGATACCGCAAATGAAACAAAGATTGCCGACTACGAATTTTCTTGGGGTTGCACCTTTGCAGATATGAACAATGACGGGCTTCAAGACCTTATGGTGGCAGAAAATTATGTCGATTTAGCACCGAATAAATTATTTAGATTAAAAAGCAGATTCTTAGTTCAAAAAGAAGATGGCACGTTTGCGCCTACTGAAGAAGAAAGCGGCGTTGTTAATCCACATTTTGGTATTACAGCATTAGTTAGTGATTTTAATTTGGATGGGTATTTAGATATGATCTGGGTGAATATTGATAGTCCTTCACTAGCATATATAAATAAAGGCGGAACTAACAATTTTATCCAAATAAATTTAGAAGATAATGCCCAAGCAATAGGTGCTAAAGTAACCGTCGAAACAAATTCAAAAAAATTGTCAGAATGGTTGGTCACTGGAGAAGGTTTAGCCAGCGATCAAACGGCTTTATTGCATTTTGGTCTTGATAAAGACACTGAAGTAAAATCTGTTTTAGTAGAATATACAAACGGAAAAACAGATTATATAAAGACGCCAAAAATTAATTCTATTGTTGATGTCCTAGCAGAAAGAAACAAACAAATAGAGCAAGATTCTATTATGAATATCAAGAACTAAAATGAAACTAGAAAAGATAGTCCATAGTATTATCACCATACTGCTTATTATAGGTCTTTATGGATCTGGAGGATTGGTATGGAATGAAATTCAAACTGGTAATGGGTGTCCGAAGATTTGGATTATTCCAGCCTGTGCAATTGTGATGTTATGCTTTCTAATTTCCCTAATCGTACATCTATTTAAAAAATACAACAGCATTTATTTCGTGTTTACTGGTCTTGCTCTAATTATTGCAATAATAGCTTCAGTGATACAATTTAACGGACTGGGTGAATGCCCAAAACTTGACAATGGAACACCTATGTGCTACTTGTCATTTGTCCTATTTTCAATCTTAATTACGCTGAAAATTCTTCTCATTAAAATTTCTGAAACCAACCAAAAATGAAAACTGTATTAATTAATTCGCTCTTATCTCTCTTCTTTAGTTTTGTCTCTTATGCTCAAGACATAAATACACTTCCAGAAAAAGAAGTTTCGCATATCTTTTATGCCACAGGTAATCTTGGAAATCAAGATAGTAATCAAAACAATCCGGTAGTCAATGCTCTAGCTTCTGAAATGCAAAAGGCAGGTTCAAATACGACCTTACTTTTACTTGGTAATAATGCTTCTAAACAAGGGGTTTCAGAAAAGAAAAACATAGGAAAATCAAACCTTGATAGTTATATCGATAAACTCAAACCTTTCTCGAACAGTATCTATTTTATTCCAGGAACTTCAGACTGGAAACCTGGATTAAAGGGGTTAAAAGCTCAAGAAGATTATTTAGAAGATGTATTCAACAACAAAGAAATTTTTCAACCCGAAAAAGGATGCCCGATTGAAAAGGTAAAAATCAATGACGCTGTTGATTTGTTGCTATTAGATTCACAATGGGCTTTAATGGATTGGGATAAAGTTCCAAATATCAATGACCACTGTGACATTAAAAACAAAAACGATTTTTACGTAGAAGTAGAACACGAGATTGTTAAGAGTCAAGGAAAAACAGTTTTGATAGCAACCTACCATCCTATCGCTTCCTATGGGAAATATGGGAATACGTATTCCTTTGGCATAAACCCACAAAGTATAAATAATAAATATTATAAGGAATTTAGCGAGCGCCTGTTAACCATTGCCCAACTTTCAGAAAATGTTGTTTTTGTTTCCGGTCACGAACAGAATTTGCAATTCATTATCGATAAAAAAATACCAGTAATTATTAGTGGTGCTGGAGGAAAAATATATAATGCTCGAGGAGGTAAAAAAAGTCAGTTTTATGGTAATGAAACTGGTTTTTCTAAAATAACAGCTTTCAAGGATGGTTCAATGTGGGTAAGTTTTTATGGGATTTCCAATAATTTTGAAGCACCATTATTTGCTTCAGAAGTTATTGCTTCAGCTGAAGAAGTTACACAACCTAATTACAACGAGTACAATACGCCATCCTATGTTAATAAATCTATTTATAAACCTGAAGAACTAGAACGCTCTGGATTTTACAAAGCCCTTTGGGGAGAGCATTTCAGAAAAGATTATGAACAGGAAATTAAAGTTAGAGCTGCACTTTTGGATACCTTATATGGTGGTTTGACCGTGATTAGAAAAGGTGGAGGTCATCAAACAAACTCACTTCGTTTGGAAGACAAAAATGGAAAAGAATATGCGCTTCGTTCCGTCAAAAAAAGCGCCTTGCGTTTTATTCAATATTTCATTTTCAAAACAAATTATCTCGAACCCGACGTAGAGGACACATACTTTATACAATTGCTTCAAGATTACTGGACCACGGCAAACCCATATGCCTCTTTAACAGTTGGAGACCTCTCCGATGCCCTTAATCTCTATCACCCCAATACGGAACTTTATTTTATTCCAAAACAAAAAGCCCTTGGTAAGTACAATGAAAATTATGGCGATAAACTTTTTTTTATCGAAGAACGCCTTTCAGATGGTCTTGGCGATGTTGAAAGTCTCGGAAGTACGGATAAGATAGAGAGTACACTTGATTTGCTGGAAGAACTACGTCGAAAAGACAAGATTGCCATCAATGAAAGCTTGTACATACGTACTAGGCTTTTCGATAATATTATTGGAGATTGGGACCGTCATGCTGACCAATGGAAATGGGCAGTGCAAGAACAGGAAAATGGTGTGGATTTGTACGAGCCGATTCCAAGAGATAGAGACCAAATGTTTTCTAATTTTGATGGTTTTATGTTAGGTGCCATAACCACTTTAAGCCCTCCACTAAGGTTTATGCAGCACTATGATGAAAGTTATAATTATACAAAATGGTTTAATGATGCTGGTGATGATGTAGATCTAGCTGTATTAATCTATCATACCCAAGAAGACTGGTTAAGAGAGGCTCGTTTTATTAAAGAAAATCTCACAGAAGAAGTTATAGACAACGCTTTCAAAAAATTCCCTAAAGAAATTGACCAAAAGAAAGTAGAACGTACCAGAAAAGCCCTCTTGGGTAGGCTGGCAAAAGTTGAAGAAAACGCAGTAAGTCTATACGAGTATTTGCGCTCTTGTGTTCTTATTACTGGAACAGATAAAGATGATTATTTTGTAATTACCCGTAAACCCAAAGGAATTACTAATGTGAAGATCTACCGTATAAAAAATGGAGAAAATAAAGACAAATTTTGGGATGTCGATTATGATAAATCGGTTACCAACGAATTATGGATATACGGATTAGATGATGATGATGTTTTTGAAGTTGTTGGCGATGGTGAAAGATACATCAAAATAAAACTTATTGGTGGGCAAAATAATGATATCTATCGTATCAAAAACAAGCGAAACCTTCGTGTATTCGACCAAAAGTCAAAACCAAATACATTTGAATCGCCTGTTGCCAAAACACTTTCGGATAATTATGATTTGAACACCTACTACTTTAAAAAAAATCGCAGGGATTTACATAATATTCTACCGATTATTGCTATAAATCCTGATGACGGATTAAAAATCGGAGCAGTTTTCAATTACACAAAAAATTCACTGCGCAGAAATCCGTTTACTGCCAAACATAGCTTGAGTGCTATATACATTACAGAAACTACTGGTGTTGAACTGAATTATGATGGCGAGTTTGCAAACCTATTCAATAATGTAAATTTAGGCATAAATGCTGGCTATTCAAGTTCCAGTTATACCAATAACTTCTTCGGGTTTGGCAACGAAACCATAAATCCAGAAGATGAACTGGGTTTGAGTTTAGATTTTAATCGGGTTCGTCTGCAACAATTTACATTTTCACCATCATTAATTTTTAGAGGTTATCAGGGAAGTGTTGTAAAACTTGGTGTTAGTTATGAAAATATTGAGGCCGAAAGAACAGAAGGGCGCTTTATTGAAATGGCCAATGATGTAAATCCACAAGTATTTGAAGGGCAAGATTTCTTTGGTATTGAATCGTCTTACGAATATAATAATTTTGATAATGAAGACCTGCCTAAATCTGGCATTGGGTTCAAGTTTACAGCTGGATATAAAGCAAACTTTGATGAGGATAAAGAATTTGCCTATGTCATCCCAGAATTTCGTTTAACAACCAAAATTGATAGGCGTGGTTTTCTTGTTTATGCTACAAAATTTAAAGCTCATTTTAATTTAAGTGATGAATTTGAGTTCCACCAAGCCGCTACTATTGGAGATGGAGATGGATTAAGAGGTTATAGACAAGAACGATTTAGTGGTAAAAGGGCCTTCTATCAAAATAGTGATTTAAGACTCTCATTGGGAAGAATCCGTAATTCTATCATTCCAATTTCTTGGGGTGCCTATGGAGGGTTCGACTATGGCCGTGTATGGATAGACGATGATAATTCCAACGAATGGCATACCACGCCAGGTGTAGGGTTATTTTTTAATATTGCCGGATTTACAACCGCGAATGTTGGGTATTTCAGTACAGATGAAGGTGGACGACTTAATATCTTATTGAGTCTCGCATTTTAATAAAACATACATTAAGAAAAAAGCAACAAAAATTAACAATGGAAAAACAAATACATTTAGCAGCTCAATATTTAGCTGCAGCGGGAATTAGTTTTTTAGAAAAAGAACCTGACGACAGTCATACAAATTTAGGCTTTAGTACCGAAAATGGCTGCCTTTATACTCATCCACTTTCAGAAAATGATGATATATTATGTTTAGATTATGAACGGTTTTCGCTTGAATGGAAATCCAATCAAGGAACTACATCTTTCAGATTGGATGGTGCAAAACATTCAGAGGTTTTAAAATGGCTGACGGACACTTCCAAAACCTTTTTAAACAAGGCGTATCAATATAAGTTTCATTACGATTTACCATATACCATAAGCGATACATTCACATACAAATTGTTAGACGTAGGTAAATTGATTGAACTTATGCATCTTCGCATTTTGGCGCAATTTGTTCTTGAAAGGATAGATAAACAATATGACCTTAATACCTCAATTAGAATCTGGCCTCATCATTTCGATACAGGAATTTATAGTCCACTACCTGATTCTGATGTTACTATTGGATTAGGATTGGCAATCCCAGATACTATTTGTAATAAACATTATTTATATCTCTCTGGATATAAAAACGGAAACACAATAGAAACTTCCGGTTTACCAAAATTATCCTTGGGAGAATGGAAATCTGATGGATTCACAGGTGCTATTCTCAACACAGACGGCATCGTGGAATCTGATGGTGTAGCATTTTTTAAAGAAACAATTAACCAACTTAAAACAATATAATTATGAATACAATAGATTTTTACGGTGCCGATTGGTGCCCAGATTGCCAAAGGGCAAAGGCCTATTTAAAGGAACACAACATAGATTTCAATTTTATAGATGTTGATATCGATAAGGAGGCAACCGCCAAGGTTGAAGAAATAAATAATGGGAAACGAATAATTCCAACCCTAATAATTAATGATAAATCATATACAAATCCAGATAATGCCGCTCTTTCAAGTGTTTTGGGAATTAATTCTCAAGGGATTATAAAATTATATGGCGCAAACTGGTGTCCCGATTGTCAGCGGGCGAAATCTTACCTTCAGGATAACAGCATCAATTTTCAATTCATCGAAGTGGATAAACACCAATGGGCTGCAAAATTGGTGGAAGAAACCAACAACGGAAAACGTATTATTCCAACCATTTTCATCGATGAAAAGTCATATACCAATCCTGATAATTCCATTTTAAAAGACATATTAAAGATTGGTCATGAAGCTGAAAAACACATTTATGACAGTATCATCGTGGGTGCAGGAGCTGCGGGATTAACGGCTTCCATCTACATACAGCGCGATAGATTTAATTCTTTGATCCTTGAAAAAAAGAATATTGGCGGAAATGCTTTTTTAACTGAAAAAATTGAAAACTATCCAGGGTTTACAAATATTTCCGGACCTGAATTGATGAAAAAAATGTCTGAACAAGCCAGAACCTACGGAGCAAAAATTGAAACAGGCGTTGAAGTCAGTTCAATTAAAAAAGAAGGCCTCAACTTTATTTTGAAATCGAATATGGGCGAATACGAATCTAAAACAGTAGTGCTGGCATTAGGTTCTACCTATAGAAAATTAGGTATCCCAAATGAAGAAGATTTAATTGGTGCAGGCATTCATTTTTGTGCCACTTGCGATGGCGCATTTTACAGGGACAAAGAGATTATTGTAGTAGGTGGTGGCAATAGTGCTTTGGAAGAAGGCATCTTTCTGGCATCGTTCTGTAAAAAAGTGACCATTGTTAACAGAGATAGCCAATTCTCGGCTTCAGAAACCTATATCGAAAAATTACCTTCTATAAAAAATATAGAAACATATATGAATAAAGAATCTGTGGCATTTATTAAAAACGACAAAGGCAATTTTAAAGGACTTAAAGTAAAAGACAAAAGCACAGGGAAAAAAGAAGAATTATATGCTGATGGTAGCTTTATTTTTATTGGATTGATTCCTAATACGGACAATATCAAGGATTTAATAGAACTAAACGAACGAGGCTTTATCACCACAACGGGATTAGGAGAAACAAATGTCGAAGGCATTTTTGCAGCAGGAGATTGTCGTGAAGGCGCTATCGCACAGGTTGCTGCAGCTACTGGAGAAGGTGTTTTGGCAAGTTACGGAGTAAGACAACATTTTAAATAGATACAACTATGGAATTAACAATGGAATTTTGGTACTTACTTCCTATTTCAATTGCAATTGCAACAATCGCTATGTCATCAGGTATTGGTGGTGCTGTTTTCTTTTCGCCATTATTCATGATTGGGCTTGGTCTTGAACCAAATATTGCCATTGGGGCAGCATTGGCAACAGAATTATTTGGGTTTGGCTCTGGTTTTTTTTCATATTGGAAGGCTAAACTCATTGATTTCAAACTTGGCTTTAACCTTTTATTATTTTCTGTTCCATTTGCAATTTTAGGAACCATATATGGGGATTTAGTTCCGCCTTTGATTCTTAAAACAATATTTGGAGTTGGGATTGTATTTATTGGTTCCCAATTATATATGTCTTGGAGACAAGAAGAAAAAGAGAAGTTAGATGCAGCCCATAAAAAAGAATTTGAAAACAACCACGAAAGCTCGTTGACCGATGCCCAAGGTAATATTTACAATTACACGGTTTGCAATAAGAATATGGGACGCATGTTCGCGGCTGTCGGAGGTACTTTTTTAGGAATGATTTCGGTAGGATTGGCAGAACTTCAAGAATATCATTTGGTCGCTAAATGCAAAGTCCCAACTCGCGTTGCTGTTGGAACCTCAATTTTTGTAGTAACAATAACAGTTTTATTCGCATCTGTAGGCCATTTCTATGAATTTAGTCAGCAAGGTGGCGAGGTTATGAGTCAGGTGTTAAACCTCATTATTTTCACAATTCCCGGGGTTGTTATTGGTGGTCAACTTGGTCCACGTTTGCAAAAAATCGTTCCTACGGATAAAATGAAAGTTGGTATTTCGATACTCTTTATTTTAGTCGGTGTCTTTATGCTTTATACTTTAATATAAAAATATATGAACTCAAAAAACAAAATTTGGTACAAAGTACTGGACAATAAAAAAACGTTACCGGAAGGACGTGTGCAAACGGTTATTGCAGGACATCAAGATATATGCCTAACACATTTCAAAGGCAAATTTTCTGCTTTGGATAACAAATGTCCACATCAAGGGGGTCCTTTAGGGGAAGGCTCTATTGAAAACGGATTGTTACGCTGTCCATGGCACGGTTGGGATTTTGACCCATGTACAGGTCAATCCCCTGGTGGTTTTGATGATGGGATGGTTACCTTTGAAGTAAAAGAAGAAGGAGATGCCATATTTGTAGATATTCCAAAGGAATTACCACACAAAAACACGGTTTCTGATGTCATGATGGAAACGATGGTAAATTGGGGTGTAGATACTGTTTTTGGCATGGTCGGCCATAGTAATCTCGCCCTCGCCGATGCGATGCGTCGTCTTGAAAAGAAAAACAAACTAAAATACTTTGGAATTCGTCATGAAGGTGCCGCAGCATTCGCGGCTTCAGGATATGCAAAATTAACAGGAAAACCTGCCGTTTGTTTCGGAATTGCAGGACCTGGAGCAACCAATATGTTTACCGGAATGTGGGATGCCAAAGTGGATAGAGTACCGCTAATAGCACTTTCCGGTCAAGTTAGCACACAGGTGATAGGGACTGGTGCCTTTCAGGAAGTTGATTTGGTAAAAGCTTTTGAATCTGTTACACAGTTTAACCATGCTGTAAATACAAACTCTAATTACAGCGAACTTATGTCTGTGGCTGTAAAAACAGCACTTATCAAAAGAGATGTTGTTCATCTTACCTTTCCGGATGGAGTGGCTTTTTCAGAAATTTCAGAAGAGTTAAAACCTCAAACACCTGAAGATAGAATAACACCATTCAATATTTCGCCACCTAAAGAGATGACCGATAAAGCTGTAAAGCTTATAAAAAAATCCAAACGACCTGTAATTGTTGTTGGTCACGGTGCGCGTTTTCAAATGAAAGCTATTATCGCTTATGCGGAAAGTTTGAATTGCCCGGTCATTACAACTTTTAAAGGAAAAGGTTTAATTGCAGATAGTCACGAATTGGGCTGTGGCGTATTGGGAAGAAGCGGAACGCCAATAGCCTCTTGGTTTATGAACGAAAGTGATTTGCTTTTGGTTTTTGGAGCATCCTTTTCCAACCATACAGGCATTACACCAAAAAAACCGACTATCCAAGTCGATTTTGACCCAATGGCTTTAAGTAAATTCAATAAGGTGGATGTGGCACTTTGGGGAGAAATTTCAGAAACCATTAAGTTGTTGACAACCGAAACACAAGGGAAAACTAAAACCGAAAATCAAAGAAAAGACATAGCCAAAAGATGGATCATCTGGAAAGAGGAAAAATTAAGCCGATTGAAGGATTGTGGTGATGCGTTAAGTTCCATTGCTGTTTTCAATGCTATGAATAAGGTCGCACCAGACAATGCCGTAATCGCCGTTGATGTCGGTAATAACACCTATTCCTTTGGGAGGTATTTCGAATCAAAAAATCAGGCCGTTCTCATGTCAGGTTATTTGGGTTCAATAGGTTTTGCTTTGCCTGCAGCTATGGGAGCTTGGGCTGCGCAAGGCAACGAACGCCCAATTTGGTCGGTTTCAGGAGATGGTGGATTAGGACAATATTTAGCCGAAATAAATACCCTGGTAAAGTACAAGATGAATATTAAACATATAGTCCTCAACAATTCAGAATTGGGAAAAATATCAAAAGAACAACGAGCATCACAAGTTGATGTATGGCAGACTTCTTTAAGCAATCCCAATTTCGCTAAATACGCTGAAAACTGTGGCGCATTGGGAATTCGTGTGGAAAAATTGAAAGATTTAATTCCAGCAATGGAAAAACTAAAAGCACACAACGGTCCAGCTTTATTGGAAGTGATTACCGATGTTAATTTAATTTAATACTAAATATAAAAAAAATGAAACAAAACCTAAAAAATGGAGTAGCTGCACAAGGATATGATGTAGTATCTTTCTTTAATGGAAATCCAAAAAAAGGAAACGAAGCTTATGCTTCAAATTACAACAATGCGAAATATTTATTCGCATCATTAGAAGATAAGGAGAAATTTGAAGCGTCGCCCGAAACATTCACACCAGAGTATGGTGGCTTCTGTGCAATTGCAATGTCCGAAGGCAAGGAAGTAAATCCAAACCCCAAAAGCTGGGAAATTAGGGATGGAAAACTTTATTTTTTTACCAGAATGCTTTTTGGAATTATTGATGCCAAAAGACAATGGGTTAAAGATCCTTTAACAAAACGAGCATTGGCTGATGCAGCTTGGAAAAAAATGAATTCATAATGACACAACACAATTTTAATTCTGAATCACTTGAACTTCACAGAAAGTACAAAGGAAAAATTGAAGTAGTTTCAAAAATTGAAGTAAATACCACAGATGACCTTTCCCGAGTGTATTCGCCAGGAGTAGCTGCGCCCTGTTTAGTGATTGCTAACAATGTGGAAGAAGCTTACAACCTAACGATTAAAGGCAATACCATTGCTGTAGTTACCGATGGAACCGCAGTTTTAGGATTAGGTAATATAGGACCTGAAGCCGCAATTCCTGTTATGGAAGGTAAAGCGATGCTTTTTAAAAAATTCGCCAACATTGATGCTTTTCCCATTTGTTTAAACACAACGGTTGCTTCAAAAATTATAGAAACAGTAAAACGAATTGCACCTGTTTTTGGAGGCATCAATTTGGAAGATATTTCAGCACCCCGAAGTTTTGAAATTGAAACTGCTTTACAAAACATTGGCATTCCAGTGTTTCACGATGACCAACACGGGACCGCTATCGTAGCACTCGCTGGAATTTTAAATAGCTGCAAGGTTTTAGACAAAAAGATTTCAGATTTAAAAATTGTAATTAACGGAGCAGGAGCTGCTGGGATAGCAATTACTCGCTTGTTGCGATGCATAAGTACAGGCCCAAATGTATGTATTCCTGTAAAGCAAGTACTGGTTTGCGATAGTAAAGGCATTATTCATAAAAACAGGACAGATTTAAATTCAGCAAAAAAAGAACTACTGAATTATTCCAATCCAGAAAATTTGGAAGGCACACTTCATGACGCCGTTAAAGATGCAGATGTCTTTATAGGTGTTAGTGTTGGCAATATATTATGTAAAGATGATATTAAGACCATGGCTAAAGATGTCGTCATTTTTGCGTTGGCAAATCCCAATCCCGAAATCACACCAGAGGAAGCCTTAAAGGGTGGAGCCGCAATCGTTGCAACCGGACGAAGCGATTACCCTAATCAAGTAAATAATGTATTAGCCTTCCCTGGAATTTTTAGAGGTGCATTAGACTGTAGAGCAAAGCAAATAACACCAAAGATGAAAATCGCTGCTGCTTATGCTATTGCAGATTGTGTGGAGTTTCCCGATAGAGAAAATATTATACCCAAAAGCTTAAATAAACAGATTGCGACAAAAGTTGCAGAAGCGGTTATGCTGGCTTATAAAGATTACCAATAAACAATTGAGGGCTAAATTTTCTTTAGTTTGAAAGTGTACAAAGTCAAAGAAACTCTATTTAAAAGAATATAATTTATAAGTAGTTTCATAAAATTAAATGATAAAACTTATCAAATGATATTATTTAATGTCTTTCGGCAATCATACTTTCTATAATTGCATTAGTTCTTGGGAATTTATTTTTGGTTAAATATTTGAGCCAAAGGTAGCCTATAAACATACTTTTTAAAAGAGTGCTCTTACAATTTTTGGGAATAAAATTCATCAATATAAAATAAGAAAACAATATTATTTGTCAGGAATAAATATTCTTTTGACATGCTATGTTTATGGAAAATAAAACAATTTTAGTTATGCTTTTTATCGGCTTCGGTTTAAGTCATGCCTATGGTCAACAAACAGGCCTAAAACAAGTTAGATATACTGGCAATAACAAAGGGAAAATTTTCATTTATTGGGGCGGAAACCGAGAAAATTATTCAAAGTCAGATATTACCTTTCAAGGTAAGGGTTATGATTTCACGTTGAGTAATGTGGTTGCCCACGACAAGCCCAAAGGTTATAGTTCGGATTATCTTAATCCAATGCGGATGACAATTCCTCAAACTAATTTTAGATTGGGATATTTTATTTCAGATCATTACAATGTCTCTATTGGACTAGATCATATGAAATATGTGGTTACTCAAAATCAACTTTCAAATATCTCTGGGGCAATCAATTTACCTGAAACGGAAATCGGATCTTCATTTAACGGTGTGTACGTCGATGAATCAATAAGTATAACTGAAGATTTTTTAAAATTTGAGCATACAGATGGGCTTAATAACATCAATATTGAGATTGCGAGAGTAGATGATATTTCAAAGATTTTTGGAATTCAAAATACAGACAAATTCTAAATTAATTTAACGGAAGGTATTTCAGGAGGCCTATTATATCCCAAAACCAACGCCTCAATTTTAGGAAAAAGAGACACGATGATTTTCATGTTTCTGGCTATGGCTTGTCCATAAAAGGATGATTAAATTTTACTTTTTTAAAATATTTTTTCATCCAAGGAGAGCTTAAAGGAGGCTATATAAACATGGATGATATTAGAACAACACAATATTCGGAAGACAAGGCATCACAACATTTTTTCTTTCTGGAACGAGTTATTGCTGTTGGTGGTATTTTTCGGCTTTGATAAAACAAATAGACAGCTCGTCAAGGGTTAGAAACTAAAATCTTTAAAACAGAAATATACTGAATAGAATTCTTAAAAATTAAAAATATGAAAACACTATCATTTTTATTGGTATTAATGTTTTACTCTTGTGTTAATGCGCAGAATGTTTCAGCATTATTCGAACAATTGGATCCATCTGTTGTTACCATTGAAGTAACTGAATATAAAATTAAAAACCAACAGCTTTCCGCATCCGGAGGTTTAGGGTCTGGAGTCATTATTAGTTCCGACGGGCTTATTCTAACGGCTGCACACGTAGTAGAATCAGCAAATGAGGTACTTGTTAAACTTCAAAATGAGACTTCACTTCAAGCGGATGTTTTGTCGAGCTCATCTGCCGGTGATGTGGCACTTATTAAGCTACGAAATCCACCTACAAATTTAATATTTGTAAAGCCCGGAAACTCAGAAACTGCCAAAATTGGCGAACAAATTATCATCATTGGTGCGCCATTAGGTTTAGAGCATTCGCTATCTGTAGGGCACATTAGCAGAAAGATGAAAAAAAACAGGCTAACTAATGGAGAAATGGCTGGCTTCATACAAACAGATGCCTCAATTAACCATGGAAATTCGGGAGGCCCAATGTTTAACATGAAAGGTGAGTTAATTGGTATTGTGAGTTTTATTTTATCTCAAAGTGGCGGTTTTGAAGGATTAGGGTTTGCTGTAGATGTTAATACTGCTAAAAAAACATTGTTTGATGTGAATAGTTTTTGGACAGGTTTTGACGGTATTTTTTTAGGAGAGGAATTGGCTGGAGCACTAAATACAACGCAACGTTCTGGTGTTTTAATACAGCGCGTTACACCAAATTCATTTGCAGATAAGATAGGAATTAAGGCAGGCTATTTACAAAGTGAAATTTTGGGTCAGAAATTATGGCTTGGAGGCGATATAATTTTGAGTATTCAAGGTTTGAGCTGTAATGCACCTCACGATTTGGGAAACATAAAACAACAAATCGAAAACCTTAAAGTTGGAGACCAAGTGCTTATTGAAGTTTTACGAAAAGGGGAAGTCATATTATTAGAAGCCAATTTCACTAAATAAATAATTTAAAAACAAATATTAAATAGGCTTATATGAAATTAAACAAATTCAAGTTACTATCCGTTTTATTACTTTTTAGCACATTAGCATCTGCTCAATTAAATGATCTCGCTCGTATTGATTATACCATACTTCCTGCAGGAAATTCGGATATTGAATACAATCGAGTTCGAGCACTTTTCAACTATCCCATACAGCTAGAAAAGGAAGACACCTATCTTTTTTTAGGCTTAGACTATAGTAATATAAACCTTCTTATGAATGAGAACCCTTCTTTTGATAATGAAGAGCTTAATGGTTTTCAATTATTGGATTTAAACATTAGCTATACAAAACCTTTAAAAAATGGTTGGCGTTTGGGAGTTCGTTTAACACCTGGATTTAGTTCTAATTTAACTGCCAATGACCTGAACTTTGAAGATATTGTATTATCTGGAGATGTTATATTTATTAAGGATAAAAAGAATTATGAAAATGTTTCAAAACCTTGGAGACTTATGGTTGGATTATCCTATTCAGAGAATCGTGGATTTCCTTTCCCGTTGCCTTTTATAAGTTATTATAGAAAATTCAATCCAAATTGGTCATTCAATGTCGGTGTTCCAAAATCAAATTTACAATACCATATTTCAGACAAGCACAGGTTAAAATTATATGCCGAGTTAGATGGTGTTACTTCAAACCTTCAAAGAGGTGTTCTTGTAGATGGCAGTGAAGTTGCCGAAAGTATAAATATGTCTTTAATTTTGGGAGGTTTGCAATATGAATATCATTTTACAAAACACCTTCAGTTTTATGCAAGATCATCATATATTTTTAGCAATACAGTAAACTTAAGGGATGGAAGCAAAAACAACATTAAATCATTAGATAATTCAAATTCATTGTATTTAAGAACTGGTATTCGATTCAAAATATAAATTAAGGACAGAATTATATAATAATCGTTTTCGAGATAAAAACTTATCTTGATTACACATTTAGAATTTACTTCTGAATCTAAAAATATCATTCAAGTCCTTAAATCTTTCTGTTTTTAATTGTTAAAGCTTGAAAATATTTCATCAATTATTAAAGTCTATAATTTCTTTTAAAATTAAAATGAGTTTTTTCTTCATTGAAAATTAAGTTTAAAAAATAAGCACAACTACCTGTTTTTTTAGTTAATTAAAAAAGATGTGCGTAATTCGGTGTGTAATCTAAAATCTTTAGGTAGTAACTATTTGATTTTCAGGTATAAATAAATAAAATTATAGAGAGCTCCTCTTTGATTCAAACCTAAATTCCTACTGTGAATTCAGATCCATTTTAGTCTTATTAATACTTTTGTTT
>CAXBID010000035.1:0-21419 GCA_963975495.1 uncultured Flavobacteriaceae bacterium | reverse complement strand
CAGTTTTCAGTCGCAGTCTTCAAATAATTAGGATCAAGACCAACTCCACTCCGCAGCAGTTCCCCTTCCTTTGGAGGGGTTAGGGGGAGGAAGTCACAGTTTTCAGTAGGATCTGTGTAAACACGTATCTCCCATCTTCGGTCTCCCGTCATCCGTCCATTTCCCTTAGATCCCTGATCTGTCTTTCAGCAAATTAAAGTCCTATTAAAATCAGTTTTAGAAAAAAACATTAGGAATAATTAAAATCTTTTATATCTTTGAACCAAATTCAAAACTTATATTTTCACTTCTCACAAATAAGTTTTGATAAGTTATATTAAAAAGAAACGCGTTTAAAAGCGTTGTTTTATATTTAGATTAATATAAAATCGCTTATCAAATAGTATTCATTTAAAACATACTATTTAATGGAAAAGCGTCGATTAAGTTTCTGGCAAATCTGGAACATGAGTTTCGGGTTTCTTGGAATCCAGATGGGTTTTGCCCTTCAAAACGCCAACGCAAGTAGAATTCTTCAAATTTTCGGTGCCGATGTTCATGAACTGTCATGGTTTTGGATAATTGCGCCCTTAATGGGCTTAATTGTTCAGCCAGTAATCGGACATTATAGTGATAAAACTTGGGGGCGGTTTGGCAGAAGAAAACCGTACTTCTTAGTTGGGGCCATTTTAGCCTCTATTGGTCTTGTGCTTATGCCACAAGCCGATATTTTTATAGCATTTTTACCAGCCTTATGGGTTGGTGCAGGCATGCTCATGATAATGGACGCCTCTTTCAATATTGCCATGGAGCCTTTCCGTGCTTTGGTAGGTGATAACTTAAGAACAGATCAACGTACTTTAGGATTCAGTGTACAAACCGCTTTAATTGGTTTTGGTGCTGTAATAGGGTCTTGGTTACCTTATGCACTTACCAATTGGTTTGGTGTTTCAAACGAAACAGTTGCGGGAGTAGTTCCAGCTAATTTAATCTGGTCGTTTATAATTGGAGCTGTGATTTTAATTATTTCTATTTTAATCACCGTTACTACTACTAAGGAATATTCACCTGAAGAACTTGAAGGTTTCGAGGATGAGCAAGCTCATACCGAAGCTATGCATGATGCTGGAGAACAAGAAAAATCTAGTTTGATGGACATTTTTGATGATTTCAAAAAAATGCCAACAACCATGCGCCAATTAAGCTGGGTACAGTTCTTTTCTTGGTTTGGATTATTTGGCATGTGGGTTTTTGCAACTCCAGCCATTGCGCAACATACTTATGGTTTACCTTACACAGATAGCAGTTCTGCTATGTATCAAGATGCAGGCGATTGGATAGGTATTCTTTTTGGGGTTTATAATTTAGTCTCTGCTTTTTACGCTTTTGCACTGCCTTATATTGCAAAAAAGATTGGCAGAAAACGCACACATTCCATATCCTTAATCATTGGTGGTTTAGGGTTACTTTCCATTTACATTATGCCTGACAAAAACTGGCTTATCGTTTCTATGATAGGTGTTGGCATTGCTTGGGCAAGTATTTTGGCCATGCCTTATGCAATTTTGGCAGGTTCTATTTCTCCAAAAAAAATGGGTGTTTACATGGGTATTTTCAATTTCTTTATTGTAATCCCTCAAATTATCAATGCCTTAATTGGCGGACCGCTTGTAAAATATGCTTATGGTAATCAAGCCATATTTGCTTTAGTTATGAGTGGTGTAAGTTTTTTAATAGCAGCATCTTTAGTTTATAAAGTAAAAGATGTTGATGATATCGTTCAATAAAATAATAACAAAACTCTTAACCCGCCCGAGTGAGAGTTTCCCCTTTGGGGGTTAGGGGGCATAGAGGATGAATAAAATAGGAGTTATTTTCGATTTAGATGGTGTTATAGTCGATACCGCAAAATATCATTTTTTGGCATGGAAAAACCTTGCCGATAACTTGGGTTTTGAGTTTACCAAAACAAACAACGAACTTTTAAAAGGTGTTAGTCGGGTAAGGTCATTAGAGATTCTTTTAGATATTGGAAAAGTGAAACTTTCTGAAGAGAAAAAACAAGAATTTCTAAAGAGTAAAAATGAAGATTATCTGGGCTACATCACAAAAATGGGCACTGATGAAATTCTTCCCGGTGCTTCAGAATTATTAGATACACTGGATGGATTGGGCATAAAATATGTGTTGGGTTCAGCAAGTAAGAATGCGCCATTAATACTAAAGCAAGTTGGTCTTTTTGAGCGTTTTTCAGGTATTGTAGATGGGAATAGTGTTTCAAAAGCAAAACCAGACCCAGAAGTATTTTTAATGGGCGCAAAAAAGCTAAATCTTAAACCAGAAAACTGTATTGTTTTTGAAGATGCCATTGCAGGTATTGAGGCGGCAAATAAAGCGAACATGATTTCAATAGGAATTGGGGATAAAAATGTTTTAAGTGAAGCCGATTTCAACTTTAACAACTTAATCGAAGTCAGTACAGGTTTTATAAAAGAATTAGTAAAGAACAAAGAAAAGAGAACATAGAATAAAGAAAAAAGAATCAAGACCCGCATCCTTCCGTTCTGGTTCCCCCTCCTTCGGAGGGGTTAGGGGGAGGAAAAAAATAGAGAAAAGTAGTTTTCTCGAAATAATAGAATTTTAAATAAGAAATAGAAGGATATCGATTATAAAGTCTAACGGCGAAGCGGTCTATATTCTATTCTCAATCATCAATAAAAAAATGAATCAAGATTATATAAAACCAGATAATTGGTCAATCATAGAAGAAGGCTTTGATGCTAATCGTGTAGAGTCTTCCGAAAGTTTATTTAGTATTGGTAACGGAGCCATGGGCCAACGTGCCAATTTTGAAGAACATTATTCTGGCCCTACGTTTCAAGGCAGTTATATTGCCGGTGTGTACTACCCAGATAAAACGCGCGTAGGGTGGTGGAAAAACGGCTACCCAGAATATTTTGCCAAAGTATTGAATGCGCCTAGTTGGATTGGTATTAACGTATCCGTTAACGGTGAGCAATTAGATTTATATACATGCAAGCTGGTAGAAAACTTTAAAAGGGAACTCAACATGAAAGAGGGTTGGTTGTCGCGACGTTTTAAAGCAACTCTTAAAAACGATATTCAAATAGAAGTTGAAACCAAACGTTTTTTAAGTTTAGATTTAGATGAAGTTGGAGCCATTCATTATCAAATAAAACCAATTAATAAGGATGCTGATATTATTTTTCAACCTTATTTAGATTCGGGTATTACTAATAAAGACACGAATTGGGATGATAAATTTTGGGATACCTTAAATGTAACCCATAAAAACCATCAGGCTTTTATTCAGGCAAAAACCATGAAAACAGATTTTTACACCTGTACATTCATGGAATCTAAGGTTTTTATTAATGGTAAATCGGTTTTAAATCAACCCAATATCCAAGCAGGTTCCAATCATGTTTCTTTTACTTACCAGCATCATGTTAAAAAAGGCGAAAGCTATGCCATACAAAAGTATGGTGGGTATACCGTAGATAGAAATCATGATAAAAACGAATTGGTTTCAGTGGCAAAAAAGGTTTTAAAAATTGCGACAAAAAAAGGCTTCAATCAATTATTAAACGATCAGAAACTTGCTTGGGCAGAAATTTGGAACATGTCAGACATTACTATTTCCGGTGATGTAAAGGCGCAACAGGGTATCCGATTCAATATATTTCAATTAAATCAAACTTATTTAGGGCGAGATTCCAAATTAAATATTGGTCCTAAAGGATTTACTGGCGAAAAATACGGTGGCAGTACCTATTGGGATACTGAAGCCTATTGCATTCCATTTTACATGGCTACCAAAGATCAGAAAGTAGCACGAACCCTTTTAGAATACCGTTACAACCATTTAGAAAAAGCCATTGAAAATGCCGAAAAATTAGGCTTTAAAAACGGGGCTGCATTATACCCAATGGTAACTATGAATGGCGAAGAAAGCCATAACGAATGGGAAATTACCTTTGAAGAAATACACAGAAATGGCGCTATTGCATTTGCTATCTATAACTACCACCGTTACACAGGCGATTATAGTTATATTCCTGAAAAAGGTCTGGAGGTTTTAATCGGGATAGCTCGTTTTTGGTATCAACGCGCTAATTTTTCAACAGCTAAAAACAAGTACGTTATTTTAGGTGTTACAGGGCCAAATGAATATGAAAATAACGTAAACAATAACTGGTACACTAATTATTTAGCACAATGGTGCATTAATTACACAATTGAAAATATAAGCAAAATTGAAGAGGAACATGCCTCGGATTTTACTAGGGTCATGAAAAAAGTGAAGCTGACTACTCTAGAATTGGCAGAATGGAAAGCAGTTGCCGATAATATGTATTTTCCGTTTTCAGGGAAACATAATATCTTCCTTCAACAAGATGGTTTTTTAGATAAGGAACTGATTACAGTTGCAGATTTAGATAAATCGCAACGCCCCATAAACCAAAAATGGAGTTGGGATCGCATTTTACGTTCGCCATACATAAAACAAGCGGATGTTTTACAAGGATTTTACTTTTTTGAAAACCATTTTACAGATAAAGAATTAGAGCGTCATTTCGATTTTTACGAACCGTTCACGGTTCATGAAAGTTCGTTGTCGCCTTGTGTACACAGTATTCAAGCCGCAAAATTAAACAGAATGGAGCAAGCATATACGTTTTATTTAAGAACATCGCGGTTGGATTTGGATGATTATAATCACGAAGTACACGAAGGGCTGCACATTACCTCTATGGCTGGAACTTGGATGAGTATTGTTGAAGGTTTTGGCGGTATGCGCGTGAAAAACAATCAATTAGCCTTCACACCAAAAATACCAAAACAATGGGATTCCTATTCATTCAAAGTAAATTTTAGAAACAGCATCATTAAGGTAAACGTTTGCCGAAACGACACTAAGTTTGAATTGGAAAGTGAAACCGAATTACAGGTTTTAGTAAATAATAAACCCGTTACTATACAACCCAATGATTTAGTTAGCATTTAATTTAAAATTATATAAATGAAATCATTAATAAAAACACTTGTCATTTTGTTTTCAGCTTTTGTGGTTAACGCACAGGAGCTAAAATCTCCAAACGGACAATTAACCATGATATTTTCCATTGAATCTAATGGCATTCCAACTTATAAGTTGTCCTATAAAAACAAATCTGTTATAAAACCAAGTCATTTAGGTTTGGAATTAAAAGATGATGAAAAGTCGTTACTGAATGACTTTACGATTTCAGATACGGAAACAGCAACTTTTGATGACACTTGGCAACCTGTTTGGGGCGAAGAAAAAGAAATTCGTAATCATTATAACGAATTGGCAGTAACGCTTACGCAAAATGAAACCAATCGTATTGTAGTAATTCGTTTTCGCTTGTTTGATGACGGGTTAGGGTTTCGCTATGAATTTCCAGCTCAAAAAAACCTCGTGTATTTTGTCATCAAGGAAGAAAGAACACAATTTGCTATGACAGGCGATCATACAGCGTTTTGGATTCCAGGGGATTACGATACACAAGAGTATGATTATACAGAGTCCAAATTATCTGGGATAAGCCAAAAGTTTGATAATGCCGTCACAGAAAACGCTTCGCAGGAACAATTTTCTAAAACAGGTGTACAAACGGCATTAATGATGAAAACCGATAATGGCTTGTATATTAATATTCACGAAGCAGCACTTATTAATTATTCCTGTATGCATCTTAATTTGGATGATAAAAACATGATTTTTGAATCACATTTAACACCAGATGCTAAAGGCGATAAAGGTTATATGCAAGCTCCATGTAATTCACCTTGGCGTACCATTATGGTTAGCGATGATGCCCGAGATATTTTGGCTTCAAACATCACATTGAACTTAAATGATCCTTGTGCCATAGAAGATACATCTTGGATAAAACCCGTAAAATACATAGGTGTTTGGTGGGAAATGATTACCGGTAAAAGTTCGTGGGCCTATACCGATGATTTGCCTGCTGTACAACTAGGAGTTACCGATTATTCAAAAGTAAAACCAAATGACACCCATGCAGCAAACAATACCAAAGTAAAACGGTATATCGATTTTGCTTCAAAACATGGTTTTGATGGTGTTTTGGTTGAAGGCTGGAATGAAGGTTGGGAAGATTGGTTCGGAAAATCTAAAGATTATGTTTTTGATTTTGTAACACCATATCCAGATTTCGATGTTAAAGCGATTCATGAATACGCAAAGTCAAAAGCTGTTAAAATAATTATGCATCATGAAACTTCAGGGTCAACCAGAAATTACGAACGCCATATGGATAAAGCATACCAATTCATGAAAGATCATGGGTATGATGCTGTAAAGAGCGGCTACGTCGGTAATATTTTACCAAGAGGAGAACACCATTACAGCCAATGGATAATAAATCATTATCAATATGCTATTGAAAAAGCAGCGGATTATCAAATAATGGTTAACGCACATGAAGCTGTAAGACCAACAGGTATTTATAGAACCTACCCCAATTTAATAGGTAACGAATCTGCAAGAGGTACAGAGTTTCAGGCGTTTGGTGGTTCAAAACCAAACCATGTTACTATTTTGCCTTTTACCCGTTTAATTGGTGGGCCTATGGATTATACGCCCGGTATTTTTGAAATGGATATTAGTAAACTTAACCCTAATAATGATTCTCATGTAAATAGCACCATTGCAAACCAATTAGCACTATATGTTACTATGCACAGTCCGTTGCAAATGGCTGCAGACCTACCTGAACATTACGAGCAATTTATGGATGCCTTTCAGTTTATAAAAGATGTAGCTATTGATTGGGATGAAAGTATTTATTTAGAAGCTGAACCTGGAGATTATATAACCGTAGCTCGAAAAGAAAAAGGAGGCCATAGTTGGTTTGTTGGTAATGTAAATGGTAATGAAGCCAGAACATCAAACATTAAATTTGATTTCCTTGAAAAGGGTGAAAAATACATGGCTACCATTTATGCCGATGCAAAAGATGCACACTATAAAACCAATCCACAGGCTTATACCATAAAAACTAAAAAGATAACGAGTAAATCAAAATTATCTCAATTATCAGTTCCTGGAGGGGGTTATGCCATTAGTATCAAAGCGATTAAATAAAAATAGCAATCATGGGATATTATTTCAAAAAACAAAAAAAGATTAAACAATCATTTGTGATTGGTTTACTGTTTGTATTTGCTTTAAATTTATCTTGCAAAAAACAAGGAAATATGACTACAGATGAGGTTGGTGAAAAATCTTCAATAGTAGAAAAATATGATATTCAGCGTATTGAGC
The DNA here is from genome assembly GCA_963975495.1 of uncultured Flavobacteriaceae bacterium. Taxonomy (GTDB): domain Bacteria; phylum Bacteroidota; class Bacteroidia; order Flavobacteriales; family Flavobacteriaceae; genus CAXBID01. The sequence goes on along the minus strand of CAXBID010000035.1, from coordinate 14,104 downwards.
CACCAAATTGGTGGATTGGTTTTAAAAACACATCATTACAGCTTTTGGTTCATCATCCAAATATTTCAGAGGCAACTCCTGAGATGTCGTATCAAGGTGTTTCAATTGAAAAAGTACATCAAGCGGATAGTCCAAATTATCTTTTTATTGATTTAAGTATTTCAGAAAAAACAAAAGCAGGTAAATTCAATATCATTTTTAAACAAGAAAATAAAGACGATTTAATCTACACTTACGAATTAAAATCTAGAGAAAAATCTGCCGAAAATTACATTGGCTTTGATAGTAGTGATGCTATTTATTTAATTACGCCCGATCGTTTTGCCAATGGAGATCCATCAAACGACATCAACGAAAATTTACTTGAAAAAACCATTGATAGAACCAACGATTATGCAAGACATGGGGGCGATATTAAAGGGATTACGAATCATCTGGATTATATTGAGAGTATGGGTTTTACGGCTATTTGGCCCACCCCTGTGTTAACTAATGATATGCCTAGTAGTTCATATCATGGATATGCCATAACCGATTTTTATGAAATTGACCCACGCTTTGGAACGCTGGAAGAATACCTTGAATTAGCCAATAAAGCTAAGGGAAAAGGCATGAAACTCATTATGGACCAAGTGGCAAATCATTCCGGAATAGAACATTGGTGGATGAAGGATTTGCCCTTTAAAGATTGGATAAACCATCAAGAAAACTATGAAAGGAACATTGATAGTTGGGATGGTAGTAAAAGCATAACAACCAATCACAGACGCACTACAAACCAGGATATTTATGCTTCTAAAATCGATAAGGAAAACATGAGTGTGGGTTGGTTTGTTTCTTCAATGCCAGACTTAAATCAGCGAAATCCATTTATGGCAAAATATATCATCCAAAACAGTATTTGGTGGATCGAAACGGCTGGATTAGGAGGCATCCGTCAAGATACCTATCCCTATTCCGATAAAGAATTTATGAGCAATTGGGCAGGCGAAATTATGAATGAATATCCCAATTTTAGTATCGTTGGAGAAGAGTGGAGTTTAAATCCGCTTCTAATTGGCTATTGGCAAAAAGGGACCAATAATAGAGATGGCTATGAATCTAACCTAAGATCTCCCATGGATTTCGCTATGCAACGACAAATAGTCAATGGGCTGAATGAACCGGAAAATTGGGAGACTGGTTTGGTTAAAATGTATGAAGGATTGGCGAACGATTTCCATTACGCAACTCCAAAAGATATTATGATTTTTCCAGACAATCATGATATGAGCCGCATTTTTACCCAACTCAATGGCCATATAATAAACACGAAAATGGCTTTGAGTTATTTATTGGTGCTACCGCGTATTCCCCAAATATATTACGGGACGGAAATCTTGATGAACGATTTTGAAAAGCCGGGCGACCATGGATTAATCCGGAGTGATTTCCTGGGCGGTTGGGAAGACGATAAAACAAATGCTTTTACAGGAAAAGGTCTTACTAAAGCGCAAAAAAACATGCAGTCTTACGTTAAAAACGTATTGAATTACAGAAAAAGCAGTAAAGCCATCCATGAAGGAAAAACAATCCATTTTGCACCTGAAAATGGGGTTTATGTGTTGTTTAGAGTTTTAGACGATGAAACAGTGGTTCATATTATTAATAAAAACAAAAAACCAATTGAATTAGATTTATCTAGGTTCATGGAAATTGGAATAGATGGAAAAACCTTGAAAAACATCATTACTGGAGAACTGATTGATTGGAATAAATCTTTAAAATTGAATACAAAAGGAAGTACCATATTAACAACTAAAATATAAAACAACTTATCGTTTCATTGACTTTAATGTCAAAGATTTAAGGTTATGAACAAACACAAATTTTACATAATTATACTAATTTTTACTATGCTGTTTGCATGCAATAAAGAGACACATAAGCCTCTTGATACTCAAAAAACAGAGCAGAAACCATTAAAGAGAAAACAAGTGGTCTATCAAGTATTTACCAGACTTTTTGGAAATACAAATACAACCAACAAACCTTGGGGAACCATTGAGGAAAATGGTGTTGGCAAGTTTAACGATTTTACAGACAAAGCATTAAAAGAAATCAAGGCCTTGGGTGTTACTTACATTTGGTACACAGGAGTCCCCCACCATGGCGTGATTAGAGACTATACAAAATATGGCATTTCCAATGATGATCCCGATGTAGTAAAGGGACGCGCAGGATCTCCGTATGCGGTAAAGGATTACTATAACGTAAACCCAGATTTGGCAGTTAATGTTGAAAACCGTTTGGAAGAATTTCAAGCACTTATTAAACGCTCCCACAATGCTGGTTTAAAAGTGATTATAGATATTGTACCCAACCATGTGGCAAGAAATTATCAAAGTTTGACAAACCCTGAAGGCGTTGAAGATTTTGGTGCTAGTGATGATAAAACGAAAATATATGATGTAAACAATAACTTTTATTACAATCCTAAAGAAGCTTTTAAAGTGCCCATTTGGGAAGGTGCATATACGCCTTTAGGTGATGAAAAACACCCGTTGGAAGATAATTATTTTGATGAAAAACCCGCAAAATGGACAGGCAATGGCTCGCGTTTATCACAACCCAACGTTAATGATTGGTACGAAACGGTAAAAATCAATTATGGCATTTCGCCAGAAGGTAAAAAGGATTTTGATGAATTGCCTAAAGGTTTTGAAAATGAAGATTATAAAACCCATTTCGAGTTTTGGCAAGATAAAACCGTACCAAATTCTTGGATTAAATTTAAGGATATTGCTTTATACTGGACAGATTTTGGAGTGGACGGGTTCCGCTATGATATGGCTGAAATGGTGCCAGTGGAATTTTGGAGTTATATGAATTCCCATATCAAAATGAAAAACCCCGATGCGTTTCTAATGGCAGAAGTTTATAACCCGAGTTTATACAGAGATTATATTAAAAAAGGGAAAATGGATTATTTATATGATAAAGTTCAATTATACGATACCATAAAACGCATTATGCAAGGGCATGGAAAAACAGGTAAGATCCCTCCTATCCAAGATGATTTAAAAGATATAGAGCACCACATGCTTCACTTTCTAGAAAATCATGATGAACAGCGTATTGCAAGTCCGGAATTTGCAGGAAGTGCCGAAAAAGGGAAACCTGCTATGGTGGTTTCCGCAACAATAAGCACCTCGCCAACCATGATATATTTTGGACAGGAATTAGGCGAACCAGGAGCTGAAGATGCAGGCTTTGGAAAACCTTCAAGAACCTCCATTTTCGATTATATAGGTGTACCGAATTTGCAACGTTGGGTAAACGATAAACAATTTGACGGTGGCCAATCTACGGAAGAAGAAAAAGTGCTACGTGATTTTTATAAAAGACTTTTAAATTTCACTATTTCTAGTTCAGCATTAGCTGGGAATTATCAAGATATTCATTTATACAACAGAGAACACACTCAAAATTATACTGACAAAGTATTGTCTTTTGTGCGTTGGAGTACGGATGAAAAACTGATAATTATTTCAAATTTTGATGCTGAAAAAGGGTATGAATTCAATCTGAAAATCCCTAAGGAAATCATACAGCTTTGGAATTTAACTGATGGTAATTATAAGGTAAAAGACCAATTGTATAATCAGTTCACTTCAATTTTAAATATTGAAAATGGCATTGGAACTATCAAAATACAGGTGGATACATTAGAATCTTTCATATTAAAAATTCAATAAAGTAAATAAGACTTGACAGGTCTTAAAAATATAAACAAAAATGAAGTCTCTTATTATAGGTTTTTGCATACTGATAACGCTAACAAATTGCGTTCAAAAAAACAAAAATCAAGTGGCAAATGACGATTCAAAAGCACCATTTATTTGGGAAGGTGCCAATGTTTATTTTTTGCTAACAGATAGATTTAATAATGGAGATACTGTAAACGATATTAATTTTGAAAGGAACAAAGAAACAGGAAAGCTTCGTGGTTTTGAAGGTGGTGATATAAAAGGCATTACACAAAAAATCAAAGACGGGTATTTTACTAAGTTAGGAATCAATGTCATTTGGATGACGCCAATTGTAGAGCAAATTCATGGAGGAACCGATGAAGGAAATGGGTTTGGTTATGGCTATCATGGGTATTGGGCAAGTGATTGGACAAATTTAGACCCCAATTTCGGAGCAAAACAGGATTTACATAAATTAGTAGAGGCTGCTCATAAAAAAGGGATTCGTATTCTGCTAGATGCTGTTATAAATCATACAGGGCCAGTTACGGAAAAAGACCCTGTATGGCCTGAAGAGTGGGTGCGCACCGAGCCACAATGTGATTATAAAACTTACGAAACCACTACAGCATGTACGTTGGTAAAAAACCTGCCAGATATAAGAACAGAAAGTAACGAAAATGTAGAATTACCATCACAGTTAATTAAAAAATGGAAAGCAGAAGGTAGATATGAACAAGAAGTAGCTGAACTTAATTCATTTTTCGAAAGAACAGGTTACCCAAGAGCGCCTAGGTTTTATATTATAAAATGGCTGACAGATTACATCACGGAGTTCGGGATTGATGGTTACAGGGTTGATACCGTAAAGCATACCGAAGCATATGTTTGGCAAGAATTTAAGGCAGCATGTGATGTTGCTTTCGCGGAATACAAAAAAAATAATCCCGATAAAGTTTTAGACGATAACAATTTTTATTTAGTTGGTGAAGTTTATAACTATGGGATTTCAGCAGGAAAAGCCTTTGATTTTGGCGATAAAAAAGTAAACTATTTTGATAATGCTTTTAATAGTCTTATAAACTTTGAATTAAAATGGAATGCAGCACAACTTGAAACAGAAGCCGTATTTAAACGCTATTCAGATATTTTAAACTCAGAATTGAAAGGTTTTGGTGTTTTAAACTATTTAAGTTCTCATGACGATGGGCAACCTTTTGACGCTGCCCGCGAAAAACCTTTTGAGACGGCAACTAAATTATTATTATGCCCTGGAACCTCACAGGTATATTATGGTGATGAATCGGCACGCCCTTTGGTTATAGAAGACACTCAAGGAGACGCTACATTGCGTTCTAACATGAATTGGAATGACATTCAAAACAATCCAGAAACAAAAGCTATTTTAAATCACTGGCAAAAATTAGGGCAGTTTAGAGCAAATCATCCAGCAATAGGTGCGGGTGTTCATCAAATGATTACACAAAAACCGTATTTGTTTTACAGAAGCTACCAAAAAGAAGATTATAAGGATTTAGTTGTGGTTGGATTAGATTTACCAAAAGGAGAAAAGAAACTTGATGTTTCTAAAGTATTTGAAGAAGGAGAACTACTCCATGATGCGTATTCAAATCAAACTGTTAAAGTAATGGGTGGTAAAATCATGTTAGAATCTGATTTCAACATAGTTTTATTGGAAAAAATATAGTTTGATAATCCATTAGTGCCCGATTAAAGAATCAAGACCGCTTCGCTATTAGCCCCGAAATTTCGGGGAAGAACATAGACTTGATTGTAACTAATTGATAAACAGTGAACTTTAAATTCAAAATATTCTAAAAAAATAAAATTTTTCTCCCGGATAGCCTGGGACGTAATAAGCAAGCCCTTTTTTTATAAACTTAGAAAACCCTGTATTCACAAAAATTTTCTTTAAATGAATTATTTTTAATAGGACAACAATATTTGATACTATTTTTCACTACTTAAAAAACAAGTCGATTTTGTTTCAACCTGTTTTGGGATGACTCACAACAATTAGAACTAAAAAAACAGGGGTTATAGAACCAATTCCTAACAACTATACAAAAAGCAGAAACCATAAAATTTTGTTATTATGTTCTAAAAAGGGAAAAGTTAAACCCTTTTTCTTCTAATTTTTTATATTTTTTGTAATTGAACTTATACAAGAAAGCCCCTTTTTTGGAACCTGATTTATCTTTTTCATTTAATGGAATAAGAAGCCTTAGGGATAATAGTTTTTTTCTGAAATTTCTAGGATCTAGTTTTTTTTGATAAAGCGATTCATATAACTTTTGCAGTTGTGGTATGGCGAATTTTTGAGGTAATAATTCAAAGCCAATAGGATAAAATTTGGCTTTTTCCCTAAGTCTGTTCAAGGCATCTTCAACCATTAAATCATGATCTAAAACAAGCTTGGGTAATTTGTTTAATTCATACCAAATAGCACCATGTTTTTCAACCAATGCTTTATCAGATTCTTCAATCCGAATTAAAGCGTATTGTGCAATGGAAACACACCGGGCCCCAGGATCTCTTTCAACATCAGAATAGGTTTTCAGCTCTTCCATAAAAATATTATCCAGTCCTGTAATTTCTTTTAAAACACGACGCGCAGCGTTACCAGCACTTTCATCGGGTTTTACAAAACTACCAATAAGTGATAGTGTGCCTTTAAACGGCTCAACACGTCTTTCAAAAACCAATAATTTTAAAATACCATCATCAAAACCAAAGATGATGCAATCTGTTGCAACGTAAAGTTTTTTTTCTGATGCGTACCAGTCTTTTTCAGCCAATTTTTTTTTATTCATTATTTATAGAAAGTAATTATACAACCAAAGTGCTTTTTATAAAAGTTATAGTAGCGGAAACGACTTCAATTAGTTCTTTTGGTAATTTATTTTCATCCCACGGGTGTTTTGTATTAAAAACATGGTTTGCACCTTCAATAATTTTTAATGCACTGTTGGGATTCCATTTATGTAAATTCTCAGCTTCTTCAATACTTACGCTAGTATCATCATCTCCGTGAATTATTAAAAAAGGGGTTTTCAAATTTGAAACCGCTCGTTTTATAGTCAAGCGTTCTTCATTTTTAATGAAATCCTCATAAAACTGATAGTAATGTGGCATCTGTTGTTTTGTACGCCCATTTACTACATACTTTACACCATCTTTTTTCCATTGTTCTAAATCACCTGTTGCTGACGTTCGTTTACCATAACTTGAAACACCTGCTAAACTTATTACACGCGTTATTCTTGAGTCTTCTTCGGCTTTAATGCATACTATGCCACCACCTCTGCTATGACCGATTAAAGTTATATCGTTTAAGTTAACAGATTTAGATAGGTTACTTTTATAAACCCAATCAATCACAGATTCTAAATCATCTAACTCTTTAGTGTAATTATTATTTCCAAAGGCCTCCAAATCAGGAAAATCTATGGGTTGCTCGATAGTACCACCATTATGAGAAAAATTAAATTTTAGTAATAAAAACCCAGCTTCCGCGAAAGCGTTTGCCATCAAATTCCAAGCGCCCCAGTCTTTAAAACCCTTGTAACCGTGGCAAAAAATAATTAATGGTAAATTTTCTTTATTTGAAACTTGCGTGGTATCAATTAAAATGGGTTTCTGGTGTTTACCATCAATAACGTAACTGTTTTTTAAAATCATCAGACTTCTTTTTCGGTGAATGGAACATTCCCATTACAAATTTCTATAATAAGGTTTTTTAATTCGGTGCTAAAACTATCTAGGGTTTCCTCTGTAATTAGAGTATCTTTTTTGGCATAACTGCCTGGTTTGTCTTTTTTTGAAAACTTTAAAAAGCCTTCGCTTAAATTTTTAAACGATATAATTCCAGCTTCAATTGGACCTTTAATTTTGTTTGACCCAATCATCATATAAGCATAACACAAAATCTGGAAACTCTTGCTATACTTGTCGTAATCAGTTGTAATATCTTCCCAATTAACAACTTCAACTTTATTTAGTTCCACTCTGCCAGTTTTGTAGTCAATAATTCTTGTTACGCCATTGTATTCATCAACCCTATCAACTTTTCCTGTTAGTTTTATTGGGAAATCAAGTTCGGGAATATCAATGGAAATTGAGTTATTAGCTTCAATGTCAAGTATTTTTATTTTGTTTCCAGCTTTTACTGCTCTCATTTCCAAATCTAAAAAATTTGAAACATAACGTTTTGCTATTTCAAAAATAATAAGGTTTTTACCTTTTGTAATATTACCTTCCTTAAACTCATTTTTAAAATGGAACTGAACCTTTTTTTCTATTTGGGATTTTAAGCCTTCAATAATTTCTACTGATAGGAAGCTACCAACCAAAGGGCTGTAGAAATCTTCCAAGGTATTATGCACAACGGTTCCGAGCGTATTTGCTGCTACAGTTTCTTCAACCTCATCGTGCTCTTTAATTTTTAATATTTTCTTATAATAAAAATCAATGGGATTTCTTATGTAACTGGTTAATGAGGAAGGAGAAAACCCTTTTTTAGCCACTTCCTTTAGTTTTAATAATAAGGCGTCATTCTTTTCAACACTATTTAATTCGTTTGATATTACGGGCACTTGAGGCGCTATAATTTGATGTTTTATATTATGAATCCCTTCCAGTTGTAATTGTGTAATAAACCTGCTTTTTTCTCCTCCAGTTAGAACATCTGCCTCTGTGTTGTAAAGAATATAAACGTTTTTGGCACGTTGCAAAAGCCTGTAAAAGTGGTAGGTGTAAACCGCATCTTTTTCCTTATAGGTTGGTAAGTTGTTTTCTAACTTTACATCAAAAGGAATAAAGGAATTGTTGGTCTTTCCCGATGGTAAAACACCTTCGTTTACCGATGATATAATAACGGTTTCAAAATCCAAAACGCGCGATTCCAACATACCCATAACTTGCAAGCCTTGTAAAGGTTCTCCTTGAAAATCTAAAGTTTCAGAACTCAATAGTTCTTTATAAACGTTAAATAAAGTCGAAATATCCTTGATGTGATTGTACTTTAAGTTCAGTCGGGATATTTCGTTAAACAATTCATTAAAACGAAACAAATATTCCAATGTCAATAAATTATTGGCTTTCTTTTCGTCTAGATTTTCTTTAACTTTTATAATAAGTTGGAAGCAATTTTCCAAGATAATTTCTATGGAAGTGTTCCACTTTGTAAAGAGTAAATCAATTATATCATCAGATGAATTGGTTATTTGTTTTAGTCGTTCGGCTGACAAATAAACTAAATTATTTGAATCTATGGTTTCAATGATTTGCGAAGCATAATCAATGCCATCTAAATTAAAAAGAGGGCGAATAAACTGATTTGACAAAATATTATTTACGTCTTTGTAATAAAAGGTTTGAGATGTGTTTTTATGTACACGAAATAAAGTTTCAAATAGATTTGAGAGCGGAATAGCTTTTAGCGGGAACCCCATAGTAATATTTAAAGCTTCAATATTTTTTGGAATAGAATTTAAAACAGGAATTAACAAATTTTCATCGCCCAAAATAACTGCTGTATTTTGTAACGAATGTTTTTCTTTTTTTAAATTATTTAAAAGTGACCCTATGTATTTTGCTTGTCCAATATTTTTTGGAACACCATAAATAGAAATATTTTTTTCTTTTGAATAGTTTTCTGTAACCCAATTAAAAGGGTTGGTTTCAAAATACTTCCAATTGTCTTTATGTTTTCTTGTAAATAATGCGGCATCGTGTTTTGGGTTGTCAATAAAAAAGGTGTCAATATCCCAATAAATTTTAGCTAAATTGTTTTGAAGTAATTCTTGTATAATGGTATCTTCAGCGTTATTAAGTGCATTGAAACCTAAAAATACATGTTGCATCTTTGGGTTATTCTGAATGTATAACTCTAAATTATTTGTAGCCTCTCTGTAAATTAAACCCTGATAGCCAGTATTTTTATTTAACAACCCTTTTGAAAAATGGTTGTAATAATCATATAATTTATTCCAAAAAGATAAATAGTTTTTAATAAACTCGGTCTGGTTTTCTTCTAATGACCAATGATGATTTTCAATTTCCTTAATAGCGCTTAAATAATTGAATATTTTATCCTGAGGAATTAAGTATCTATCAATTTCATTAAAATCCTGAATTAGTATTTGTGCCCATTTTGAAAAGGCTTCAAAAGAATCTTGGTTTTCTTTTTTGGTAAGCGCTGCATAGGTATTGTAAAACTCAAAAAGAAGTTCGGTGTTAGAAATGGTTTTTAATTCTGATAAGTCTTCAACAAACTCTTCGATACTAATAATTTCAGGCGAGAAAACAGTTTGATTGATAACCGTTGATAGTTGATGCTTTAAAAATAATCCTGCTCGTTTACTTGGAAGCACAAAGGTTAATTGGGAAAGATTTGCATTGTTGTGCTGTAAATCCTTTAAAACATCAAAAATAAAAGTTGTCATACCAATTTAATTTTAAAATTGTGCATTAATAAATGGAATTATTTTTTGTTTATTTAAGGCTGAAAATATAAGTATAACATTAGTTACGGTTATATTTTTAGACGAAAAATAAGTGGAAAAGAAACCGTTTATATGTGTCATTTTGGAGTTTAATTGGTTTTATAAAAATAAAAAACGCTTCGGACTATCCGAAGCGTTTTTATAAAACTTATTAATTATACTTAGTTATTATTTTACTAAGTTAATTTCTACACGTCTGTTATTAGCTCTACCAGCTCTAGTATTGTTTGTATCAATTGGTTTAGCTTCTCCATAACCAAGAGCAGAAAGTCTAAATTCATCAATACCGTTCTCAACTAAATATTCTTTTACAGAAAGCGCTCTAGCTTCAGATAAAGATTGATTTAATTTCTCGCTACCAACACTATCAGTGTGCCCTTCTACAGTAAATTTAGCAGTAGGATATTCTTTTAAGATACCAATAATATCAGCTAATACTTTAGCCGAATGCGATTTGATTGTAGATTTACCAGTATCAAACAAAATTGTTTTAGCATATTCATTTAACGTTTTTTGTACCTCAGCAGTAACTTCTGGACAACCATTGTTAGCTACAGTACCTTTAACGTCTGGACATTTATCGTCTTTATCCAATACACCATCACCATCGGTATCTGGCCAAGGACAACCTTGGTTAGCCGCTGGACCTGCAGTGTTAGGACATTTATCATCAGCATCAGTTACACCATCACCATCAGCATCTGGACAACCAGATAATGCTTTTAAACCAGCAACAGTAGGACATTTATCATCTTTGTCAGCAACACCATCACCGTCAGTATCAGGACAACCGTTTAATTCAGCTAAACCAGCTTCGTTAGGACAATCATCTTTACTGTCTTCAATACCATCACCGTCTGTATCAGGACAACCATTGAAAGCTGCTAAACCAGCAACATCTGGACAAGCATCATCTTTGTCATATATGCCATCACCATCAGTATCAGTTCCACCAAATTTGATAGAGATACCAGCTGTGTGTTGGAAATGTATTGGTAGGTAATCTTCAAATGAATGCTTGTATGCAGATTGAAGTGTTAAACCAATATTGTCGCTGAACCAAATATTCAGACCTACAGTTCCATTTAAAGTTCCAGCACCAATTTCATCTACCCAAGTGTAACCACCACCGATGCCTACAAAAGGATTTATAGTACTTTCTTCTAAAAAGCTATATTTAATTGTTCCATCTATACCATAGTACGATAAGTCGTCAGCAGAAGCATCTCCAAACTTGTCAATTTTGTTTAAAGAACCTGCAGCTCCAAATGAGAAACCATCACCAATATACTTAGATACCGAGATCGTCGATAAAGAAGGTAGGATGTTCCAGTGATCAGTTGCATTAAAATATTCATCAAAAATAGTTTCACTGATTGGGAAACCAGTACCATCTCCAGAAGGATACACATCAACTGCGTTTACACCAATAGTAATTTGCCATGGGTTGTTTTCGTCTTGCGCGTTAGCGTTGCTATAACCAAGTATAAGCAACATAGCGAACAATAATCTGCTAAGATTTTTCATATTCAAAAGTTTAATTTTTAAGTGTTAATTGTAAGCAAAAGTAAGTTGTTAAATTTTATTAACAAAGACAAATATATAAAAAAAATGAAGATACTTACGTTTAATCTATAGTTCAGAACGATTTTAGATAATATTTAGGTGTTTTCCAACCTTTGTAAAGGCTTCAATAGCTTTATCTAGATGCACTTTTGTGTGTGCTGCAGATAATTGCACACGAATTCTTGCTTTTTCTTTGGGAACTACAGGAAAAAAGAAGCCAATAACATAAATACCTTCTTTTAAAAGTAAATTTGCCATGTTTTGAGAGAGTTTTGCATCATATAACATGACAGGTACTATTGCTGAATCCCCATCAATGATATCAAAACCAGCATTTTTCATACCTTTTTTAAAGTAATTTGTGTTCCATTCCAGAGTATCTCTTAATGCATAGTTGTTAGAAAGCATATCAAAAACCTTAATTGAAGCCCCTACAATAGCAGGTGCAAGGGAGTTTGAAAATAAATACGGTCTTGAGCGTTGACGCAGCATATCAATAATCTCCTTTTTACCAGTGGTGTATCCGCCCATAGCACCTCCAAGTGCTTTTCCTAAAGTACCAGTAATAATATCAATTCTATTTAAAACCCCTTTTTCCTCAAGGGTTCCACGCCCTGTTTTACCAATAAAACCAGTTGCATGACATTCGTCAATCATAACCAAGGCATCATATTTATCGGCTAAATCACAAATTTCATCAAGTGGCGCAACTAATCCGTCCATGGAAAACACACCATCGGTGACTATAATTTTAAAACGAGCGTCATTTTCATTTGCAGAAATAAGTTGTTTTTCTAAATCTTCCATATTGCTATTTTCATAACGATACCGTGCTGCTTTGCACAAACGTACACCATCAATAATGGACGCATGGTTTAATGAGTCTGAAATTATAGCATCTTCTTTTCCAAGTAAAGGTTCAAAAACCCCACCATTTGCATCAAAAGCCGCAGCATATAATATGGTGTCTTCAGTTTGATAAAAATCGGCTATTTTTTGCTCAAGTTCTTTATGAATATCTTGGGTTCCGCAAATAAAACGCACAGAACTCATCCCAAAACCATGCGTATCCATAGTATCTTTAGCCGCTTGAATAACCTCGGGATGTGAAGAAAGCCCTAAATAATTATTGGCACAAAAATTTAAAACCGTTTCACCTGTATTTAAAGTAATTTCTGCACCTTGAGCAGAAGTGATGATGCGTTCTTCCTTATAAAGGCCGTTATTTTTTATCTCTTGGAGTTCTTCTTGTAAGTGATTTTGCAGTTTTCCGTACATTTTGATGAATTTTTAGCAAATTTAAACATCTTTTACCTTAATATCGTTATTAATGTACACAAGAATCTTCTTTTCCACAACCAAATTCATGTCTTCCAAAACATCTTGATATAATTGTAATTGTTGGCCGTGTTTTTTGTCTTCAGTTCCCGTTTTATAATCAATTATTATTACTTCTTGATTCGAGTTAATAACCACCCTATCGGGGCGCAAGACCAAACCTTCTTTAGTAATAATATCGCGCTCATTATAAATAGTATTTTTTGAAGTGTAATAATCATGAAGCTTAGGATGCTCAACAATTTGAGTTATAATTTCCTTTAAACTTGACGCTTGTTCTGGGTTAATTAAAGACGTATTTACAAAATCAACTATCACAGCATCAATATCGTTTTTGGTTTTGATGTGCGACATGATATTATGAATCAAGTTTCCTTTTTCAATAGCGTCCTCTTGGTTTGTATCCCAAAGGAATCCCGATTTTGTAACAACCTTTATGTTATGCTCCTCTTTTGAAGTTGATATAAATTGCTGTTGAATGATGGTTTCATTTGAATCTGAAGAATTTTCGATAGTCCGCTCTGAATTCCCAAAGCTATATTTTAATTCGGATTCATCCCAAAGGTCTAAATGCTGTAAATATTTAATGAATAAACCCGAATATTTTTTTTCGTTTACAACGCCTTTTGCCGAAATATCTTTTGCTGAAATAATATATAATTGCTCAACGGCTCGAGTAAGTGATACGTATAACAAGTTAATGTTATCTAATTCTAGTTCAGATTGATGTTTTGTGTAAATGTTTTGTCCTTCCTCGCCATAAAACTCAAAGTTTTTATTGAAGTTTAATAAGGTATGCGAAAACCCGTTATATTTTTCCTTATCCAATTTAAACCACGCTTTAGGCTCCAATTCCCTGTAAATATCCAAATCGGCATACGGGAAAATAACCACAGGAAACTCTAAGCCTTTAGATTTATGAATAGTCATGATTTGAACCGC
>CAXBID010000034.1:0-21469 GCA_963975495.1 uncultured Flavobacteriaceae bacterium | reverse complement strand
TTTATGTTTTATGTTTTATGTTTTATGTTTTATGTTTTATGTTTTATGTTTTATGAATAATACGAAATTTAAGTAATGGAATAAACTCTTTTATAAAGAATTTAACAACTATTTATTACGCAAAATAGTAGCCGCTCTTTTTAAAGTCTCATCTTCTTTTGCAAAACAAAACCGCAACACTTTATTATCCAAATTATCAATATTGAAAACAGATAGTGGAATAGAAGCAATTCCCGATTCTATAGTTAATCGTTTTGCATAATCTACATCGTATTCTTGTGTGATTTCTGAATAATTTAATACCTGAAAATAGGTGCCTTTTGATGGTGTGAACGTAAACCGAGAGTCTTTAATTAGGTCTAGAAATAAATCTCTTTTCTTTTGAAAGAATGATGATAAACCTAAATAGTGACTGGGTTCTTGCATGTAATCCGCTATCCCTTTTTGCGTGGGGTGATGGATACAAAATACATTAAACTGATGTACTTTCATGAATTCGTTCATAAGGGCTTTAGGTGCACAACAATAACCAATTCGCCAACCCGTGTTATGAAAAGTCTTACCAAAAGACCCTGTGATAAAACTTTTAGATTTTAAATCAGGAAATAAGCAGGCACTTTGGTGTTCTTCCCCATCGTAAATCATGTGCTCATAAACTTCGTCGCTCAAAACAATAATATTGGAATCTTTGGTAAGTATTTCCAATTGAAGCATATCTTCTTTTGAAAACACAGTACCCGAAGGATTATGTGGCGTGTTAATAATAATCATTTTAGTACGATTATTTATCTTTTGCCTCACGTTGTTCCAATCCACGGAAAAATTAGGCGCTTCCAACTGCACTGAAATTGTTTTCCCTCCATTTAATGTTATTGCTGGCTCATAACTATCATAAGCTGGACGAAAAATAATCACTTCATCTTCGGGTTTTATAAACGTATTAATAATGGTAAAAATAGCTTGAGTTGCTCCCGCTGTTACCGTAATTTCATTTTCAGGATGATAGGTTGTTCCGTAAAGTAAATCTATCTTTTTTGCTATGGCTTCACGCAATTCTAAATTTCCAGCCATCGGCGCGTACTGGTTGTAACCAGAATTCATGGCATTGCTTACTAAATCTATTAACTTTTGGTCGCTACCAAAATCAGGAAAGCCTTGAGACAAGTTTATGGCATTATGCTTTTTAGCCAACCCGCTCATTACAGAAAAAATGGTTGTGCCTATATTTGGAAGTTTAGAAGTATGCTGCATAAAACTATTAGGTATTTTTAGTATAATTAAAATGCATTTTCATTCCCTCATGCGATTGTTTAAACCCTAAATCATTATAAAACTTAATAGCTTTTAGTCTTTTTTTATCTGTTGTTAATTGCAATAAATGAGCTTTACGTTCTTGTGCTCTTTTGATTGCCCATTCAAACATAGTTTTTCCAATTCCTGAACCCCTTTTATCTTTTCTAATACGAACCCCTTCTATTTGTGCCCTAATTCCACCTCGATAGGTAAGATATTGAATAAAACTTAACTGTAAAGTTCCAATTACTTCAGAATTTTCATTTTCAACAACAATTAACTCTTGGTTTTCATCTGAATTTATTTTATCAAAAGCTAGCAAGTATTCATTAGGCAAAGGCTTTTGAAAATTTTCCCTTTTCTTTCCAAGTTCATCATCAGCAATCATCTCTATTATAATTGACAGATCATTTTTGGTTGCTTTTCTAAATTTCATATTGGTTTTCGCTGTTACTTTATCTGTAAATATAATTACTTACAAATTTTTACCAGCAAAAAAGAAAGATTGATTTTAAGTTAAATTCCCAAAACACTTAACAATTCTTGCTTAATAAGTTCTGCCAATTGGAATTTTATTGGATTTAAGAAAGCGAATGTTTCCTGAAATTTTATCTATGAACTTTGTGTTTATGATCTATGAACTTGGATAAATTGATTTTTTGGTAATTTTTCCGTCCAGTTTTTAAGTGAATCTATATAAGATAAGCTATCGGGGGCTGGCAGATACTGAAACATCCAAAATCATAAAACTATTGATAATTAGCGACTTAAAATATATGTTTCAATTTTTGTCATGTACTTAGAATGAAGCATTAAAAAAAACATTATAAAGTGTTGAGTTTAAAACCCACAAGACTAATGCTGAAGAAATGATTGGGAAAACTAATCTGGAAGTTGGAAAATCAGGAAAGAACTAAAGACCCTTCCGTCTTCAGTTCCTTCCAGGGGAACTGAATCCACCTTCCCTTGAAAAAAGGGAAGGAGTTCACTGGCTATACAATCTCCATCTTTTTCAAAAGAAAAGAAGCATTCATGTTTTTACAAATACCTTCTTTTAACGTGTAATCAAAATGAAGTTCATCATTTATAATTTCAGCGTCAAAATAATAGTTTTTCACATCGTCAAGTTCCTTTTCTATTTCACATAAACTCAAATCGTGTGTGGCAATAATTCCTGTGGCATTTGAAGCCACTAGTTTTTCAACAAACTTCCTCGATCCAATAGCTTTATCCGTACTATTTGTACCTTTTAAGATTTCATCTAAAATAATGAAATAAGGTTCTTTTTGAATAGCATCTACAATAAACTTTAAGCGTGTTAATTCTGAAAAGAAATACGAACTATCATCAGTTAACGAATCGGTAGTGCGCATGCTCGTTATTAATTTTACAGGGCTGTATTTAGATTTTGAAGCACAAACTGGCAACCCAACATTTGCCATAACAATATGCAACGAAACGGTTCGTAAAAACGTACTTTTCCCTGCCATATTTGCTCCTGTAACTATAAAAAATTGTTCGTCTTGAATAGTTAAATCACTATCAACCCGTTTTTCTTTATTTAATAATGGATGTCCTAAATTTTCAGCATCAATTATTGAACTTTTTTCAATTATTTCAGGAAACACATACTGTGAGTGGTTAAAGGCATAATTTCCTAAAGAGTTGTAGGCATCAAAAAACGATACGACTTCAAACCAATCAGATACTTTATTAGCATACTGTTTAATCCATTGTTCAATCTTATAACTATTTTTTATATCGGTTAGAAAATATCCGTTTCCAAAAATGGCGCCAATAAGATTATTTCTATTATCCAAAGCGTCCAAGGCTTTTGAAAATTCATTAAAAAGTATAGATGCTTTTTTAGTATCAGATTGAATTTGTTTTTGCTTCAGTTTTAACAACTCCGAAGAAAACGTTTCTTTTTCTATTAAATCTAAAAGCGATGCGTATTGGCGGAACGTATCTCTAACCCTATCAGCGTTTGATGAAAGCACATTTATCTTTTTTAGATACATTCCTGATATCCCTAAACCGACAAACAACCAATATCCAACTAGAGTCGCATTAATTAAATTAAATGCCGCCAAACCAATTATTAAACCCGTTAATATGGCAAAAACAAGAGGTAGCCATTGCATAATTTTTGGCAAAAAAGTCTTGTGATTTTGCAGCCAATTAATAATTTGTTTTGCAGGAGTTTCAACGGAAACTAAACTTGATGTTGCCGAATAAAATTGTCGCCACTGTGGTTTCCCACTCAATTCCTTTATGGCTTGCTGACGTAAAACTATATTATCTGTATGGTTGGCTTTTAAAGCTTCAGCTAGTTTTTCAGTGCCTTCATTAATGGTTGTTCTATTTATAAATTGAAAAAAAGAGCCGCGACCAAACAAATCGATATCTAAACTATAATAGTGATTGGGATCTTGAAATTGTAAACCCGCATCTCTATCATGAAAATGACCTGAAGCTATTTTAATTTCATCTTCATTTATTACAACTAAAGCTTTATTAAAATCGCGTAATCTTTTTATATCTGTATATTTTGAAAGTAAAATCAAAAAAACAGCTACTCCAATTATGCCTATTAAAAGCGCCAATTTCCATTGCCCAAAAGTCATGTAAACACCAAATATCACAATCAAAAACACAGCAAGCCTATACATGCTAAACGCTGTCATTTTTCTATACAATCTTTTGGCTTCAGATTGATATTTTTCTAAATGTTCTTGATAATATTTTAAAGGATTTATCATACTCTAATGTTGAAAACGTAAAGAAACAAAAAAGCCCTGAATTGATGTTCAAAGCTTTGATTTTATGTTTTGAATGGTTTTGTTTTAATCTCTTCCTCCAAATACTTGAAGCGCCCAATATAAAAGAGACGCTAATGCACCTATTGCTGCAACTAAATAGGTTCTTGCTGCCCATTTAAGCGCATCTTCTGAACCTGCATACTCTTCTTGAGATACCATGTTTTTATTTTTTAACCACGCCAAAGCCCTGTTGCTCGCATCATATTCTACTGGTAATGTAATAAAACTGAATAAGGTTGCAAATCCCATAAATACAACACCTGCTGCTGCAACCCACCAGCCTAGGCCCATGCCAGCTGCACCACCTAAAATAAGGCCGCCAATAATTAACCATTGCGACATCCCCGAAGTTACACTAACTACAGGCACTAACGTTGAGCGCATTTGCAACCAATTATAAGCTGTAGCGTGTTGCACGGCGTGCCCACATTCGTGAGCCGCAACGGCAGCAGCTGCAGCATTACGCTGATTATAAACCGCTTCACTTAAATTAACCGTTTTATTTTTTGGGTTATAATGGTCTGTTAATCGCCCCGGGGTAGAAATGACTTCAACATCCCTGATACCATGGTCTGCCAACATTTTTTCAGCAATTTCAGCACCACTCATGCCATTCCGTAATTGTACTTTAGAGTACTTTTCAAACTTCTTCTTTAAAGTACGACTTACCAGCCAACTTACAAGCGCTATGGCTCCAATTAATATATAATATCCTATCATTTTTATTTTTTTTGAATTTTGTTTATTGATTTAAATATAGCAAAAATAACGCCAATTATATAACATGAAAGTCTGTCAGTTTTATGCGGTTTCCAATTCTAAATCAAAAGCTTCCGCTATTTCCTTATAAACAATTTTACCCTTAATAATATTGAGTCCTTTAGCTAAAGCTTTGTTATTGTCGCATGCCTTCTCCCAACCTTCATTTGCTAATTTAATAACATAAGGCAAGGTTACGTTGGTTAGTGCAACAGTAGATGTATAAGGCACTGCCCCTGGCATATTCGCAACACAATAATGCACAACATCATCAATAATATAGGTGGGGTCTTCGTGCGTAGTCGCTTTAGTGGTTTCAAAACATCCACCTTGATCAACAGCAACATCAACAATTACAGTTCCTGGACGCATATCTTTCAACATGTCTTTGGTAATTAATTTTGGTGCTTTTGCCCCTTTAATTAAAACGCCACCAATAATTAAATCTGCTTCTTTAATACGCTTTCTAATATTGTATTCGCTTGAAAACTCAGTAACCACATGGTTTGGCATCACATCATTAACATAGCGCAACTGTTTCATATTAATATCCATAATAGTAACATGAGCGCCCAAACCTGCAGCCATTTTAGCAGCTTGAATACCAACAATTCCTGCACCTAAAACCAATACTTTCCCTGGCGGCACCCCTGGCACACCACCAAGTAAAACCCCACGCCCTTTAATTGGTTTTTCTAAATATTTTGCGCCTTGTTGAATAGACATTCTTCCAGCTACTTCAGACATTGGTATTAACAATGGTAATGTCCCATAATTATCTTCAACGGTTTCATAAGCAATACAAACAGATTTACTTTCTATCATTGCCATAGTAAGTGTTTCACTAGATGCAAAATGAAAATAAGTGAACACCACTTGGTTCGGTTTTATCAAATCATACTCTTCCTGTATCGGCTCTTTTACTTTTACAATCATATCACTGGCAGCATACACTTCTTCTATAGTTTCAAGAATTGTAGCACCAGCTTCTTTATAATCCTTATTGAAAAACCCACTACCAAAACCTGCATCGTTTTGTATATAAACCGTATGCTTATTCTTGGTTAATTCAAACACACCGGCAGGCGTCATACCTACGCGACTTTCGTTGTTCTTAATTTCTTTTGGGACTCCAATTTTCATAATTGTACGATTTTAAGATTAGATTGAAAAACATGTACAATAATAAAATAAATGATTGATTTTATGAATTTATTAACCTTCTTTTTTTAAACAATTGTTAGTAAATATGAAAAAACGTTGAAAATTTTTTAGTATTTTCAGGTTTTTATAATAAATTCAATTTTGAATTTATTATAAATTGTTTTATTTAAAAGTTAAGTTTATCTGTGTTTTATTTTGAAAATGATAATGGAAAGAATCAGAATTGAGGTAACACTATTAGCAATAAGCATTGATAAACTATTGATGTAAATACCATAAACAAGCCACAAAAGGACGCCCGTAAACATAACTAAATACATCGTTAAAGATATAGCTTTAACATCTTTTGTTTTCCAAGTTTTGTAAACCTGTGGAACAAATGCCGAAGTCGTTAATATAGCGGCGATAAAACCAATAATTTCAATGGAATCTATTTCGAACATAAACTTTGTTATTATCGTCATTGCGAATCTCGCTTTTGGGCGTGATGTAGCAATCTTTTGAATTGAAACTCCTATTTGGGAGATTACTTCGTCGCTCCGCTCCTCGTAATGACGTTATCCTACAATATTTACAATTTTACCAGGAACCACAATCACTTTTTTAGGTGTTCTTCCAGCCAATTGTTCTTGGGTTTTTTCATGTGCCAAAACTGCTTTTTCTATAGCATCTGTACTCATATCCAAAGGTAATTCCATGGTAAAGCGCATTTTTCCGTTGAATGAAATGGGGTAATTTTTACTGCTTTCTACTAAATGACTAGCATCAAATTCTGGGAATGGTGCTGTTGAAATGGATTCGTTATGCCCTAGCTGGCTCCATAATTCTTCTGCAATATGCGGCGCATAAGGTGATATTAAAATCAATAAAGGTTCTAAAATATCTTTACTGGTACATTTTTGAGCGGTTAACTCATTTACAGCAATCATAAAAGTAGAAACCGACGTATTAAACGAGAAATTCTCAATATCTTCTTGAACCTTTTTAATGGTTTTATGTAATGTTTTAAGAGCCTCCCCTGACCCCTCCGAAGGAGGAGAACTAGTTACGCAGAAACTTCCGTTTTCTCCTTGATGATATAGTTTCCATAATTTCTTTAAGAAATTATGAACTCCTGTAATACCTGCTGTATTCCATGGTTTGTATTGTTCTAAAGGCCCTAAAAACATTTCGTATAAACGTAAACTGTCAGCTCCGTAATCAGAAACAATATCATCTGGATTAACTACATTAAACCAACGTTTAGACATTTTTTCAACCTCACGCCCAACAGTAAATTCTGCCAAGGAAGGATAACCATCAAAACCATTTCCAATAAATCCATGCCCCGATTCATCAACAAAAACTGAATTTGTAAACTCAGGTTTTTGACGCAATGATTCCACGTCTAACTTGTCTGATGAATCTACTAAAGAGACATCAATATGAATTGGATCAAAATAGACTTTGACTATTCTCGGTTTTCTTCCTCTATCTATTTCATCAATATTTAGATCTTGGTAGCTTAATAAACTCCTGTCAATTTCTTGCCAAATTTTATCTCTGAAATATTCGGACATATGACCATCTTTCAATGGCATCTTTGTTTTATAAGAGAAGATAAATCTAGTCCTGAGGGTCTCGGAAAAAGATTTTCTAATTATTTCTTCACCTTTGTTGTCAAAATTTACTTTATAATCTTTTTCAAAATCAACCACCAGCCTATAAACTAAAGCACTAGTCCCCAAAATCATTCCTTGGTTAATCAGTTTTTTAGCATATTCATCAACAGGTACAACCCCTTTATCAAATAAGAATTTTTGCCAAAAACGAGAGTACAATAAATGTCCTGTAGCATGCTCACTTCCACCAATGTATAAATCGACATCTTGCCAATAGTCTAAGGCTTCTTTGCTTGCAAATTCATTTTCATTATTGGAATCCATATAGCGGTTAAAATACCACGAACTTCCTGCCCACCCCGGCATCGTATTCAACTCTAATGGATGAATAGTTTTATCATCAATCAAGTCATTTGAAACGACTTCATTTTTATTTGTATCCCAAGCCCATACGGTTGCGTTTCCTAATGGCGGTTCCCCTGTTTCGGTTGGTAAATATTTTTCAACTTCTGGGAGTTTTATTGGTAAATGTTCCGCTGCTATCATTTGTGGCATTCCATTTACATAATACACAGGAAATGGTTCCCCCCAATAACGCTGACGACTAAAAACCGCATCACGCAAACGGTAATTGGTTTTTCCTTCACCTTGACCAATTTGCTCCAATTCGTAAATAACGCGTTTGGTGGCTTTTTTATAATTCATCCCGTTTAGGAAATCACTATTTCCAATAACGGTTTTTTCTTTATCTGAAAATGCCTCTTCTGAAATATCAACACCATCAAAAATATTCGGAATTGGAATATCAAAGTGTTTTGCAAACGCATAATCACGCTCATCTCCACATGGTACAGACATAACTGCGCCTGTTCCGTAACCCGCTAAAACATAATCGCCAATCCAAACGGGTATTGGTTCTTTTGTAAACGGATGTTCTGCATAAGCTCCTGTAAACACTCCCGAAATGGTTTTCACATCGGCCATTCTATCGCGCTCACTTCGTTTTGCGGTTGCTAAAACATAAGCTTCAACTTCAGCTTTTTGTTCTGGAGTTGTTATTTGTGACACCAATTCATGTTCTGGCGCTAGTGTCATAAAAGAAACTCCGAAAATAGTATCAGGTCTTGTAGTAAAAACATCAATAACCGCATCATGTTCAATCACATTAAAGGTTACCGACGCTCCAACCGATTTTCCAATCCAGTTTCGCTGACTTTCTTTTAAAGAATCTGTCCAATCTATTTTATCTAAACCTTGAAGCAACCGTTCTGCATAAGCAGAAATTCGCATACTCCACTGGGTCATTTTTTTTCTAATTACAGGATGTCCGCCACGTTCGGAAACGCCATTTACAATTTCATCATTCGCTAAAACGGTTCCTAAAGCTGGACACCAGTTTACTTCGGTTTCAGCTAAATAAGTTAACCTGTATTGTAAAAGTATTTGTTGCTGTTTTTTTGATGAAAAGTTATTCCATTCTTCGGCTGAAAATGATTCTACATTATCATCGCAAACCGCATTGATTATCGTATTACCTTCTGCATTAAATACTTCTATTAATTCCAAGATTTCTCTTGCTTGGTCTGAGTCTTTACAATAGTATGAATTGAACAATTGAATAAAAATCCATTGGGTCCATTTATAATAACTTGGGTCAGAAGTTCGAACTTCACGAGACCAATCAAATGAAAACCCAATTTGATCGAGTTGACGACGGTATGTTTTTATATTCTCAGCAGTAGTAATAGCAGGATGCTGCCCAGTTTGAATCGCATACTGTTCCGCAGGCAACCCAAAACTATCATAACCTTGCGGGTGCAACACATTAAAACCTTTATGGCGTTTGTAGCGCGCATAAATATCAGATGCAATATAACCTAGCGGATGCCCAACATGTAAACCTGCGCCACTTGGGTAAGGAAACATATCTAAAACGTAAAACTTAGGAGCCCCATCCATCTCCCCCGAAAGGGGCGGGTTTTGTGCGTGAAAAGTTTTATTGTCTTTCCAATATTTTTGCCATTTGGCTTCTATCTCGTTGAAATTGTATTTCATAAACTCTTTTTTTTTTCGCAAAAACGCAGAGACACAAAGACTCATTATAAGTAATTATGAGTAAAACTTTGCGTCTTCGCCACTTTGCGAGCCTCATTTTAAAACCGCAAATTTAAACTTATTATAACAATGTTGAAAGTTTAAACGTTGTAATCCTGAAACCTCTGTAATTATTTTAAAATTTTCATTTAAAAACAAAAAAATCGCCTTCAAATGATGAAGTTTCCATTTTCATGGAAATAAAAAATTTCCTGAAACCGACTATCCCCGCAAGCCTTAGGGGTACCTGCCTGCCTGCAGGTTTCGCCTCCCGATATTATCGGGATCATTTTGGCCTCGGGACCAAAAACCGTCCCGAAATTTTGAGATTGTATTTTACCTCACCCAGAACTGCTGAAAATGGCAGTTCTGACCTCTCCTAAGGAGAGGTAAACAGGAAACCCCGACCTCAGGGTCGGGGAATCTTTAGATTGAAATCAAAAGACTTATGCCTTTTGAAGTTTCTTTTCAAATTCTTTATTATTTTTACGCCATTAATCCAATCACTTTATGAGTTCATCATTTGAAAAACACCAAAAACGCAAACTTATTTCTTCCTACTTTTCAGTGGTATTAAGTATCGCTTTAGTGTTGTTTTTATTAGGGCTTTTAGGCATGTTGGTGTTGAATGCTAAAAAAGTTTCCGATCATTTTAAGGAACAGGTTGTGGTTACCATCTATTTAAAAGATTCGGCTAAAGAAGTTGAAATCAAACAACTTGAAAAAAGTTTAGCGATGGCAGATTATGTAAAATCTACCGAATACGTGTCGAAAGAACAAGCTGCCGAATTTATGAAAGCTGACAATGGTGAAGATTTTATGGATTTTTTGGGTTACAACCCGTTGCAAAATTCCATCGATGTGCATTTAAAAGCCGATTTTGTGACCTCTGAGCATCTTGAAAAAATTTCCGCAGAAGCCTTAAATAAAAACTTTGTAGAAGAAGTAACCTACGATAACGATTTGGTTAACCTCATGAACGATAACGTTAAAAAAATCAGTTTTTGGGTACTTGTTATCAGTGCTATTTTCACTTTAATAGCCGTTTTACTCATTAATAGTTCTATCAGGTTAGCCGTTTATTCAAAACGATTTACCATAAAAACCATGCAAATGGTGGGCGCAACAAAACAATTTATTCGTCGCCCGTTTGTTTGGAAAAGTGTCCGTTTAGGCATTATTGGCGCCGTTTTAGCGCTTATAGGTATGGCCATTGTTTTATATTATTTAAACCGAACTTTTACCGAACTCCACTTATTGAGCAACCCTGTTTTAATAAGCCTCCTGTTTGTCTTTATATTTGCTTTAGGCATCATCATTACTTGGGTTAGCACGCACTTTGCAACGCAGCGTTTCTTGAATTTAAGAACAGACGAGTTGTATTATTAGTATCTGTTTTTGGGCGTTACCACAATCCCGATAGCTATCGGGAGGGCTTTTATTCATGCGTTTATAATTTAAATTCATGAATTCATGAACATAAATGTTTCGTTGCAATTTTTTTGCTCGTGCCTCACAAAAAGGATTTCTACTGCAATCCCTAACGCAAATCTAAACTCCAAAACATGTTTAGCGTTTAATATTCATGTTTTTATGTAGCTTTAAAATTATAACCACCTCGTCTTCATCCCGAAACATCCGGGATGAATCCAACTTGGCCTTAAAAAGGATGAGAATTAATATCCCATTAAACTCTATCATCTCATTTAAACCAACAGAAATAAAAATCTTATTTTTCATCATAGCATACACAAAATGAAATTTTAAAACCATCTTAACATATCCTTTTTAAATAATTCCGTTAATTTGCATCATTAGTTTATAAAAATCATGGGAGAGAAAAAACGAAAAGAAAACGCAAAACCAGTTTTTGTGTTTGGTAAAAAAAACTATAAATTCATGTTTATAGGTTTAGCTTGTATAGCCCTAGGTTTTATATTAATGGCTGGCGGGGGAAGCGACGACCCGAATGTTTTTAATCCTGAAATTTTTAATTTCCGTCGTATTCGACTAGCTCCAATGCTTATTCTTATTGGCTTTGGCATTCAGGTTTATGCTATTCTTTTAAATCCTGATAAGAAGTAGTTGTTATTTTTTTTGAATTAGTCATGTCGAACTGAGGAACGATTGAAACATCACATTACGTTTTAGGAAATCTAAGATTGTGTGGTTTCTCCAAATGTCGAAATAACGAATCAATTCAATTCAATTTTTTTGTAACAAATTCAGAAGTCATTTGCCTTAAATATCTTTTAGTGTTTTTCATAGCATCATCAAAATCCTTAGCATAATTTAAAACAGCATCTGCATAATCAATTCCAAAAGATTCTAGTTCTTTTTTATTCATTTCAATAGCACCACAAAAGGCAGCAACTTTAATATGTTTCGCTTTCGCTGAAACCATTACACCTTGAATGGTTTTTCCCGATAAGGTTTGATTATCAAGTTTGCCTTCTCCTGTAATAATCCAATCTGCATCTGCTATATGTTCATCAAAATTGGCGAGGTTTTTTATAAGCTGGATACCTGGTTTTAAGTCGCCATTCAAAAATACTTTTGATGCAATTCCCATACCTCCAGCTGCTCCTGCACCTTTTACCAATTGAGAATCTATTTGAAATGCTTTATCCAAAACCTTAGAAAAATCTTTTAACCCTTTATCCAACATTTTAATATCATTCTGCGATGCCCCTTTTTGTTTGGCATAAACAAAAGCAGCTCCGTTTTCACCATAAAGCGGATTTGTAACATCGCAAGCAATTTCAAATTCTACATCTTTTAATTTAGGATGAACACTTGTGAAATCAATAGAAACAATTTTAGACAAATTAGCTCCTATAGGTCTTACATCTTTATTATTCTTATCCAAAAATTTATAACCTAAAGCCGTTGCCATACCCATACCACAATCGTTGGTTGCACTTCCACCAATTCCTAAAATGATTCTTTTTGCGCCTTTAGTTATGGCGTTTAAAATCAATTCACCAGTTCCTAAAGTGGTAGCATTTTTACAATCAAATTGTTCGGGCTTTAAAAGTTTTAGTCCTGAAGCTTCAGCCATTTCTATAAATGCTATTTTAGAAGCTTCAGCATATAAATAAGAAGCTTTAACAGGCTCAAAAAAAGGATTATTCACCTCTGCTTCTAAAACCTTTCCTTTTAAATAATAATTTACTATTTCAATAGTACCGTCTCCTCCATCCGCCAATGGGCGTTTAATAATTTCGGCATGGGGTAACATCATTTTTAAACCCGTTTCAACGGCATTACAAAACTCTAACCCCGTTAAAGCGTTTTTAAATTTATCTGGCGCGAGTACTATTTTCATAATTCCGGACTTAAAATTTTAACCAAAAATAGTTGGCACAAAGTAGCTAAATGCTATTATTACAATAAAAAATGCTACTAAAATATAAACTTCTTTTATCATAAAATCTTCCTTTTTAATGGCTACATTAAAATTAGAAATCTTTTTTACTTCTACATGCTTGGTTAAAGCACTAACAGCATAAGCAACCACCAACGAAATAATAACACCGGTAAAGTTTAACCATATCCAAAAGATATTAATTCCTAAATCTATATGTAAAATCTCTTGAATTGTTTTTGAGAAAACAAGATTGATTAAAACAGCTAGAATAATACCAGTATTCATACCAATATGATTCACTTTTTTTGAAAAGAATGCTAAAACAAAAGTTACCAATACCGGCCCATAAAACACGGAACCTATAGCATTAATAATTTCTATAACAGCACTTTTACTTCCGCCAAACAAGAAAGCACTGGCAATACACACCAATCCCCAAAAAACCACAGATGCTTTTGAAATAATCATGTATTTTTTATCGCTTAACTTTGTTTTACCGCGATTAAAAAAGTCTTCAACCGTTACTGCTGAAAGCGAATTCACCGTTGAACTTAAAGAGGACATAGCTGCTGACAATATACCGACCATTAATATACCAATTAGTCCGTGAGGCAAATATTTAATAATAAAAACAGGTATCATTAAATCGGCTTTCATACCGTTTTTAGCAAATTCTTCTGGAAAATATTTCTGAGTAGTATCTGCTATTTCTTGTAAAAAATCGGGCGCTAATGTTACTAATCCACCAATAACAAGTCCCATAACACTATATATTAATACTACTGGAAACCTTAAAAGCCCATTTGCCAACAATAGTTGACGGATGGTTTTCTCGCTTTTAGCTGATAACAATCGTTGTGCTTGTGTTTGGTCGCATCCATAATAAGAGGCGTATAAAAAGAACCCACCCAATATCATGGGTAAAAATCCGTACTCCTCACCCTCTCCTATGCCTAAATTAAAATCGATAACTTTTAATCGTTCTGGGTTAAAGCCCTCTGCTAAACCGCCATGGTTTTGCAAAAGTGACCAACCAAAATACATGCTAATAATCAAGCCTACAAAAAGAATAATCATTTGTATGGCATCGCCCCAAACAACCGCTTTCATACCGCCTTGCCACGAATAGATTATAGTAATTACACTTATAATTAAAATGGTATAAACAAAATCTATATCTAAAACAGCTTGCAAAATAATAGCGATAGTATAAACCATAACACCAGTTGCCAAAGCTCTACTCAATTGAAATACAATGCTCAAAACCAACCGTGTTGATGGGCTAAATCGTTTTTCAACAAATTCATAAATACTTACCACGCCTGAACGAAATAATGGCGGAATAATAACAATCATTATGAAAATCATAGCGAGTGGTACTGCAAATTCGAAGGTTAACCATTTCATGCCTCCACCTAATTTCAACCCTACAAATGCTGGAGCCGATATAAAACTTATGGCAGATAATTGTGTTGCCATAGTTGATAAACTCAACGGAAACCAACCCATACTTTTTCCTCCTAAAAAGTAATCTTTGGAGTCTTTGTTGTCCTTAAAAAAGAATCCCATTCCTAAGAAGAAAACAATGTAAAATATAATAATACTGTAGTCTAGCCAATTCATAATTTTAAGCTTTAGTTAGTTTTTGTTGTAATTCGTTTTTAATGGTGTTAAACCATTCGTCTTTAATAATACTTAATAAAATAACATGAGCTCTTCCTTTTCCATCAAGTGATGGGATAAAATTTCGTAATACACCTTCTTCTTTACAGCCTATTTTTTTCATGGCTGCAATACTTCTTTTATTATCTATATGCGCTCCAAAACCAATTCGTTCAACTTCTAATTTTTCAAAAGCAAATTCAAGTAATAGATATTTACAATGCATATTTAAACCTGTTCCTCTAAATTTTTCACCAATCCAAGTATGCCCAAGTTTTATCGATTTTAAATCGGTTAAATAATCATAAAGTCTTGTTGTTCCAGCATATTCATTTTTAACTTTATCGAAAATAACAAATGGAAATTCTTTTTTTAGTTTCCGATTATTAAGAGTTGACAACACATAGTTTGTTAAATTTTCTTGCCCATTTCCTTTTTCAAGAAAGTATGTCCAAACATTCCATTCATTTGATATATCCAATAAGCCTTCAACATGTTCTATATTTAAAGGGCTTAATTTTACAAAGTCATCCTCTAGAATATAATTTTCGGAATAATCAAACTCAAACAAAATAATTTAGCTTTCAAGTAAATCTATCAATAATGCGGCACTCCAAGAAAAATTATTACCTCCATAGCCAGCTTTTCCGTTAACATGCATCTCTATTCTAGAATCAAAATATTCGTAAAAACCATTTTTCTTAATAATGGCAATAGTATCTTGCTTTACACGTTCTGCAATATCATTAAAACCGTATTGCTTTAACCCGTTATAAAGCATCCAATTAAGGTTTATCCAAACAGGACCTCGCCAATATTTTTTTGGATTGAACCGTTCATGAGTAGGATCGAATGATGCACATAAATACTGGTCTTCATTCCCGAATTTATCCATCATGGTCTGTACCAAAGCTTCTGCTCTTTCTTGAGTTGGAATATTGGCAAACAATGGCGAAAATGATGATGATGACACATACCTTAAAGGCTTTTCGTGTCGCAAATCATAATGAATATAAGCACCTAACTCTTCATCAAAAAGCTTTTCATTAAAAGTAGATATACTTTTGTTTTTCCATGTTTGAAGCTGGCTTACCTTTTCTTCATTATTACCAATTAATTTATATAATTCTATAAGACTTTGGCTAGATTTAATAAGCATGGCATTAAATAATGGATCTTGTACCAAGAAAGGTGAAAGTTTCGCTATTTTCGCATCGCTATAATTATGTTCTTTTGCTATGTCTATGATATGTAAGTAGTGATCGTACTCTCTTTTAGAAGGTCGTTGTGCTGCATCAACATGTGTGGTATCCCTTCTTTCAAAAGTATATTCTGGAGGATTCATGGTAGCCCAAATATCATCCCAAATAGGAGAATTGTCTGTACCTGACTCCCAATTATGATAAATATATACGAGCCCTTCATTTTGTGGATCTCTGTTTTTATAGAAGTATTCATGATTAAAATAAACCTTATCTATAACACCTGCTATAAATTTTAATGTTGCAGCTTTATCTTTGCTTATTCTGTATAACTCTTCTAACACAAAACCTGTAACAGGTGGTTGTGTCATCCCTGTTGATCTATATTTTTTTGAGGATTGGGGATGTAAATCAGAGCGGTGAAAATCTGGTCCAGGGAAATATGAATCACTCTCGGTATGAAAAATAATATGTGGTATAAAGCCGTTTCCCCATTGCGCATCTAGCAAAGTTATTATTTCTTGCTCCGCTTTTTCCATGTCGAAATGTGCAAAACCTATAGCAATCAACCCAGAGTCCCAAAACCATTGGAATGGATATAAGTTAGCGCAAGGAATACTAAAACCTACATCATTTTTCCAATTGCCATTAAGTACGTCAATAGCTTTGTTTTTTAATATGTTCATGATTTTTATACTTTTAAAAAAAACCCACCACTTACACTTAACAGTAAGTGATGAGCTAACTAATCAAACTACTCAATTAAACTTAAAAATTAAATGTTGCATTAAAAAACACTCTAGTTGGTAATACTGGTCTTCCAACAAAGAACTCCTCTTCTGTTTGACTGTTATTAAGTCTTGGAGATCCTTCAGTAATACCATCTGAATTAAATAAATTAAATACTTGCATACCTATTCTTAATGATTCATCACCCTCTCCAACTGGGAACGTGTACCCCAAATTTAAATTCGCTAAGCCAATAGCATCTAACTCAATTGAGTTGGTATCATTTGTAAACTTTTTACCTGTGTAATTAAAGTTGAAACCTGCATCGAAATTTGAATCATCATAATCCACAGCAAATGTGGATATAAAATTAGGCTGTCTTCTTAACTCATTACCTTCTATTGCTGGATTAGCAGTAGATTTTTTAATTTCATGATCTTGATATGTCACAGATCCTGAGAAGTTAAAGTTTTCAGCGAAGCCCCATTTCCAAGTACCTTCAATACCAGTAGTTCTTGTATCTTGTGTATCTACCTCTTCTATAAATCCACCGCCTGGTGCATTTACAAAACTTATTGCTCTACGATCTTTTAAACTTACGTTATATAATGCTAGAGTTCCAGAAAATTTACTTTTTCCATATTTAACACCTAACTCTTGTTGTACAATTTTTTCAGTATCATAGGAGTTTGGATTACCAAATCCATCAAACTGAGTTCCTCTTAATTCTGGAAAGAAATACCCTCTGGAAAAGTTACCATATGCACTTAAGTCGTCACTAACTTTATATAATGCTGCTAATGCTACAGCAAAATCATCTGCAGAAACGTGTCCTCTGGTCCAACTTCCGTTACCCCAAGTTACATTATCTAAGTTTGCAATTCCCGTATCATCAACGACATATGATGATGTCCCTTCATTTTCGATATCGCCTGAAGCTCTTTCGTAACGTACGCCGATATCTAAATTCCAACGATCTAATTTTATTTCATCGGTTACAAACACAGCTACTTTATTACTATTGATATTTCTATTAGTGTAGGCAGTTCCTCTATTGGTAACGCCATTTATAGAATACCCAGACAACTCCACTAAATCAGGTCTGTTATTATACTCTCCCAAATAATTGGTAATTACATTAAAGTCTCCTGCTTTTGATCTAGACATAAAAGACCCAAAAGTTAAACTATGGTTACCACTAGTTTTAGTCACTTTAATATCTGCCATTAACTCTGTTAAAGGTCTATTTCTATCTAAAATCCTGTTTTCAAATAATAAGGCATCCGACGCAAGTGGTTGTCCATTCAAATACGTAAATGTGCCTCCTGTAAGTCCTCTAGCATCAAGATACTCCTGTTGTGTCTCAACTGCTTTAGCTCCACCTACGCCACTACCATCCAAAAATAAGTTGAATTGGTGCTTGTAACGAGAATATCTCAATTTAGCATCTAATTTTAAATCATCAGAAAATCTGTGCTTAAAGTTGGTTAAGAAATAACCACCTTTAGTAACAACACCATCTTCAATAGGTGATTGATACACTCCATCTGGGGTTAAATATGAAATATCTGAAGCCGCTGCTGTTTGCAAAGTGAATATTTCGTTTCCATCATTTCCATTAGGACGATTACGAGATCCGCCTTCCAAAGGGTAAGGCAAAAAGAACTGTACATTATCATCTATAAATTGTCCAGAAAAAGTTATTGATCCTTTATCTGTTAAATGCTTAAGATTACCTCTTAATTGAAAACCTTCTGTAGGTAATCCTGTTTTTAAAGGCCCTTCATCATATCTGTAAAAACCAGAAAGTGCATAAAACGTTTTAGAATCTTCTCCTCCAAGTGGACCACTTGTTAAAAAGTCAGCCTTATATCTAGAGTTTGAAGCAACTTCAGTTCTAAGAATATTTTTAGGCTTGGCATTCCCTGTTATACTAGTATAGTTGATAATACCAGCAACCGAACCAACACCATATAAGATAGATGAACCACCACGCACAAATTCAAGGCTTTGCATACCAATATCGTTTCTAAAATAAACGTCATGAGCTGATGAGTTTAATCCGAATGTACTTAACACAGGCATTCCGTCAATTTGAAGTGGGTTAAATTGGTATTGACCGCCAGAAGGCAATCCTCTAACAAAAATGTTTGAGGCAACCTCGCCACCACCACCTTCAGCTGTGATACCTGGTACACTTCGCAATATATCTGCTTGACTACTTGTGCCTTTTTGAGATAATTGTTTCGCTCCAAACGAGGTTATTGAAAGAGGTGTTTCCTTTTGAGAACGTGTAGTTGAAGTTGCTGTTAAAACTACAGCATCTAATTCATTTCCTCCTTCTTTTAAAATAATTTGTAATGAAATTTCTGTTCCATCTAGATTAATAGACTGCTCAAACGTTTCATAACCTAAGTAAGACACTTGAATGGTTTGAGCGCCTTCCAAGTTTGCCATAAAACTAAAGTTTCCATCAAAATCGGTTGTAGCTCCAGTTGAGCTTCCCAATATTAAAACATTGGCTCCCGCAATGGGAACGCCAGAATTGTCCTTAACATTTCCTGTAATTTCAGTTTGCGAAAATATAGCAGCAATACTGAAAAAGCATAACAGTGTTAAAATAGTTTTTTTCATTTTTATTTAGAATTAGTTATTATTAGAACAAAAGTATTTGCAAATGCTTAAAAAAAGTGCTAAAAAATTAGCATATTTGTACGCAAACGTTTGCGAAAACGTTTGCAATTTGAAATTTTAACATTTAGGAATTATGAAAAAAGGCGTCACAACTCTAAAAAAAATAGCTCAAGAGTTAAATCTCTCAATTTCAACAGTTTCAAGGGCATTAAACGATCATCCGGATATAAGTGACCCAACAAAAGAAAAGGTTAAACGATTAGCACAATCTATGCACTATGTTCCTAATATTTTTGCTAAGGGCTTCAGTAAACATAAATCAAATATTATAGGAGTTATTGTACCAAATATAACTCACTATTTTACAACAACCATGGTTAGAGGTATTTTAGAAGAAGCTTCCGCAAGAGGATATCGAGTAATTATTTCAGAATCTAATAACGATGAAATAAAACAAACTGAAATGCTTAACACCATGATACAATTTGGTGTTGATGGTATTTTAGCTTCGCTTACAAAAATGACACGAGATATTGATAATATTTTGCCAATACTAAATAAAATACCATTAATATTATTTGATAAAGCATCTAATAAAATTCCTTGTACCCAAATTACAATTAATGATGAAGAAGCAGCATTCAATGCTGTTGAGCATTTAATAAATATTGGTAAAAAAAGAATCGCTATCATTAAAGAAAGAGCGTTTTCATATACTTCGGAAAAAAGATATGCTGGATATTTAAGAGCCTTAAAGGAACATCATATAGGTGTTGATGATAAAATTATTATTAGTGTTGATGACATTTCACTAACACAAGGAAAAAGAATGGCAAATATTCTGCTAAGCATAAAAGAGCGGCCAGATGCTATTTTTGCTATTACTGATAGTGCCGCCATTGGTGTTATTAAAACACTAAAAAAATTCAATATTAAAATCCCAGAAGATATTGCCGTAGTTGGTTTTAGTAACTCTTCAAATTCTACAATAATTGAACCTATGCTAACTACCATTGATCAACCTGGTGAAAAAATTGGAGAGACCGCTACCAAATACTTAATTGAAGAAATTGAAAGCGCGACAGAAACGATAACTAATAAAATGGTGGAGATAAAAGGGACACTAATTATTAGAGACTCTACCTTTAAAGCTAAATAAAATTAGAGTTTTTGCATTTCATAACACTATTTTAATATTTTTGCGCCATGGATATAATAGACTCAATTATTCTTGGTGTTATTCAAGGGCTTACAGAATTTCTACCTGTTTCTTCTAGTGGACATTTAGAATTAGGAAAAGCTATTCTAGGTGACAAATCGATTCCTGAAGAAAGTTTACTATTTACAGTGGTGTTACATTTTGCAACCGCTTTAAGTACTATTGTGGTTTTTAGAAAAGATATTTTAGCCCTGATAAAAGGATCTTTAAAATTTAAATGGAATGACGATTTACAGTTTATATCTAAAATTGCATTATCTATGATTCCTGCAGTTGTAATAGGATACACTTACGAATCTCAATTTGCAGAGTTATTTGGAGGAAACATTAAACTTGTTGGTTTTATGCTTATTATAACCGCGCTGTTGCTTTACCTTGCTGATAGATCAAAAGACACAGATAAAAAAGTGACATTTATTGATGCATTGGTTATTGGCGTTTCTCAAGCTATTGCCATGTTGCCTGGTATTTCACGCTCGGGGGCTACCATTTCAACCTCTGTATTATTAGGAAACGATAAAACTAAAGCTGCTCGTTTTTCTTTTTTAATGGTTGTTCCGCTAATTTTTGGGAAAATCGCGAAAGATGTTATAAGTGGCGATTTAACTTATGAAAGCTCAAATTTTACTTCACTTTCAATAGGGTTTATTGCTGCGTTTATTTCAGGGTTATTTGCCTGTACTTGGATGATTGCACTAGTTAAAAAAAGCAAGCTTACTTACTTTGCTATTTACTGCGTTATTGTTGGCTTAATTGCTATTACCTTTTCTTATTTTAATTAGTATATGTCAACTTCTGAAGATTATCTATCTGGACAAGTTTTACTTATTGATAAACCTCTAAACTGGACCTCCTTTCAGGTGGTTAACAAACTCCGTTGGGAAATTAGGCAAGCCTTCAATATTAAAAAAATAAAAGTT